>PUNC01000076.1 GCA_003551625.1 PVC group bacterium | reverse complement strand
CGATCTCCGCCGCCGCCGGCGGGACCGCGCGCAAGACGGCCGCGGCCGCCGTCGCGGCGGTTCTGCTGGCCCTGGCCTGGCCGGGACGGTGGCTCGTCCTCGAGCTTTCCCCCTACAAGGACCTGAGCCGGAGCCTGGATATCCCCGGCGCCGAGATCGTCTCCGAGAGACACGGTCCTTCGGAGCTGCTGGCCGCCCTGCGGTCGCCGGAGATACCCTTTCGTCACGCCCCCGGCCTGAGCCTGGCCTACCGGGGAAGGGTGCCGGAGCAGATCGCGATCTTCTCCGACGGCGATTTCGCCGGCGTTATCACCGCCGCGCTGCGCCGGGATGACCGGGAGATATTCAGATACCGGATCTCCGCCGCCCCCTACAGCCTGGTCGAAGTCGGCCGCGTCCTGGTTCTGAACGCGGGGGGGGGAGAGGAGGTTTTAAGCGCGCTGGTCCACGGCGCGGATCAGGTCGTCGCCGTCGAACTCAATCCCCGGCATATGGACCTGGTCCGGGAATTCGACGATTTTTCTTCCGGACTCTATGATGACGAACGGGTCCGGGTCGCGATTTCGGAGGCGAGAATCTTCATCGAGACCACCGGGGACCGCTACGATCTGGTCCAGCTCGCCGCCGCCTCCGGTTTCGGGGCGGCGGCGCACTCCCTGCGGGAGGATTTCCTTTTCACCGTCAACTCCTTCCGAACCGTATTCTCCCGCCTGAAACCGGAAGGGGCCCTCGCCGTCACGATGCCCCTCAATCTTCCCCCCCGCGACAGCCTCAAGATCATCGCCACCATAGCCGAGGCCTGGCGGCGGGAGGGCGCCGACCCCGCCGCTTCCCTGGCGGTGGTCCGGGGGTGGGACACGGTGACCGTGATGGCGCGGAGGACGCCCCTGGGAGAAACCGGGCTCGCCGCCCTGGTCGATTTCGCGGACTCCCGGTTCTTCGACCTTGACTACTTCCCGGGCATAAGCCCGGATCGGGCCGACCGCTTTCACCGGCTCGATCCGCCCTGGCTCCGCCAAGGGGCGGCGGCGCTGCTGGGCCCCGGGCGGGATGGTTTCATCCGGGACTACAAGTTCGCGATCGCGCCTCCGACCGACGACCGGCCGTTCTTCTTCCGCTTCTTTCGCTGGGCCACCCTGCCCGAGCTTCTGGAGGCCCGGGAGCGGGGAGGGGCTTTCCTGCTGGAGTGGGGATACCTGCTGTTGCTCTTCGCCCTCGCGCAGGCCCTGGTGGCGGGGACGGTTTTCATCCTGCTGCCGCTGGCGGCGACGCGCTCCCGGAGAGCGTTCGGCCGGCACAAGTCGTCAACGGTCGCCTATTTCTCCGCCCTGGGGCTGGCTTTCCTGTTCGTGGAGATCGCCTTCATCCAGAAGTTCATCCTCTACCTGGGCCATCCCGTCTACGCCGCCTCGCTGACGGTGGCCTCTTTTATGCTCTTCGCGGGGCTGGGTTCGGGCTTCTCCGGGAGGTTTTCGCCCGCCGCCCGGGAGGGAAAGGGCGGGGTTCCGGTGCGGCTGTTTCCCTTCGCCGCCGGCGTCACCCTGCTGGCGTATTATTTTTTCCTGCCGACGGTGATCGACCGCACGCTGGGGGTCCCCGTTCCGGTCAAGGTTCCGCTGGCGGTGGCCTTGATCGCTCCGCCCGCCTTCCTGATGGGGATGCCTTTCCCGATGGGGCTGAAACGGCTCGCCCGCGGTTCGCCCGGAGGGATTCCCTGGGCCTGGGGGATCAACGGGTTCGCTTCTGTGGTCAGCGCCCTGGCGGCCAATCTGGCCGCGATCCACCTGGGGATCTCGGCGGTGATCGGTCTGGGTGCGGGACTCTACCTGCTGGCCGCGGCCGCCGCCCGGCGGTGGTGACAACGCGCCGGTTTATCGTCAGCCCGGGTCCCCGCGCCGCTCAATTCTCTCGATCTCGCGCAAGGCCCGGGCCGGCTCTTCCCGATCGGGCTGCAGCTGCAGGGCCCGGAGATAATCCTGCCGGGCGCGGCCGAAGAGGCCAAGACGCTGATGCGCCAGGCCGCGGTAATAAAAGGATTGAGCGTCGCCGGGGTCGAATCCGATTGCCCGGGTGAAGTCTTCCCGGGCTTCTTCCCAGCGGCCGGTGTCAAGGTTGAGCTGTCCCCGGTTGAAATAGGTCTTGTAATCATTGGGATCGATTCCCAGGGTGCGATCGTAGTCCGCCCGCGCCGCCGCCTCCATCCCCAGCATTTGGTGAATGGCGCCTCGATTGGCCAGCGCCCGGGCCGCTCGGGGGTTCAGAGAGATCGCCCGGTTAAGGTCGGCAAGCGCCCGGTCGAGCCGGCCCAATCGGGCCCAGGCCATACCCCGGTTCGTGTAGGGAAGGTGGACTCGCGGTTCGATCTCGATGGCGCGGTTGTAATCCTCCACCGCTTTATGCCATTCGCCCATTTCCGCCCAGGCCAGCCCCCGGTTGTTCCAGGCGAGATCCAGCTCCGGAAGCTTGTCAAGCACGTCGTTCCAGAGGCTGAGACTGTCGCGCCAGACCCGGCAGCGGGATCTGGTCAGCGGGATCAGCAGGAGAACGATCGCCCCGGCCGCCGCGAATGAGATATGCCGGAGCGGGCGAACGATACTTTCGGAGCGGCTCAAGCGTGAAACCAACAGGCCGGCCAGAAAAAAAAGACCGATGGAGGGCAGATAAGTGTAGCGGTCAGCCGCCGCCGCCGGGCCGGTCGGGAGAAGCTGAATGACCGGCGCCAGAGCAAGGAGAAAGAAGGCGTTTCCGAAGAACAGCCTCCGCCGACGGAAGGAGAGCGCCGTCAGAATAAGAAACGCGAAACCGAACCCGGCCGCCGCCAGGCCGGGGAGGTTGAATGTCGGGGAGGGATAGAAAGCGGAGAGTTGGAACGGAAAGACGGTTTTTGCCAGGTAGAAGCCGATCCCCCAGACCGGAATCGAGAACCTTTCCGCCGAAATAGCGCCCCCCGCCGCCGCGGGCTCGAAACCGACGAAGTTACCCCAGGCGACCAGGTTGAGGACCAGAGCCGCCCCCGCCAGCAGGAGAAAGGGAAGTTTTTCCGTCAGGATCCGCGAAACCATTTTTCGTCTTCGGTAGTAATCGATCAAGAGCAGGATGAAGGGCAGCGTCACGCCCTGCGGCTTGGCGGCGAGGGAGAATAGGAACGCCGCCAGCGAAAAGGCGAAGAATATTTTCCTCGACCGGTTAAGGTAGGAAAGGTAGAAGAGCATCGAGACGAGCAGAAAGAAGGCGAACAGGAGATCCTTTCTCTCCGTCACCCAGGCCACCGATTCCACCCGCAGGGGATGGACCGCGAACAGCGCCGCGGCCAGTACCGCCGCCGGGAAATCTTTGCCGATTTGGTAAAGAAAGACCAGCACCAGCAGGGCGTTGGCGCAGTGGAGTAGAATGTTGGTGGCGTGGTAGGGGCGGGGGTTCAGGCCGGCAAAGCGGTAGTTTGCGGCCAGGGAAAAAAGAACGACCGGTTTGTAGGAACCGTAGTGGGGATTGAGCATCCGCCGGATCCCGACGGGATCGATCCTTCGGATCAGGATATTTTCGGTCACGTATTTCGGATCGTCCCAGTTGGTGAACCCGTTGTCGAGTGCGGGCTGGAAGGCGACAAAGACCAGGGCCGCCAGCAGAACGGCTCCGCCGGAAATTTTCAGAACGGAAGTCTTCATCCGCTACCGATGCCGAAACCAGCTCCGGCGACGATTTCCAGGCGCTGGAATTCAAAATACTCCCGGGGCTTCAGTTGCATCTTCTCTCCGTGATACTCTTGGCGTGAGCCCATATCCTACCGGGTTCGACCTCGCTCCGGCAATAACAAAGGCCGGTGAATCGCCTTGAAAAGGCCGGCCGGTTTGAGTAAGATCTTCGCTGAAATGAGGACCCTCTTATGATCGAAAACCAATCCCGGCGGCCGGAAACCTTTCACGCCCGGATAATGCTGGTGGTCTGCGGGATCATCTGGAAGGGCGACCAGTTCTTGATCGCCCGGAGGAAGGAGGATTCCGCTCTTGAACCCCTGAAGTGGGAGTTTCCGGGCGGCAAGATCGAGTTTTCCGAGGATCCGGTCCGGGCTTTGAAAAGAGAGATCAAGGAGGAGTTGGATTTCGAGATCGAGGTCGGGGACATCTTCGGTGTGACCTCGCACAACTATGTGACGGATCCCGGTTCGGCGCGGCACGTTTTGATGCTTGCTTATCGCTGCGCCCACAAAAGGGGAAATCCGGAACCGCGCGACGTGGCCGATTTCCGCTGGATCCATTCCCGGGAACTGGCCGGATTCGATTTTGCCGCCGCCGACCGCCCCTTGGTGGAAAAACTCCGGCGGATCTATTCGGCTCCCCCGAAACCCGCCGTCGGGCCGGAAGAAGAATCCCCCCTCGAATCCGATTCCGGGGCCACGGTCGCGCAACTGAAAGAATCGGTTCGCCGTTTCGTGGCCGAGAGAGACTGGGAGCAGTTCCACTCGCCCAAGAACCTCAGTATGTCGATCACAATTGAAGCGGCGGAATTGATGGAACATTTTCAATGGGCGACCGTGGGCGAATCCCGGTTCGCCGGCGCCGCGCCGGGGAAACTGGAAGAAGTGGGGCGAGAGGTCGCGGATGTCGCTATTTACCTGCTGAGTCTCTGCAACAGCCTTAATCTCGATCTCAGCCGGGCGATCTCCGCCAAGTTGAAACTCAACCGAGAGAAATATCCACTGGAAGAATACTGGGGAAAACACGTGACCGAGTGACAAACCGAAAATGAGCGTGCCGCCGGAAAAAAATAGGTTGAGAATCCTTGTCTCCGGGCGGGTTCAGGGGGTATCCTTTCGATACTATACCAGGAACACGGCCGAGCGGCTCGGCCTTACCGGCTTCGTCCGGAATCTTCCCGACGGCCGGGTGGAGATCGAGGCGGAGGGAGACCCCGAGGCGCTTGAGCGTATGAGGGAATGGGCCGGCTGCGGCCCGTCGTCGGCCCGGGTGGATAAAACCAGGATCGAAAGGCTGCCGCCCCGTGGCGGTTATCGCTCCTTCGATATAATCGGGTAATAGTTATGGCTGCCGGAAAGACCCAGAGCAGGAGTGTCGAGGCTCTCGATCGCGCGCTTTCGGGAGAGGCCGCTCTCTTCCGGATCTGGTCGGCTATCAAAAAGCATCCCATCTACTCCACCAATTTCGTGCGGCTGGGGGAGATCCTGGCCCGCCGGAATCTCTGGCGGGAGGCGGGCCTGCTCTATGAGATCGCCTGCCGGCACCACCCCCGCTCCTATAACCTCCTGGTCAAACTGGGCAAAGCCCAGGCCCAGGCGGGGAAGGAGACGGCGGCGATAAAAACCTTCCAGAAAACCGCCAGAAGATTTCCCGATCGCTTCAAGCCTTACCTGGCGCTGGAAAAGCTCTACCGCGCCGGCCACCATCCCGAACTCGCCGTCGAGATGTACGAGGCCATCCCCGAACACAACCCGATTCGGGAGAAGAGCCGTTACCGGCTGTTTTCCCTGCTGGCGCGCCGGGGCGACTACGAGGAAGCGATTGAAGTCTTGCGGGACGCGATCAAGGTTTACGGAGAATCTTTCCAGCGCTGTCTCGAATTGGGGAAACTGCACTTCCGGCAGCGGAATTATCTCGGCGCGGTGCAGTCTTTCCAGAGCGCGGCCGCTTTCCAGCCGGATAACATCAAGGTCAGGGTTTGGCTGGGGGTGGCGCTGAAAGAGCTCGGGAATCTCGGCCTGGCCGAATACGAGTTCAACGAGGTGCTGCGGATCAAGCCCGACTCCTACCAGGGGCTCATCCACCTGGCCGAACTCAAGGTGAAAACCGGCGACCACGCCGCCGCCCGGGCCTATCTTGACCGCGTCGACGAAATAGCCCCCCATAACGCCCGGGCTCTTATCTGCCGGGGGTGGATGGCTTACGAAGAGGGAAACTGGGAGAAGGCGGTCGAACGTTGCGAAGACGGGCTAAAGGCGACTTACGCTTACTATGTCTGGGAGCAGGTCCTGGCTCATCGCATTCTGGCGGCGGCGACGGCAAAACTGGGCGATAGAGAGGGTGAGGCTTTTCACCGGATGATGGCCGAAGCGATCGCGGGAAAGGATACCTACGAGTCTTTGATCGGCCTGGCGGAATCGTTGATCCGGGGGAAACAGTTCCGGCGGGCCCGCCGGACGGCCGGAAGAATCCTGGAACTGTTTCCCCGCAACACCCGGGCCCGGATTGTTGAAGCCGAAGCCTGTTTCAAGGAAGGGCGGCTGGAGGAGGCCGTTGAGGTCTGTCGGGCCACGCTGGTTCATATCCCCGCGGTCTATGTCCGGGAGAAGATCCGCGCCCACACCGTGATCGCCCTGGCCTGTAAAAAATCCGGTAACCCGGCGGAATACCGCCGGCACAAAAAACAGATTTATTCGTTGATCAGGGAGCTCGCCCTTCAACCCCGCGAAAAGCAGGCGATCAAGGCGACCGTAGCCCTTGAAAGTTAAGACGACAGCCGCCCGCGCGACGCCTTCTTCCTCCCGGCCCGAGATCCGGGACGTGGTGAAGATGGCCCGTTTGCTCGAACCGGCCCACGAGGCCTTTCTGCGCGAAGACATCGCCGCCCTGAAGTCACTGAAGCGGCGCGGGCAGGCCCTGGCGCGACTGTTCAGAAAAAACCTCGAAAGACTGGTCTCCGAGTGCCTGGCCGAAAAGTCTTTGGATTGCGCGCGCCGCGCCCAACCCTACCTGGGGGCGTGGCATAATCTGAAGATGATCGCCGTCAACATCTCCAATCTCTGCGACGATTTCCAGATCAAGATCGTGGAGAAGATCGAGTTCAGCCATCTCGCGCTCGATCACTGCCGCCGTCTTCTGGTGCTGGCCGACCGGATATTCCAGGGGCTGGCCGAAGACGCGGAAAACGGGAACGGCCGGAACTCGGAGAAAACGACCTTTTCCTGTCGCCAGCTGATCAGACTGGCGGACCACTATCAGGCCGAACACGAGGAAAGGCTGCTGATGGGAATATGTTCGCCCCGGGCCTACTCGATCTTCTCGAATATGCTGGAAGCCCTCGGATCGATCGGCCGCTACCTTCTTCGTCTCAACAACATTTTGAATCAACCGGAAATTATCGAGAGGAGACAGGGATGAAAGCGATCACCGTCGCTATAATTATGCTGATGGTAGCGGGAGCAACGGCGGTGGCGGAAGAAAACCGGGAAGACGGTCTGGCCGGAATCTACCGTGCCCTGCAGGAGGCCGAGGAGGCCCGGGCCCTGGGTCGGGAAGATGAAGCGCGGGCCAAGGTGGCCGAAGCGGTGGAGGAGTTGCGCAGCCGGGCGCGGGAGGCCGCCCCGCAGATCGTTCGCCCGGCCACCGATCTTTCGCTGATCGAGGGGCCGGAAGGCATCCGGGTCGTGGAGGAAAGAACCTTTCTCAAGATCGAGGTTCAGAGCGACCGGGCCTTCCAACAGCAGCTTATCCGACAGCAGGAAGAGATGGCCCGGCAGCAGGCGGCGATCCTCCAGCAGATGACCTTTCTCATCCAGGAGAACGCGGTGTTGCAGGCCGCCGTTGCCCGGGTGGAGGAAGGCGCTCGCCCCCTGACGGAGATCAGGGAACTCGTGGAAGAAATCCGGCAGGATACCGGGGATATCGCCGGCATTCAGGAGTCGCTGGGAGACGTAATGGATATCGCCCTCGCGATGGAGGATGTGAGAACCTCGGTCGAAGACGTGGCCGATAATACCCGCGATCTGCCCGATCTGATCAGTGAAATCGTGGATATCCGTGACGAGATGCGGCTGCTGGAGGAGATCCTCAGGCTGGCGGAGGAGATCAAAGACGACACCGAGATGATCGACGAACTGCGGGGGATTATTGAAGACGTAAAGGATGAGGTCGGTGACCTGCGCTCGGGTCAGTGAGTTACTAATCAGAGCATAAAATAGGTTGCATTATGCTTGTCTTATAGTATACTGCGAGCATGAACGTTTCGGATGCTCGCTCACTGCCATCTATTGCCCAAGAAGACCTACGCCGCAAGGCTATCAAGGCGTTTGTTAGCGGCACTAAGCAAATAGATATTGCAAAGATCCTTGGAGTTACCAGGCAAGCTGTTGGGAGATGGGTTGCTGCTTATCGACGGGAAGGAACAAAAGCGCTGAAAGCTAAAAAGAGAGGGCGTCCTAAAAAAGGAGCTCTTCTTCCCTGGCAAGCAGCGCAAATAGCGAAAGCCATAATAGATCATCATCCAGAACAGCTCAAACTGCCTTTTTGTCTTTGGACCAGAGAAGCAGTTGCTCAATTGGTCGAAAAGAGATTTGGAATACAGCTCTCGATTTGGACTATTGGCCGTTATCTGGCGCGCTGGGAGTTTACTCCCCAGAAACCAATCCGCCAAGCATATGAAAAGAATCCGGAAGCGGTCCGACAATGGCTGGAGGAAAAATATCCTGCTATCTGTACCTTGGCTAAACGAGAAAAGGCCCGTATTTATTGGGGGGATGAGATGGGTCTTCGTTCTGACCACGCTACAGGTCGCTCTTATGGAAAACGGGGAAATACTCCAGTTATCCCAGGCACGGGCCAACGTTTTCATTGCAGTATGATCTCAGCCATTACGAATCGTGGTCGACTGAATTTTATGGTGTTTAAGAATCGGTTCACGACCAAAGTCTTTCTGGAGTTTCTCAACCGCTTAAGAAAACAGAACCGACATAAGATATTTCTGATTGTGGACAATCATCCTGTGCATCGTTCAGTCAAGGTTAAGAGATGGGTCGAGAATAACAGCGATCATATTTGCCTTTTCTTCCTCCCCAGTTATAGCCCTGAACTTAATCCTGACGAGTTGCTAAACCAGGATGTAAAAAGTAATGCCGTCGGCCGCCGACGTGCAAAAAACCAACTGGAGTTGATGAGAAATACAAGAGGCTATCTCCGTAGTCGTCAGCGCCAGCCTCACATAGTGAAAAAATACTTTCACGGCAAACACGTCAGCTATGCGGCAGCGTAAAATGCAACCTATTTTATGCTCCCCTTAATAAATGGGGTCAAGACCGGGGATTCCGCCGCCAGGGCGGCTTCAGCCGGTTTCGACCGCGATTCCTTATTGCGGCCGACGGTCCATTGAGCGGATCGCCCAGAGAAAACTTTCCAGTCCGGGATCGCCCGGTATTTCCCGCAAGCCTTCGCTGATGATCTCCGCCGCCGCTTCATAATCCCCGGCAACAATATACGACCGGGCCAGCAGCGTCCAGCCGGAAGCGCCGGTCGGCTGCCGTTTCACCGTCTCCCGGGCCCATTTCCGGGACTCCTCGTGCCTCCCCTCGTCCTGGAGCAGTCCGGCAATGTTCCTGGTCGGCGCCGCGAAAAAAGGGTCGAGCTCGGCCGCCGCGGCGTAAGCGTCCGCGGCTTCCTCCGCCCGCCCCTGTTGTTCGAGCGCCACCCCCAGGACATTGTGGGCTTCGGCCGACCGGGGAGCGCGTTCCAAAAACTTTCTGACTTCCACTTCGGCCCGGTCGAAGCGCCTCTTCTGCATCAGGGCCTCGGCCAGATTGAGGGCCGCCGGCTGATAATTCGCATCCGCGGACCAACTGCGGCGGAAGAGTTCTTCCGCGCGCGAAAGATTCCCCCGGTGGCGATAATAGACCCCAAGGTTGTTGAGGGCCTCGCTGTTGGATGGGTCGATGGCCAGGGCGGCCTTGAGTTGCGACCGGGCGGCTTCGCTATCCCCCATTTCGTAGAGGACAGCCGCCAGGTTGTTTCGGGCCAGGGCAGAACCAGGCGCGCGGGAGACCGCCCGTTCCCAGAGCGAGAGGGGGGTGCGCCAGGCGCGAACGTAGGTCCCGGCGCCAAGGGCGAAAAGCGCCGCCGTCGCCGCGGTCAGGCCGATGACCGCCTTCCGGGCGCGCCGGCCGGAGTCGGCCAGGGTTCTCTCCGCCAACCCGGCAAGGAAGAGCAGAAGAAAGACCGACGGCAGATACATCCGCTGCTCGGCCACCACCCGGCCGGTCTGAACGATCTTGCTCAGGGAGGGCAGCAGGGTCAGCAGGAAGATAATACCGGGAAGTGCGATGAAACGATTCCGTCCCCACGCCCGGATCGCCAGAATCACCGTGGTCGCGGCCGCCGCCGCCGCCGCCGCCCAGACCGCGGTCAAGCCTCTTACCGGCGGAGAAAAAGTATGCAGGGGATTCAACCCCGCCGGCAACGTCAGGAGACGCAGATAGTAACCGCCCAGCCCGGCCGCTTCCAGGGCGCCGATCCCGGCGGCCGGCCTCCTCAGGATATCCGTCCCCGACATCATCAGGAACTTGAAAAGACCGAAAGCGCCGGCGATGACCCAGACCGGTATCGTGGCCGCCACTCTTCCGGCGGCGGCCTTTTTCCCGCCGGACAGCGAAAAGAAAACGAGAATCAGAGGGAGTATCAGGGCGCTTTCCTTGGTCAGGACGGCCGCCAGGAAAAAAATCGAGCAAAGACCGATCTTTAAGGAGCGCCGCTCCGGCCCGAAGGAAGAGAGGAAAGCGAGGATCGAAGCCAGGGAGAAAACGCAAACGATAAGCTCGGCGAGATTGCGGGGGTTTACCACCGACTCGACTTGAATCGGGTGAAGAACGAATAGCGCGGCGGCGGCGGCGGCGGCGGGCCGGCCGAGGCCGCAGCCGTCTCGCGCCAGCCGCCAGGCCAGCCATCCCGCGATCAGGTGAACGATGAAGTTGGCGAGGCGGTAGGCGGCCGGGGATGGTCCTCCCAGTCGGCCGACCGCCGACAGCGCCAGCATCTGCAGGGGACGGTAGTCGTTTCTGGCCAGGGGCAGTTGATACCGCCAGAAATCCGGATCGAAGAATCTCAGCGGGGATACCGGCCCGCGAAGCCAGGGGTTCTCCCTCACCACCGGGATGTCGTCCCAGGCAAAGGGGTAGGGAAGGGCGGGCAGATATACCGCCCCCGTGGCGGAAAGGACCAGAAGGGTTAACAGGATGGCTTTGAATCTGGGCATCTTCGGCCCGAAGCGAATCTTTTATAAATGCGCGGAAAAAAAGTATTGACCGTTCCTACCGGCGTTTCTATAGTATGCTTGTGCTCTAACCCAGTCAAGCGTCTACAAGGAGGTATTCTATGACCGGTCGCCTGCAGGTTGCCCTCGCCGCCGCAGTGGCAGTTGCGGCGCTTTTGCTTTTCTCCCCTCTGTTCGCTCAAGTGCCGGCCGGTCCGCCGCTTCCTACGTCTTGGGTTGAACGGCACGCTTTCCTTGATGACGATCTTCGCTCGGCCGCGGTCGATCCCCTTGATTCTTCGAGGCTCTATCTCGGTTCCGAGGAGGGTGTTCTTCTCTCGGAAGATAGCGGGCATAACTGGCGAGAGCTTAACAATTTCTACGGCAATCGCGTAACGGTAAGGACCGACGACGGCGAAGACGTGATGTCTGCCGTCCGTTTCTTTGCCGGCGTGTTTGAGTTGGAAGAGATGGTCGCCCGCTGGGCCGATTTGGAGGATATTGAATTTCAGCCGGACGCGCCTGAAGTTGAGGTCACTGAAGTTGAGGCTCCTATCGATCTTACCGAACAGCTCGAGATCGTGCGCGCGGAACTCGCCGCCGCTGAAGCGGCCGAAGACGATGTCATCGCCCGGTTCGAAGCCTGGCAGCCGGATGATCTTACGATCGCCGAGGTGGATGGCCTGCCTTTCGATGAGGGAACGGACTGGCTGGATCAGCCATATTACGGCATACTTGAAGACTGGCTGAGCGAACGCGGGCTCCCCATAGCCGAATCGGCGCTGGAAAGGCGGGAGGTTCTGCTCGATTACCTGCGGGAGCAGGAGGCCGAGGGAGCCGCGCTGGAAGCGGAGGTGACTTCCGCTCAGGCCGCCGTTGAGGCCGCCAGGGAGCAGGTGGCCGAGCTGGAAGCGCAAATCGATGCCGCGATGGAAGTGGTTGTTGAAGTGGAGGAGGAGGAGCCCGACGTTGTGCCGCCGGACGATGAAGTAGAGGTCGAGGTGGAAGAAGAGGTTGAAGTCGGCGGCGTCTCCGCGGTGTCGGTCGATCCCGCCAATCCGTCAAATATTTTTGCCGCCACTCTGGAGGGGCTCTTCCGGTCCACCGATCGCGGCGATACCTGGGCTGAAATTTACTCCAGTCCGGTCCGGCTTGAAAACGCGTTTCTCTCGCTGACCCTCGATCCCTCGAACCCGGACACGCTCTTCGCCGGGACATTAAGCGGCCTGGCTCTCTCCCGCGACGGCGGAGACAGTTGGGTTCGCCCTTCCGGGGCGATCGCCGACCTGGTTATCAACACCGTGGCGGTTCACCCCTTTGAGTCCGACATCGTGCTGGCCGGCACCCAGAGCGAGGGTGTCCTTCGCAGCGACGACGGCGGCCGGAGCTGGCGGTTGATGCAGCTGGGCTCGTCCGCGGCGGAGAACAGTATCCATACCCTGGTTTTCTCCCTCGTAGATCCCAACCGGGTCTATGCCGGGACCGAGGACGGCGCCTACTCCAGCACCAACGCTGGGGTCTCCTGGACATCTATGCCGCTGCCCGGTGTCCCCGACCGTGTAGTAAGGAAGATCTGCGTCTGTCCCATCGACCCCGACCGTTACTTCATTCTCTCCGATAATGCTCTCTACGGCACCCGGGACGGCGGCCGGATGTGGAGACGATTGACTTTCGGAGCCGCCTTCCGGAACCTGCGAAGCCTGGCGATCGACCCCATGAACCCGGAAGTCGCCTGGCTGGTCGCCGCCGAACGGATCTTCTTGAGCCGGGAGCTTCCCCGGCACGATCTTTCCGACGCCAGGACCGTCTCCATCAGCGGAAGCGGCGAGTTCACGCTCGACGGAACGACGATTCATACTCTGGCGATCGAAGCCGTGGATGAAGACGAAGGGAAGGTCACGATTGAAGTCAATTCCAATCCCCAGCGGCTTGATCTCAAGCTCGGGGAGACCGCCCGCCTGGACATCAGCGGCGACGGCCACGAAGACGTCGAGGTTACGCTGGAGGATATCCTCGATGGAACTCCGGTTTTCCGGATCGAAAAGCTGGAAGTGCCGGATCGCCCGACCTTAAGACTGAGAGCTCCCGACGAAATCACCGATCTCCGCGACCTGGATGACTACTTCCTGGCCGAGCCGACCTGGGCGGAGGTCCAGGACGTGGCGGGCCGCTGGGCCGAGGTCCACCCGGAAAGAATAGAGGCTTGGCGGAGGGGGGCTTCCCTGAGAGCCCTGCTTCCCCGGGTTCGCCTGGGCTATACCATCGACATTCGCGACACTTACCGTGAGCGGACCGACAACTGGCTCCGGACCGACACCGATTTTCGTCACGACTGGGAGCTGAGGACCTGGGACGAGACCCGGTCCACCGACCGGTTTCGTTTCTGGCACGATGGCGCTTTCACGGAATGGACCCGGGATTATGATCTTCATCGCAGCGATCAATCCTGGGAGACCTACGAGGGGTGGCGCGTGCG
Source organism: PVC group bacterium (assembly GCA_003551625.1). Taxonomy (GTDB): domain Bacteria; phylum Auribacterota; class Erginobacteria; order Erginobacterales; family PUNC01; genus PUNC01. The sequence goes on along the minus strand of PUNC01000076.1, from coordinate 13,582 downwards.
CGACTGGAACCGGTATCAAATCGAGGAGTTCCCCCGGAAGGGAGTATATACCCGTCTTCGTCTCGACTGGTCGCTTTCGGAATTGCTCTGGCACCGCAATCAGCAGTATATCTCCACCGAGGTGCGGCGCAATCTGGTTCCCCACCGGAAGAGCGTCCTGGAGGAGGTTACCCTCTACTATTTCGATCGGCGTTCGCTTCGGATCGATATGATACTCAACCCTCCCGCAGATCCTTTCACGCGGATGGAGATGCTGATCCGCCTCCAGGAACTCGACGCGCGGATCGACGCTTTCACCGGCGGCTACTTCACCCGCACCATCAAGGAAAGAGAGCGCAAATATCCGGAGCTGCAAAATTACACCTTTTCCGGAACTCACCGGCGATAATCAAGAAACCGAACAGGCCTCAAGGAGGTTGTTATGATCCGTAGAATATGGCTACCGCTGGGATTGGGGGCGTCCGTCGCCGCCTTTCTGGCCCTTTTTCTGGCCGCCGCCCAGGAGATCGCGACCCTGCCGCCTCCCGCCGAAACCATGGCCGATCTGGAGGCTCTATTCGCTCACGAGCCGACTTACGGGGAGATTCAGAACGCGGCTATGCGATTCGCCGAGGTCCATCCCGATAAGATCGCGTCCTGGCACAGCGGGGCTTCCTGGGGTGCCTTGCTTCCCGACGTTACCTTCGAATGGTGGGATCAGAGGGACCGGCTGGAAGGTTACCGCAATACCTTCGACCATAACTTTGATCACCGCTTCACCCGGCGTTTCGAGTACACTTATTCGGTCCAGGATGAGTTCCAGACGGAATGGCAGGACAGGGGGACTGATTGGTATTTCCAGGACCGGAGCGACATCCGGGAAAAAGACGCCACCTGGGCAAGGACAAGGGAGTATCGCGAACTGCTTGAGGCCGAGCGCTATTTTACCGATATCTGGGAGCGCCCCCGGTTGCGATACGGAGTTTGGTTTCAGTGGCATCTCGGCGACTTCCTTTATCACAACGACCAGGCCCGGTGGATATCGCGGGAGGCGAGAGACCTTGCCCGCCTTCGCCAGACCATCGTCGACGAGGTGAATATTCACTGGTTCGACCGTCGGCGCGCGCAGATCGAGCTGATGTTTTCGCCGCCGACCCGCACGCGCGCCCGCATAGACCTGCAGCTCAGAATCGCTCGGCTGACCGCCAATATCGACGCTCTTACCGGGGGATACCTGAGCCGCAACATTCACCAGACCGTTGCCGCCGGAAGATAATCCCGAATAATTTCGGGCCGGGGGTGATCTTCAAACTATGCCCGTCCCCTGGTTTACAGCGCGATTTGTATTTTCCCTGTTCGCCTTAAGCGCGACGATCCACTCCCAACAAGAAGATTCCATCCGGGAATCCCGCCACTGGCTGGAACAGGCTAGAAAAGCCCCTCGTTCTTCGTACGACCGGATCGTCTCCTACCGCCGCGCGATCGAGAGTGACCCCTCAGACCCGCTTCCCCGCATCGAGCTGGGCGAAGTATTCTACGAACTGGCCATCGTTTACGGCCATTCCGATCTCTTCGAAGAATCCGTCAGGCAACTGAACTCCGCTATTGAACTCGACCCCGATCTTCCCCAGGTGCATTACCGGCTGGGGACGATCTATTTTCTGCAGGGGAGATTCGATCTCAGCCGGGAGGCGTTGGAGAAATCCCGCCGGATCGACCCCGACTTCGACCCCGCCGCCGACGGTCTCTCCACTCCGGGTCGAAGAACGACTTATCCCGGCGATTAACCAGTGGCCGGGGGGCACGAATCGACCTCCGGCAACTATTCCGTGAGGATCGAATAGTGAACGGCGCTGGCCGGGTAGTTGTCCTTGCCGCTTTGATATCCTGCCTTCTTCTTTCGCTTTCCATCGCCGGGGAAGAAGAGAAGATCGATCTCAACACCGCCACCTCCGACCAGCTCCAATCTCTGCCGGGGATTGGGCCGGTCCTGGCGGGAAGAATCATTGAATACCGCGAAAGCCAGGGGGGGTTTGATCGTCTGGAAGACCTGATGAACGTTTTCGGGGTGGGGCCGAAACGGTTTGAATCGATACGGGACCGGATAACCCTGGAACCCGACCGCGCGCCCGCCGCTCCGCCTCTGCGACCCCATCCCTTTCGACCGGCGGCGACGCCGGGGTTGGTGAATATCAATACTGCGACTTCCGCCGAACTTCAGACACTTCCGGGGATCGGCCCGGTGCGCGCGCAGCGGATAATCGAGTACCGCGATCAACGGCGCGGCTTCACCCGAATCGACCAGCTCCAGGAGATTTACGGGATCGGACCGAAGACCTTTGACTCCCTCCGGGAGATGGTGACGATTCGCGATGATTCCGAACCCCCGCCCGCGTCGCGGGCGACCCTTCGGGTTCCTCCCACCGGTGCGGTCACCCTGCGCTGCTGGAGATGCCAGCACGGATTTGAAGTGGAGCTGGCCGAAGGGAGTTCGGGCGCTTGCCCGGACTGCGGCGCTCGTTGGGAAGTCAGACGGTAAAACCGGGCCGGATGACGAAGCTCGAAATTCCGGATAAGGAGCTTGAACATGAGGATCGGATCCGGCAAGGAAAAATGCGCGCCTGCGAAGTCCCCGTCCCCGCTTGCCCTCCGCGGGCGATGGAGGTAGAATTCAATCATCGAAGCGCTGTTTCCGGGGGGATCCGGGAGAAAAGGAAACTAAGGCGAACGGAGGCCGCAAAATGAACAAGATCTTGATAATCTATTATTCCCGAACCGGCAACGTGGAGAAGATGGCCCGGGCCGTGGCCGAGGGAGTGGAAGAGGAAGGAGGGCAAGCCCGGGTGGAGGCGGCGGAAGCGGTCAAGGTCTCGGAACTCCTGGACGCCCAGGGGATCATCATCGGTTCCCCGACCTACTACGGCGGTCCGGCGGCGGAGATCAAGTCCTTGCTCGACCGCAGCGTCCGGTACCACGGCCGGCTGGACGGCAAAGTGGGGGCGGCTTTTACCTCCTCGGCCAACCTGGGAGGAGGAAACGAGAGCACGGTTCTCGGTATCCTGCAGGCTTTCCTGATTCACGGTATGATCGTTCAGGGGGACCACCAAGGCGACCATTACGGCGCGGTGGCCCTGGAAGCCCCCGACGAGAGGGCGAAAGCCCAGTGCCGGCGGCTGGGCCGGAGAACCGCCGCCCTGGTTAAAATCCTTTTCCCGGCTGAGGAATTGAACCTATGAAAAAGTATATCCCGGTGTTGCTGTCTGCGGTGCTCTTTTCGGCCGCCTCCGGCTCCTTCGGCCGCACCCCGTGGATGCGAAGGTATCCCGATGTCTCCTGGCGTTATCTGGAGAGATGGGAGCGGGACCATACCTGGCTGGCCCCGCTCCGGGAGGGAAGAAGGCTTTTCTATGAAGGGGAACTGGACGTCGCCCTTGACCATCTGCGCGAAGCGTCGGCCGAGCAGGAAGAGGACGGCCGGCTTCATTACGAGATCGGTTACATCCACTTCGCGCGCGCTGACGTCGAGGCGGCGGAGTCGCGGCTGAGACGGGCGGAGGAACTGCTTTCCCCGGTAATGCCGCCCCACGAATATCTCTTCAACGCCCGCTATCTCCTGGGAAGAATCGCCGAGGCCGATGGGCGCTTGGACGAGGCTTTGATGAGATACCGGGCGGCCCTGGAACTGGCGCCCGAGGAGGCCGCCCTCCACTATCGCCGCGGAATGATCAAATATCATCTCGGCCGCCGGGAGGAAGCGAGGGCCGTCCTCTTGCGGTCGCTGGAATTGGACCGGCGGCTCGGCTCCGCCGAGTATCTTCTGGGTTTGATCAGCCTTGAGGCCGGGGATTTGGAAGCGGCGTCAGTCCGCTTCCGGAACGCCCTGGAACTGGGCGCGGAGGAAGCGGCTTCCCTGTTCTGCCTGGGAGAGATCGCCGCCCGTAGGGAGGATTGGGAAGCAGCGATTAGCTATTTTGAAGCCTCGCTCGCCCGGGATCCCGGCTTGACCGCCGCCCGGATCGCGCTGGCGAACACCTTTTACCAGAAGGGGGACCTGGACGCGGCCGCGGACGAATTCCGCCGGCTATCCGAGTCCGAACCCCGGCAGGCTCGCTGGGTCTACAATCTGGGGGTGATCGAGCGTGAGAGAGGCAGGGAAGCGGCTGCCGGCGAATATTTCCGCCGCGCCCTTGAGATCAGTCCCGATCTTGACTTCTATTACCGGCCCGGAGAGGATACCGAGGCTTTGAGTTCCGCCGCCCACCGGGAATATGAGCGGGGAGATTTTAGGCGGGCGATCGAGCTTTACCGGGAGGCTCTCCTTCGCGACCCCTTCTACCTGCCTGCTCGCTTCAATCTCGCTCGAACCTACCAGGCCGACAATCAGAACAGCCGCGCCCGCCGGGAGTACGAACGGCTTCTTCGGGTCGACCCCGATCACATTTCGACTCACCTCAACCTGGGGATCGCCATTTACCAGCAGGACCGGCGGTCGCCGCGGGCGGCCTATCACCTGCGGAAATACCTGGAACTTAACCCCCAGAGCCGCCAGGCGCATCTGGTTCGCCGTTACCTTCGCGAAATTCGCGGCTGGTAAATTTATTCCGGCGGATCAAGGGTTATTCATATTCCGCGGCCGCGGCGTCCGTCTCGGCCTCGTACTCCATAGTTCCGATATCTTTGTCGCCGAGGATGTCGGGTTTCAGCGAGCAGGTCTCCAGGTGGTCGCATCCTTTGCAGTACCGGTTCTTCCTTGGCGGGAAGAGGGGGCACTCGGCTTCGGTGATATCGTGTTCCTCCTGGTGCCGGCGGACATTCTCCTTGATCTCGGCGGCCACGGCATCGATCTGGGCGACGACTTCCGGGATATCCTCCTCTTTCCTGGTGGTGACCATCTTCTCCCCGAAATACATCATCAGCAGAGATAGCTGCTTGATCGGAAGCCGCATAAAGGTCTGAGCGGCCCAGTAGTAGATGGTGAGCTGATCGTCTTTATCGATCTGCTCCTGGGTACGCCGGGAAGGCTCGGTCTTGTAATCGAGGATCTCGTAGAGATTGTCTTCGATCCGGTCGATCCGGTCGATATATCCGGTCATCACCGCGTTCTTTCCCAGCGGGATCTCGAAATACTTTTCGATCGCGAAGGCGGGAGCGTATTTCCTGTCCGCGGCGAAATCCTGGTGATAACGCTCGATCAACTCCCGTCCCCGGTCGTAGTATCGCTGCCTTTCCTCGACGTCTCGGTACCCCTCCTGGTACTTTTCAAACGCCAGGTCCCAGCACTTCAACAGGTATTTCAAGGAGGGGTCCCGTTTCCCCTGAGGATCGTAGAAGGTCTCCATCGCTTCGTGAACAGCGGTCCCGAAGGAGAAGAACGGCCGGGGCTGCATACCGGCGCCGTCGATATAAAGCTTCTTCCAGGCCCGGGGGCAGCGCTTGTAAGAACTTAACTTGGAGTAGCTCAAGCGCAGCCGCTGCTTGAATACCTCCGGCGATTCGTCGACCAGGTCCCGAGGTTTTACCGGCCAGGCCGGACAGATCGGGAGGAACTCGCAGGTGGAGCAAAGCGGACCCATCTCCGCCAGATCCTCGGGATGGTCCACCCTCATAGGCGCGGGGCGTCGGATCGGGAGAATGGAGGAGGTTTTTTCCAGCAGCCTCCGCGCGGCTTTGTTGAGGGAGCCCTTGCTCCTGGCCAGGTGGGAGATATCGAGGGCGGTTTCGTCGAGCTTCTTCGTCACCGCCTTGATATCCTCCTTGGAGGGAGTGACGCTGACCTTGCGGTTCTGGCGAAGGTAAAAAAAGCTTACCTTGGAAACCTTCCCTTCGAACCGCTTGTGCGCGTTGGCTCCCTGGTAGAGAACTACAGCCTGGAGATCCCGGGCCATCTCCGACGGCTCCATTGCCGATTTGCTGGTTTTGTAGTTGATCAGCTCATAGGTTCCGTCGGGGAGCTGGTCGATTCGGTCCACCCGGCTGGAAATCAGGCAGCGCTTGGTCTTAAAGCTGACCATGGTGCCGGCGGCGAACTTGACTTGAGGTCTTTCCTTCGCGAACGACTCGTAAAAGTTTTTCAGGATTTCAACGGCCTGACTCTTGTATTGCTTTTCTTCGCCGGGGTCCTCGAAACCCCTGGTGTCCCAGTTCCGGTCGAGTAGTTGGAGGAGGAATTCCAGTGAGGGGATGGGCGCCGTGCCTTCCTTGTGAAAATATTGTAGGGCGGTGGTCAGGGCCTTGTAGAAGCTGAGCCCGGGTCCGGTGGACCGGGAGGTCGGGACCTTGTCGATATGGGCGAGTTTATACTTGAGAGGACATTGCAGGAAGGTTTTCAATTTTCCCAGGCTGAGTTTGATCGGATCCATACCTCCTCCTTGGTTGGCTTTGCCCGTCTTCTATCATATATTCCGATCCCCGGTCAATCTTTATGCTGCAGGCCTATTGCCTTCTAACCCGCCCGGGCCGATTATGGTATAATTTTGTGAATTGCCGCCCGCCCCGGCGGGAGAGATAAGAACCAGAACGGCAACGCCCGACTGATAATGAGAGCCTTCAGTTCCGATTTTAAGTCCGGTCCCCGATATATCCTGCTCTCTTTTTTTTTCCTGATCGTTATCGGGACCGCGCTGCTGAGCCTGCCCGCCTCTACCGTCCGTCCGGGGGGAATGACCCTGGTGGACGCCCTCTTCACCGCCACCTCCGCGGTCTGCGTCACCGGCCTGATCGTGGTCGATACCGGAACCTACTTCACCGCTTTCGGCCGGGGCGTCATTCTCTCCCTGTTCCAGCTGGGCGGTCTGGGCATAATGACGATGTCGACGTTTCTGCTCATTATGGTCGGCCGGAAGATGAGCCTGCGCGGGCGTCTGATACTCCAGGACACGCTTGGCGAAACCCACGTGAAGAGTTTTGTCGGGCTGGTCAAATCGATCGTCATCCTTACGCTGCTGTTTGAAGCCGCCGGGGCGTCGATCATCGCCGCGCGGCTGCGCTTCGTTTACGACTACGGCTGGCGGGCCGCGGCCGTCTCGGGCGTCTTCCATTCGGTTTCGGCCTTCTGCAACGCGGGCTTCTCCCTCTATCCCGACAGTATTATGCGCTTCGGCCACGATTGGGTGATCAGCCTGACGATGGGAGGCCTGCTGTTAGCGGGGGGGCTTGGTTTTGTGGTTTGGTTTAATCTTCTCCGTTACCGTTTCTGGTGCCGCGATCTCTGCCGACGGGGAAGAATCCGCGTTCACGTCAAGCTGGCCCTGATCGTCAGTCTGGCCCTTTTTCTGATTATGCTATTCTTTCTTCTGGTGGGGGAGTGGGGCAACACTCTGGCCGAGTATCCTTCCTGGAGCGAAAAATTATCGCGGGCCGTCTTCCAGTCCTTAACCCCCCGCACGGCCGGTTTCAACTCGCTGCCTACGGAGAGGTTGTCGCCGCTCACTCTCTGGGTCACGGTTTTTATGATGTTCATCGGCGCTTCTCCGGGCGGCACCGGCGGGGGGATAAAAACCGTCACTTTTGCGGTGATGGTGGTCTCGGTGATTTCCCTGCTGCGGGGACGGAGACGCCCGACGGTATTCAACCGCGTGATCCCGGAAGCGATCGTGGTCAAGTCGCTCGCCATCACTTTGATCGCCATCGGCGTGGTCTTCCTCTCGGCGACGGTCCTGTTTATGAGCGAGTTTGATTACGCCGCGGCGCCCGGCGACCAGGCGGCGATGGGGGACATTATCTTCGAGACGGTCTCCGCCTTCGGAACGGTCGGGCTTTCCACCGGGCTCACGCCTATGCTCTCCAACATCGGCCGGGTGGTGATCACCGTTACTATGTATATCGGCCGGATGGGGCCGCTGACGATTGCCCTGCTGATGGGAAGAAAAGGTCTTCCTCCCTCGATCCGCCATCCCGAGGAAGGAGTGATTGTGGGCTGATGAACTGCGAACCGCAGAATAACGAATATCGAATGTCCAATTTGGAAGTTTACTGATCCGTTACGTTCTTATGATAAATGAATGGGAATGAAACTGACAAGATCAAACAAATACGACCTTGAAGACAGGCTGATAGATTTTGCCGTTCGGATAATTCGCATATCGGAACTACTGCCGAAGACAGTGTTGGGGTGTCATATTGCCGGGCAGTTAGTCAGGAGCGGTACTTCACCGGCGCCCAACTACGGTGAGGCGCAAGGGGCCGAATCGCGATCAGACTTTATTCATAAAATGAAAGTATGTTTGAAGGAGTTGCGCGAAACGAAAGTCTGGTTGAAGATAATCGTCAGAGCAAAATTGATAAATCCACTATCAAAACTTGAGGTTGCCATTGCGGAATGTGATCAACTGATCTCCATATTTGTTAAAAGTATTAATACCGCAAAAAGCAATCAGCCGAAAAATAGAACTATTGTCTCGATAAAGCCGAGATAAAAACTTTGACGTTGGATATTCGCAGTATCCCTTGGCCTGAATAATAAAAGGGGGAGAGGTAGAGGGACTTCGAAATTGGACATTGGTAATTAGATATTGGACATTCGCAGTAGAAACCTTCTTATCTTCCAAGGAGCTTTCCAATGAGACAGTTTGTGGTAGTGGGCGCCGGCCGCTTCGGCCGTTCGGTAGCGATCACGCTGGCCAAAAAGGGCTATCAGGTTTTGCTGATCGACGAAAACCCCGCCCTGGTTCAGCAGATGAGCGAGTACGTGACTCAGGCGGTAGAGCTTGATATTCGCGACGAGAAGGCCCTGGAAAGCCTCAATCTCAAGGATATGGACGTGGCGATCGTGGCCATCGGTACCGACATCGAGGCCAGCATCCTGGTCACGATGCGGCTCAAAGAGATCGGCGTCGGGACGGTCGTGGCCAAGGCGGGGTCGATCGAGCACAGCAAGATCCTGGAGCGCGTCGGCGCCGACCGGATCGTCTTCCCGGAACGGGATATGGCGGTCCGTGTGGCCAATTCCCTGGCCTCGCCCACCATAACCGATTTTATCGAGGTCTCGCCCGGCTACAATATGGTGGAGATGGCGGTCCCGGAACGGATAAAGGGAAAGACGCTGATCGAGGCCAATGTCCGTTCCCGCTGGGGAGTGGATATCGTGGCGATCAAACGCCCTAACGGCGACGCTGGCGGAGAGGGGAAGCCTCTAGGCCACAAGTTTATAATAGCGCCGTCGGCTACTGAAACATTGAACGATTCGGACATTCTTGTGGTGATCGGTGAGGAAAAGAAGATACAACGTTTTCGCTCGGGATAAGCTTTCCCCCCGTTGTCGAACGGCTGCGGCCCTGGCCACGGTGGCGCTTCTTCTCGCGCTTCCTTCGCGGTCTTTTGGCTGGATGGAACTTTTCCGGGAATCGCTGGAACGGGGTGATTACCCTTCCGCGCTTTCTTACCTTGATCGCGCGGAGCGGGAGGGGGGGGGAGGGGACTTGGAAGAGCTGAAGGGCCGGGTCTACCTGAGATGGGGGGTCCGGCTCATCCGGGAGGGACGCTTCCCGGAAGCCGGGGAGGCGCTGCGGCGCGCCGAGCGGCTGGCCCCGGAACGTCCGGAAGTCTATCGGGCGCTGGGAGAATTGATGTATCTCCAGCAGCGGCTCGACCGGGCCGTAGCTTACTGGGAACATTCGCTGGAGCTCGCTCCCGGCCAGGAAAACCTGGCCGGCCGGCTGGAGGAGGTCCGCCGGGAGAAAGAAGTTGAAGAGCGGCTGGAGCGGTCCGGCCTGGCCAACTTTCAAATCCTGACTCCCCCGGAGGAGGAATCCGTCGCCGGGCTCGACCGGATCAGGGATTTCCTGCTCGAAGCCGCTTCGGAGGTCGGCCGGGACTTCCATCATTATCCTTCCCGGACGATTGTGGTGATTCTTTACCCCCGCCGGGAGTTCGAGCGTCTCCGAACCACTCCGGAGGGAACCGGTGGTATCTATGACGGGAAGATCCGGCTGCCTCTCGACGCCGGGGGCATCGACCCGGGGGAGCTGCGACGGATTCTCTGGCACGAGTACACTCACGCGCTGGTCCACGATCTTTACGGAAACAATGTCCCTCTCTGGCTCCACGAGGGTCTGGCCCAGATTCAGGAGGAGAAGGTGGCTCCGCTTGATATCGGGCCCCTTCTGGCGGCCGCCCGGGCCGACGAGCTTATCTCCTGGGGTGAACTAGACCGGAATATCGGAGGCCGGGTTTCTCCGTTGCGGCGGCGGTTGGCCTATCTTCAGGCCTACTCGCTGACCGACTTTCTCCTCTTCCGTTATGGCTGGGAGGGGATGAAGCGGGCTCTGGAACGGATCCGGGAGGGAGAGGGCTGGCCGGTCGCGCTGGAAGACGAATTTTTAAGGCCGCTTCCAGAACTGGAGGAAGAATGGCGGCAGTCTCTCGAGCTCTGATCTCACGCAACCCTTCAAATCCTCTGAACCTTGAACCTGGAACCTAACTAACTCAATTAGGGGGATAGGGCGGGGCAACCCTACGAAACCTCTGAACCTTGAACCTGGAACCTTCTTAATCCCATTAAAACTCTCGTAATAATCAATCCCGAATCGGGCCGCTTCAACATCGGCCGGCGGGTGGACGCGCTGACAACTCTTCTGCGCGAAGCCGGCTACGCCGATCTCGCTTTCACGTCGGCGCCGATGGAGGCGGAAGCCCTGGCTCGCCGAGCGGTGGAGGAGGGGACGGAGGTGATACTCGTCGCGGGGGGTGACGGGACCCTCAACGAGGTCGTCAACGGGATGGCGGGCTCGAAAGCGAGGCTGGGAATTCTTCCCGCCGGCTGCCGGAACGTTCTCGCCCGCGAGATCGGGATCCCGGCGGACTTTGAAGAAGCGATGGGATTGATCGTCGCCGGAAAAACCCGTCGGATCGATCTGGGGAGAGCAAACCAGCGATACTTCGCAGTTATGATCGGCATCGGTTTCGACGCCGCCGCGGTCCGCGAAGCCGAAAACAACCTTCGCCATTTGAAGAAGATCCTCCGGGGCTACGCCTATCACCTGGCCGGGCTCCGGACGATTCTGAGATTCCGAGTCGATTCTTTCCCGGTCGAGATCGATGGGGCGGAGACACTCTCCGGTTGCGCAGCCGTTGTCGCCAACGGCCACTTCTACGGCGGCTCCCACGAGCTTGTTCCCGGGGCGCGGATTGATGACGGGGTTCTCGATCTCTGCCTGTTCGAAAAAGGGGGAAGGCTTGATTACGTCCGGTATTTTCTGGGCGTTCTGGCCGGGAGACATCAGGGTTATCCCGATGTCACGATTCGGAGAGTGACCGGGGTGAAGATAGCTACCGCCGGTCTTCCGATTCACGTGGACGGCGATTTTGTCGGATTCACCCCGGTAGAGGTTCGCGTGCGTCCTCGAGCGCTCGAGATTTTTGCGCCCGCCACCGGCGAATAAAACCGGTTCGAAAAGCGTCAATGATGGTGGAGACGGAGACCGCAATTTCCAGGGAAGAAGAGCGGGATCTGGTAAAGCGATCTCTCTCCGGGGATATCGAAGCTTTCGGCCGGGTGGTTCGGGCCTACGAGACCAGGATCAGGCTATTGATCTACGGGGTGGTAAGGGACCGGCAGACCGCCGACGATCTCAGCCAGGAGGCCTTTATCAAGGCCTTTCGTTCCCTGAGTCGGTTCCGGGGGAAGTCGAGCCTCTTTACCTGGATTTACCGGATCGCCCTCAACCGGGCGCTGGACTACCGTCGGCGAGAAAAAGTCCGTTCCTGGGTCGAATACGACGAAGCCCGCGATTCCGCGGTGTCGCCGGCGGCCTGCCTGAAAAGGGAGGAACCGTCCGCGCCCCTGATCCGGGAGGAAGATCGGAGCCTGGTCCGGATGGCGATGGACAGGTTGAATCCGCGACATCGAACGATCCTTATCCTGCGCGAGTGGGAGGGGCTGAATTACCGTCAGATCTCCGAGACGATGAAATGTTCGGTAGGGACGGTGATGTCGCGTCTCTTCTACGCCCGCAAACAACTCAAGGAGATAATCACCGCTCATCGCGGCGCGGGGTTATAGTCCGGCCAAATTCGATCAGAACATTTTTCGTAGCGCGGGGCTTTAGCCCTGCCAAAATATCGCGGAATTCTTAGCGCAATGAAGATCAATTGTCGAAATTGTGAGAAGCTCCTGTCTCCTTACATCGATGGGGAAATCTCCGGGAAAAACCGACGGCGGGTGGAGGAACATCTGCGCTCCTGCCGCGTCTGCCGGAATGAGCTCGAAGCTCTCCGCGCAACCGTCCGGACCATTCGCGGGGAGGGGCGGGAGACGGCCCGGGAACTTCGATCCGGGAGCATCTGGCCGCTTGTCCGTTCCGAACTTGTCCGGGAGGGGAAAGCGCCCTTTAGTTTCCGGCGCCGGAATCGGATTCGGCTCTGGAGACGAAGAAAAGTCTGGGTCGGAGCCGGCCTGGCGGTCGCCGCCGCTGTTTTTCTGGTCATCCTGTCGCCGATCATCCGGCGTCCGGCCGAGATCTACTCCTCAATTGCCCGCATCGAATCCCCCGAACACTCGGTTTTGATCTATCAGGACGGCAAGGTGGTCTTAATCTGGCTTACGGAGGAAAGTATATGAAGGCGAGATTACTGGGACTGGCGGCGATCATTGTCTGTTTGGCCTTCCCGGCACGGGCGGGGCAGGGGGGGGGGGAGATCTTAATCGATCTTCTGGAGGTCGACCGCGACGCTCCCCGGACCGAGCCCGCCCTGCTCTATGTCCAGGAAAGAATCCAGCGGACGCCCTTCAGTCTCCACAATTTCCGCCTGCTTGATTCGGCGGCGATGATCGTCGCCGACCGGGAGTCCCGAAAAGCGAGTTTTGCGTCCCCTCGGCCTCTTGAAATCAATGTTCGGAACGTCGGCGCGGAAGGAGACGCGGTCCTGCTGGTCCTAACCATTAAGAGTCGGGGTCGTCTGCTGCTGAATACCGAAGTAACCCTTACTAAAGAGCAGGCCGTTCTGGTGGGAGTCCCGGACCCGGAAAGGACCATAATGCTTGCCGTTTCCCTGGGTTTGTAGGGTAATCTCCCTGGAATATCCTCCGGCAAACCCCGAACTTGTTTCCTGCTCAGATTCGTTCTTTGCTCGAGCAAAATTATTTTCTTTTTTTCTTGACACCGTATTCGCCATAACCCACTATGGAACGCTTATCTTGGGTGGTCGTGAAAAAGCCGGATCTATGGGGGATTTCGGCTGCTGCTAATTGGTTGGCATTTACGGTGGGCATAAGGTGTCTAATTGAATGTGCGGGGTCGGTGTATATAGATGGCGCGGATTTGTAAGCCGGGCCGTTCCTCTCTTGTTTAGTAACTGTCGCTGTCGCGGCTTGCGCAAGCCTTCCTTTTATTCTCTTGCCGCTCTCTCCGGGTGGTTTTTCTTATTTCCAATCGTTCTTTCGCTGGTCCTCTTTCTTCTTGTGCCCTTCTCGCCGGCGTTTGCTCAGATATACGCTGAAGGTTTTCCGGAAGGTTTTGACGATTTTCATCTTGATATGCGTCCGGCCGGCTGGGAGTTTGAAGGTTTTACCAACGACTCCGTTTATACCACTGCGGGGGATTATGGTGTTGCCTTGCCGTCGCTCAGGTTCGACGAGGAAGCCACCCAGGTTTTGACCCGGGAATTT
>PUNC01000084.1 GCA_003551625.1 PVC group bacterium | reverse complement strand
GCGCGGGGGCGTGGATTGAAACATTGGGGCTATCGGGACATCGGGCTTTGCCGTCGGTCGCCCCCCGCGCGGGGGCGTGGATTGAAACCAGCCGGAAGCGGGGATGCCGTGATCTTCGGCGAGGTCGCCCCCCGCGCGGGGGCGTGGATTGAAACACGTTATCGATGAGGAGCACGCCACGGGGATAGGTCGCCCCCCGCGCGGGGGCGTGGATTGAAACTAAAATAATGAAGTCCTCCGGCCCGAAATACTCCGTCGCCCCCCGCGCGGGGGCGTGGATTGAAACCGGCGCAAGGGGACTCCGGAGCCCAGGGCCAAGCCGTCGCCCCCCGCGCGGGGGCGTGGATTGAAACTCCTGCCACTGGCGTCAAGCGCGGGCTGGATCTTGTCGCCCCCCGCGCGGGGGCGTGGATTGAAACTGGTGAAGATCACCAGAATCGACCCGCCCGCGTGGTCGCCCCCCGCGCGGGGGCGTGGATTGAAACCGGCAAGAGCGCGGCGACCGGATCGATGTTGAAGTCGCCCCCCGCGCGGGGGCGTGGATTGAAACAGCAAAGCGTTATCGGATCGGAACGCCGAGCGTCCGTCGCCCCCCGCGCGGGGGCGTGGATTGAAACAGCACGACGGCGCCTGCTCGGTTATCCCCGAGCGGTCGCCCCCCGCGCGGGGGCGTGGATTGAAACCGAAATCGACATCTCCATCGAGCAGTTCGTGGGCGTCGCCCCCCGCGCGGGGGCGTGGATTGAAACTATTTCTCCCCGGGCGAGCTCGAAAGCGTTGTTGGCGTCGCCCCCCGCGCGGGGGCGTGGATTGAAACAAATACGGGTCCGAGACCGTCCTGGAACTCGAACCGTCGCCCCCCGCGCGGGGGCGTGGATTGAAACACTTTAGCTCCTGAAAAAGCTGATCCCCGGTGATGTCGCCCCCCGCGCGGGGGCGTGGATTGAAACATCCCCGATACCGGAGCGTAGCTGTAGTTGACGTCGCCCCCCGCGCGGGGGCGTGGATTGAAACTTCTACACGGCGACAAGTGGGACCCCAAAATGATCGTCGCCCCCCGCGCGGGGGCGTGGATTGAAACCGCGGACAGCAGACTCTAACGGAGGTTGTAACCTGGAAATACTAGGGGACGGAGTTAGGTTGTTAAGTAACCGATTAAGATGGCCTGAGGTTGGTATCTGCAATAAAGCATTTTCAGTAGATACCCTGACGGTTGATGGATCTCAATAAACTGTTCCATAAAGACTCCTAATCGCCTGGCGGCGAAGGAGGGGTGAAGAGATGAACAGGATAATCAGGGCGGACGAGCGGCACTTCTCGGACTTCGGTTGGCTGAAGACCTACTGGCTCTTCTCATTTTCGGAATACCACGATCCGGAGAACGTCCGGTTCGGGCCGTTGCGGGTCTTCAACGACGATGTCGTCTCGCCGGGGGAAGGCTTTCCGATGCACCACCACGAGGAGATGGAGATCATAACCGTCATACTCGAGGGAGAGCTGACCCACGAGGACAGTATGGGCCATCGGGCCGCGATCAAGGCCGGGCAGGTGCAGCGCATCACCGCCGGGACGGGGATAGAGCACTCCGAGTTCAACCTGGGCGGGGAGCCCGTGCACCTGTATCAGATCTGGATCATCCCGAGCCGGAAGGGGCTGAAACCGTCGTATGAACAGAAGGGTTTCGATCCCGGGCAATGGCGCGGCCGGCTCTTTCCCGTGGCCTCCGGCCGGGGGGACAAGGACGCCGTAAGCTTCCACGCCGACGCCGCGATCTATCGCTGCTCGCTGGAGCCGGGCCGGGAGACGGTTCACGAGACGGACGCCGGACGCCGGGTCTTTGTTTACCTGACGGAAGGAAAGGCGGAGGTTGGAGGCGAGACGCTCGGGGCCGGCGACCAGGCTCGCCTCGAGATTAAGGGTTCGCTGGCGCTGAAAGCCCGGGAGAGTTCCGAACTTGTCCTGATCGATCTCCCCTGACCAAAGAGAGGGTCAGTCCGTGCATATATGCAAAACGGCTTTTGGCCCACGAATCGACGGACGGGGGGAAAGAGATCAGCTCCTGATCCCGGTTAAATAGCGGATTTACCGGCGCAACCAGCGGTATCCCCGGACGTCAAGATTGGTAAGCCCCAACTCATTGGCCCGGCTTACGACACTGTCATACTCGTCCGCGGTTATCCGGCGCGATATTTGCGGATGATCATACGCTCTAAACTCGGGGCGGTATTGGGCCATTATGTTGACATACGTATCTTTGGGCAGATTATCGGCTATCCATTCGATGACTTCTTCCGAGCCGCTGACCCGGTCGGGCATCACCAGAACCCGGATCATCAGCCCCCGGTAAACAATGCCGTCCGACGCCGGAATGGCCGTTCCCACCTGCCGGTGCATCTCCAGGATCGCCTTTTTCGTCTCCTCGGGATAGCTCTCCGCCCCCGCCGAGAATCTCGCCGCCATCTCGCCGTCCCAGTATTTGAAGTCGGGCAGGTAGATATCCACCACACCATCGAGGATTTCGAGCACCTCCAGGCATTCCCAGCCCGAGGTGTTGTAAACCAAGGGCAGCCGCAAGCCCCGGCCGGCGGCGATATCCAGCGCCTTGAGGATATGGGCGGTGTAATGGGTGGGGGTGACCAGGTTTACGTTGTGGGCGCCCCTTTCCTGCAGCCGCAGCATCAGCCCGGCCAGATCCTCAACGCTGGTCTGCCCGCCCCGGCCCCGATGGCTTATCTGCCAGTTCTGGCAGAATACGCATCTTAGGCTGCAGTGGCTGAAAAAGATCGTCCCCGAACCGCCCCTTCCCACCAGCGGTCTTTCCTCGCCGAAGTGGGCGTGAGCGCCGGAGACGACAAGTCTAGTTCCCGGCGCCCCGCAGAAGCCGGTCTCGCCGGCCAGGCGGTTGGCGCCGCATCTCCTCGGGCAGAGCCGGCAGGACTCCATCATCTGCCATAGTCTTTCCGCCCGTTCGCGCAGCTCGCCCGTCCGGTGGAGTTTCAGGTAGGCCGGCTCGAAGTCGGGGTCGATGGCCGCGTTATTCTCCGCCGCCCCTGCCGGGGAATTGGTCACTTCCGAATCGCCCGGACTGCGCCAGGCGAGGAAGTTGGCATAGACCAGCCCGGCCGCCAGGATAAGTCCCGCCGCTGTTTTGAGAGAGGGTTTAGGCATCACATTGATGGGTCTCTTCAATACGTAAAGTCTGTTTGATTAATATATCTTATTTTGATCTTCCGATCAAACCGCGGGGGCGGGATCAAATTTCGGAGCCTGTTTTGATCCGGTCGAGATTGCTTCGCCCCCTCCCTTCGGTCGGGGGTCTCGCAATGACGGGGTAAAACAACGGGGCAAAGTCCAGAATATCCGCGTGGCTACGCGCTTTTTCGGGATTGAGAGGTTATGAAAACGAAACTGCTCAACTTGAACAGGGCGACCACCAGGCAGCTTCCCAGCAGCCCCAGCACCGGCAGGAGAACCACCCCGCCGGCGATTCCGCCCAGCCAGCCGCCCAGGAGATCGGTGCCGTAAAGAAGACCCGCGGTCCCGCTTAAGCTCCCGCCCTCCCGGAGCCGGATCTTATTGGCCAGGGGAAACTGCGCGCCGATGACCAGGCCGCTGGCAAGCGAAAGGAAGAGAAAGAGCACCCTCACCCAAGCCAGGACCGCCGGGCGGTCGAGATGGGGCTGCAGGGCCAGGAAGATGAAGGGCAGCAGGAGAGAGAAACCGATTATCACCGTCTCGGTGCCGATGAAAAATTTACGATCGTTCTTTATTCGCGGCAGCAGGGAGGTCATCTTCATCGCCCCCGCCGCCGCCCCGGCCATAAAAAACGACACCAGCAGCCCGAGCCAGTGAAAAACATAACCATAGATTGCCTGGAAGGTGAAGATCAGGGCCAGGTCGAAGATCATCCCGGCGAAGCCGGTGGTGCCGACGCACAGGGTAATACCCCCGGGCCGACTTCTTCCGGGTCGGGCCCGCCGGAGCAGGGTCAGACCGGCGAAAACGGCGAAGAGCGCGACAAACATCCACAGGTTCAACCTTTCCAGTCCGCGGAAGAGACGGCCGATCCGGGGGTTAAAGATCGCGTTCCAGCGGGCCACGCTGTAGAACATCCCCATCGGCCTGAAGTCGCGGTTGATCTCCCGGCTGCCCCCCTCCATAAACTCCAGGAACCACTCGACCCAGCGCGGATGAAGCTTATACTCGATATGCCGGGGAACGATAAGGTCCGCCTGGAGGTTCCGTTCGCCCACCCGCCGGACCAGAAGGTCTTGGTCGAGCCGGGAGATCTCCCCGGAATCCGAAGCCAGAAAGATGTTGGCGCCGTCGCCCGGAAATACCCGGACGTGGGGAAACGCGCTTTTGAGCGTGTTGAAGACGCAGCTGTTGAGGTCCCTCAACTCGTCGCTCAGGTAGGTAAGGGAGCCGGGCAGGGCGATAACCAGGATGCCTTCCGGGGCCAGCCTCTTCCCGGCCAGGGCGAAAAACTCCTCGGTGAAGAACCGGTTGGTCTGGAGGTCGGCCGGCTCGGGAAGCCCGACGAAAATCAGGTCGTAAACGTCCCCGGCCGTCTTGAGAAATAGCCTCCCGTCGAGATGCCTGACCCCTACCCGCTCGTCGTCCAATTCGTCCTCGGTCAGGGGCGTGGGAAATTTGCGGAGAAGCTCGAGGACCAGGGGGTCGAGTTCGGCGTAATCGACCGTTTTTACCGAAGGATGCTTCAGGATCTCGTAGATTATTCCGCCGGCGCCGCCGCTCAGGATCAGCACCGATTCGGGGTCCGGATGCGAGAGAAGGGGAAGATGAGCGAATTCTTCGACGAATACTATGTCGGGGATGGGGGTGGCGATATGGGGGATGCCGTCGAAGAAGAAGGTGTACTGGCCCGCGCTCTCGATCACGGAGATATTGCCGTAGACGGAGTTCTGGTAGTGGACCACGTTCTGGGCTCTCCACTGGGCGTCGATCGAGCGGCGGTGAATCCATCCGGCCCCTCCGGCGGAGATAAAAGAGATTCCCGCGACCAGAAGCAGGCAGCAGATTGTCGCCAGCCCCTTTTGATATCCGCCCCTTCTCCAGCGGGGAAGCAGGAGGGCGGCGCCGACCAGGAAATTCAATACCGCGATCCAGGCGGCCATTTCAAACGAGTGCAGGTAGGGGATCAGGAGGTAGGTCCAGACGATCCCCCCCACCAGCGTTCCGATTGTTTCGAAAACATAAACTCTGCCCACCGAAGACGCGCCGCGGCAGGAAACTTCCGGGTCGGCGCCGGGGGCATTCCCGGCCTCCGCGTCTTCAATGCCGATCCGGGGCGGGATCGGCCCGCCGGCTTCCTCGCCGAAGAGGGAGAAGATTCTGCAGCCGAAGGTGAATAACGCGCCGTGAGTGACGCTGGTCGGCAGGAGGATCAGGAAGGATGAGTAGAAGATCGTCAAAATCCCCACCCCTTCGCCGATGGAGACGCCGAGAAAAATTTTCAGGACCCGGGTGAAATAGATCGCCGCGAAGAGGGAGAGGGCGAAGACGATGGTGATGGCGACGAAGGCTTCGATCTTGTTTTTGGCCTTCTCCGCTCCTCTCCCGGCAAGGAAGGAGCCGAGCGCTTCCAGGACAAGCCAGTTGGCGAGGACGATGCCGATGGAAAGCTCATTGCCCGAAAAAACGATCAGAAGCTCCCTTAAAAGGAGGATCTGGGCGACCAGCCCGCTGATTCCCATTACGAATATGGCGACTTTCATCAGGGTCAACCCTTTACAATTTACAAAACCCGCCGCCCCCGATCAAAGAGAGGGTCAGTCCGTGCATATATGCAAAAAGGCGTTTTCCCGGAAGCTGTGACCGTTGGCAGTCATAAATAAACCAGAGTTTAGGGTTCGTCTCAAGCATCACTTATTGCTCGGAGCCTAAGCGTCTCTTCACTCGTGACTTATGTCGAGAGAGGTCTCGGCCTTCGCCCCGTCTCTTGTCGAGGGCCAAAGCGGCTTGACAGGGGCGGTTGTTTTCATTAAAGTAAACTGTTTTTCAACCGCGTTCCAAAATCCCAAGGAGGCTTGCTATGGTGGATATCGACCGCGCCAACGAGAAAGCCCTCAAAACCCTCCTGGAGGCCCGCCCATTCTGGGTCGACATCCAGCCCGCCATCGACATCGTCCCCGGGATGAAGAAGAACCTCATCCTTCACTCCGGCCCTCCCGTTACCTGGGAGAGAATGTGCGGGCCGCAGCGGGGCGCGGTGATCGGCGCCCTGATCTATGAGGGACTGGCCAAGTCCCCGGAAGAGGCCGAGAAGCTGGCCGCCTCCGGCGAGATCGAGTTCGACCCCTGCCACCACCACGACACTGTCGGTCCGATGGCCGGGATCGTCTGCGCCTCGATGCCGATGATCGTAACCGAGAACGAGGCCGGCGGCAACCGGGCCTTCAACTCGCTCAACGAGGGGATCGGTAAGGTGCTCAGAATGGGGGCCTATTCTCCCGACGTGATCGAGCGGCTGAAATGGATGGAGGATGTGCTCGGCCCGGTGCTGCAGAAAGCCATCCGCAAGGCCGGACGAATCGACCTCAAGAACATTATGGCCCAGGCCCTACATATGGGCGACGAGCTTCACAACCGCAGCCGGGCCGCCTCCTACATTCTTTTCGCCAAGATAGCGCCCTACATCCTGGAGACGATGGAGGATCTGACCAAGACCAACGAGGCCCTCAAGTTCCAGGAAGCGAATATCCACAGTTTCCTCGGCTTCGCGATGTCCAGCGCCAAGGCCTCCCTCGACGCCGCCTCGGAAATCGAGGGCAGCTCGATGGTCACGGTGATGGCCCGCAACGGCACCGACTGGGGCATCCAGGTATCCGGCCTCGGAAAGCAGTGGTTCACCGGCGAATCGCCCGTGCCCGATGTCCTGCTTTTCCCCGGCTTCAAGAAAGAGGATGTCGGCCGCGACATCGGCGACAGCGCGATTATGGAAACCTACGGGGTGGGGGGATCGGCGATCGCCGCCGCCCCGGCCATCATCCAGTTCGTCGGCGGCACGGTCCAGCTGGCACAGAGCAAGACGATGGATATGTACGAGATCGCCCTGGGCGAGAACAATGTTTACCAGATCCCGGCGCTTGATTTCCGCGGGACCCCCACCGGAATCGATATCCGCAAGGTGGTCAGCAAGAACCTGCCGCCCTTCATCGATACCGGCGTGGCCCACAAGGATCCCGGCGTCGGACAGGTCGGGGCGGGCCTGTGCGACGCGCCGATGGAGGTCTTCAAGAAGGCGCTGGTGGCCTTCGCGGACAAATACGCCAAATAAGATTTCCCGTTGGGAAATCTTATGGTTCTACGATTTAACCGTTTGCCGAACAACGTTTCGAGCCGCCTAACCGGTAACTGTTATCCGAGTTTTAGAAAAGGAGGTAGATATGAGCAAGAATGTGGGAGAGCTGTTGAAAAAAGCCAAATGGCACGACCTGACCCAGGCGTTGAGCATCTTCACTCCACCCTGGCCCGGGGAGAAGGCCCTGGAGATACATTTCTTCAAGCGCGTGACCGGCGCCTTCGGAGGCGGGGCCGGAGCCAACGGTCAGCTGATCGAATGGAGCAACAACACCGCCACTCACCTGGTCGGTCCCACCGCCTTTCACTCCGGAATGCGCTCGATCGCCTCGATCCCGATGTCCGACCTTTGCGGGGAAGGAGTGGTGGTCGACATCTCCGACGCTGTCTCCG
>PUNC01000143.1 GCA_003551625.1 PVC group bacterium | reverse complement strand
CGGTGAACCGTCGGCACCGCGAGCCCCGGCGGCGTGTAGAACGTCCCGGTGGACTTGCGGGTCCCGCTCCAGCTCACGAGGTACGTTCCGCCTGGACGGATGATCCGATCGACGAGCTTCTTCGCGGCCTCCCGCTCGACGCGCTCGCGCACCGTTGGGTCCATGGCCCGGACGGTGTTCGCGTGGGGCATGTAGACGCCCGTCTCCTCGACCACGTCCTTCGCCCATCGGTGGACGCGCGCCTCGAGTTCATCCGCGAACTCCTCTCCGAGCTCACTTTCCTCGAGCGCCTCCTCGTCGTCTTCGTCCTCGACGTCCTCCTCGGTCGCTTCTTCGTCCGCGAGGAAGTCGCCCGAGGACTTGTCCTTCAGGTTGTCAACGAGCTTCTTCATTCCGTCCTCGTCGAGATTCTCGAGGACGTTGAACGGCAACGCCGGCTCGTCGCCGATGTTTAGGAAGACGATCGCACCGTCCTCCTCTGTGGCCTCCCGAAGGTCGTAGTCGAGCAACCCCTCGTACATCATCCCGATGTACTCCGTCCGCAGGTCGCTGAAGTCGACCGGCCCCGTCCGCGTTTCGCCACCCGAGCGGAACTCGGCGATCTTCAGCTTCTCGAGCACTTCGAGCATCGCCGCGTCGCTGATCTTTACTTCGTCGTGCTCGAAGGCCCCGAGGGCAGCGAGCACCTCGTCGTCGCCGTCTGCTTCAGGCGGGCGGAACAGCCGTCCGCCGTACCCTCGCATCGGTACGTCCTTGTGTGGACTGCCGAAGTACACCAGTCGCGAGAGCGCCTGGATGCGCGGCCACGCGCTGTACTGCTGCTCGAGGGCGTCTTCTCCCTCCTCGATGCGTGCCTCACGGAGATCGCGGAACAGCCCCTCGACGCTGTAGGAGTCGAAGTAGACCGGATTCTCTTTCGGGAAGAGCTCACGACTCTCGGCGTAGAGGGCGACCACGAGCCGCATGACGATACGGATCGCTGCCTGATACCGCGCCCGGAGTTCGTCGCGACGGCCGGTCTCGAGCGCTCGAAGCGGCTCGAGGATCTCCTCGCGGGTCTCTTCGTCGACCTGCATCAGCACGTCGTCGAGTTCCTGGAGCAGCAGCTCGACCGCTTCACGGACCTGCGTCCCCATCACGTCTGAGAGGTCGGCCTGCCGGTCCCGACTCACCTGAATCCGGCCGACGAGAGACTTATCCTCGTCTTCGACCGGCGACGGGAGGACGTCCCCACTCAGTAAGCCGTTGAAGGCTCGCAGCGCCGTCCGACCCTCACCGCCTTCGAACCACGCCCACGCGTCCCACTGGACCCAGCTCTCCTGGTCGAGCGTGGTGTAGACGAGCCGGAACTGGTGGCCGTTCGTGAGGATTCCCAACGGGACGCCGGTCGCACGCAGGAGTTTGACCAGCTTCGCGTGCTCTCGCTTGCCGCTGTAGATGCCGATCTGTTCCGGTTCCCCTTCCTCGTCCGCGACTCGCTCGTCGTCGATCCAGACGAGCGCCCGTGCGTTAAACTCCGCTCCGTCGTCATCCGACCCTTCCTCGCCGTCCTCCGACTCCACCTCACCGCCGTCCGACCCCTCCTCGAGGAGGACTCGGTTCGGTCGCAGGTCGCTGTGCGTGAACTCTGGCGAGACGTGCGTTTCCTTCTCCCACTGCTGGGCGGGATAGTCGAGGAGGTCCTCGAAGACCGTGTCGAGCCAGCTGTAGAGGTAGTCGTCCGGATTCGTCCGGAACTTCCTGTAGCTTCGGCGCAGCCGTTCGTACTCGTTTTCGTCGAGTGCCGGTGGTCCCTGCGGGAAGATCTCCTCGAGGACGATCGGACTCAGTAACACGCCCTGGTGTTTCAGCGTCGTCCACCAGGCGTTCGGCTCGTCCCGCTCGTGCAGCGTTTCGCCGACAACTTCGACGGTGCTCATGCGCCATCACCCCCCTTGTCGGGGACGTAGAGTCTGGCACCGATCTCGACGACGTCGATCTCGTCGGCGAGCGTGTACCGCTTCGGGAGCACCTCGTCGAGGAACCGCTCGTTCTCGCGCTCGAGCCGCTGGCGCATCAGCTTCTGGTTCTCGTCCCACACGGCCAGGTCCTCCTCGGACAACCGACGACGGAGTTCCTCGACGCGCTGCTGGCGCTGGACGTTGAGTTCCGGGTCGAATGTCAACTGCTGTGCCTTATCCTCTGCCTCTTCGAGCTGCTGGCGGAGCCGTTCTCGTCGCTGTTCTCCCAGATCCTTCTCGAGTTCGTTCATGCGTTGCTGGAATTCCTCTTCGAGTTGTTCGCGGGCCTCTTCGCCGGCTTCTTCGAGATTACCCTCAAGATCGTCGCGGACGCGTTCCCGGAGATCTGCTTCGAGCGGTTCGATCGTCGATTCGACGTCGACGAACTGTGGCCGCAACTGGTTCCACCATTCGCGCATCGTCTCGTTCGTCAACGTGTGGGTGGTATCGTCGATCGGGAGCTCTCCGCCGAGTCTCGAGAGTCGGTTGCCCGTGATCTTGAACCACCACGAGCCGACCTCCGCGTCGACGACCTCCTGAAGCTGGTTGCGGGCGGTCACGAGGTAATGGAACTCGACGTACGCGTCGTTGCCCATCTCGGGTTCGTAGCCGACGATCGTCCACCGGTTGACGTCGTCCTCCTGCCCCCAGAGCGCCCGCCGGAAGAACGCCATGCTCGTCTCGACGAGCGGATGGCCGATTCTGATGAGCTTCGTTCCCTTCTTCGGCCGGTAGATCTCGCGACCGTTGACGTCGTCGAGGTACTCCTCCGGGTCGAAGACCAGACGCGGCATCGCCTCCGTCTCGTCGGCGACGTTCTGAATCAGGAAGCGCTTCAGCTGGCCGCGTGCGTTCTGCACCCGATACCCCGTGGTACTCGGATCCAGGTTCGCGTTGTGAATCTCGAGATAGTTCTCCACGACGTTCCGGATGTTCTCCGGCGAGAGCTCGTACTCGCGACTCGCGATCTGGAACCGCCGTTTCGCTTCGGCAAACTCGTCGGGCTTGACCGGATCGACGGTCTCAAGGTCCTCCTTCGCTGGGTCGTTCTCCCGCGCGGTATCGACCCAGTCGCCGAGCTTTTCCTGTTCGAGGCCGCTTCCCCAGAACCGCTTCTGGACGCCCTGGTCGATGACGTTTCCGACGCTCCCGAGGTCGTGACGGGCCTCGTTGACCTTGTTGAGGACGTACGCCAGGAACTGCTGATCTGCCTCGTCGTTGCTCGTGTAGTGGAAGATGTGGACGTCCCGTTCCTGGCCGTGTCGGTCGACTCGACCGTTTCGCTGCTCGAGGCGCATCGGGTTCCACGGGATCTCGTAGTGGCTGACGTAGCGGCACATGTGCTGGAGGTTCAACCCCTCGCTGGCGCTGTCAGTTCCAACGAGGATCCGCATCGGCGAATCGGGGTCGTTGAACGCCTGCTTGACGTCGTCCCGCTCCGAACGGGACATCCCGCCGTAGACCTCTTGGACGGTGTGACCGGAGAACCCGGCTTCCTCCAACCGAGCAAGGATGTGATCTTGCGTGTCCTTGTATTCGGTGAAGAGAATCAGCCGTTCGTCGTCTTTGAGATCGTCGGGTGTTCCGAGAAGTGCCGGCAGCTCTTCCCCGGGGAACCCGTACTGGAGGTGCTGAATCAGGGCGTCCATTTTCGAGTCCGGAATATCGACGCCGGCCGCAGGTCCCTGTGCAGTTACCTCCTCGGTCCACCCGAGGTCGCGAAGCGCTTCGCTCACGCGCTCGGCGGGATCCTCGAGTTCGGGCGCTTCCTGGAACAGCCACGAGCCACCTTCTGCGAGCGCCAGCCGTTCCCGATCTTCGCGCTCGAGGTCGTCTTCGATGTCCTCTTCGACGTCGTCGAACGTCTGCTGAAGTTCGTCCTCGTTGATCGAGGCGAACTCTCGAGAGCCGACGTGACGCCACCACGTACGTGCGAACGCGTACGGCGAGCTGAGCAGTCGTTTGTTGAGGAGCGTGAAGATGAACTTCCCCCAGTTCACCTCCTGTTTGCCGCTCTCTCTAAGCCGTTTTTTGGCGGTCTCCTTGTACTTCCGAAGCTCCTCGAACAATTGCTTCTCTTTGTCCGTGAGGGAGACCGGGACGCCGTGTACGTCTCGCTCGGCAAATCGATCGACCGTCGATGCCTCGTTTATGTCGCGCTTCAGCCTGCGAACCATCACGGTGTCCAAGTGACGCCGATCCGTATCGGACAGATTCGGTTTCTGGATGAACCGGACCGGATCTAACAGCTCGAGCAACCCGAGGAAGGACGTCGTAAAGCCGTTGTGCGGGGTTGCGGTGAGGAACAGTCGGTGTTCGAACCACTGTGTGAGCCGCCGCATCATCTTCGTTCGCAGCGTGTCGTCCGTCGGCGACTTGGGCGAGAAGTGGTGCGCCTCGTCGACGATGAGGAGATCCCACGGCGAGAACGCTCCACCCATCTCCTGCTGGCGCTTCTTCGCGCTTGCCTCGAAGTCCTGATAGATGACCTCCTGACGCAGGTAGTCCATGCTCGTGATGATGTGGTTGTGAACCGACCACGGGTTCACGTCGCTCCCGAGTTCGCGCTGCGTTCGACGTACCTCGTCGGCGTCGAGGATGGTGAAATCGAGATGGAATTTGTCCTTCATCTCCTCCTGCCACTGGACCTGAAGGCTGGCGGGACAGACGATGAGGATTCGCTTGATTCGCCGTCGCAGAATGAGTTCGGTCGCGATGAGCCCCGCCTGAATGGTCTTCCCGAGACCGACGTCGTCGGACAGAAGGAGATTGACCGACGGCATGTTCATCGCTTTCAGAAGGGGGGTGAGCTGGTAGTCCTCGATCTGTACCGCGGACGCCCAGGGAGACACGAGGGGGAGATCTTCGTCGGAATCGAGGAGCGATTGAATCGACTGAAGACTCGTCCATCGAACCGAATCGAGGTAAGCTTGATACGTGTCGGGTGGGTCCGGTTGATACTGTGGAACTGCAGGCCAGCCCGCGTTTTCCAGGTAACTCGAGACGGGTTCGACTTCCCACAGGATTTGGTCGCTTTGCGGGTGTTCGTGCCCATCGAGATAGTCGACGGTGACGAGGTTGAGGGGTCGCTCTTGGCTGTTCGATGAAGTTACACCCGTGACGATTGCGGGTCGATTTCGAATCTGGACAAGCTGCCCCCGCTCTGGAGGTGAAGTAGATGAGTGATCTTGCGTGGCCATTGGAACCCCCGGTTGGTGCTAACGAGAATACATGACCGCGGATAGTATATAATACCGAAGGGTCGAGACCGATTGTCCATATTCCGTTACTTTCCAACTGTTAGTCGGTCGATGATCTGCTCGAGTCGTCGATCGAGTTCGGCCGGGCGGTCCCGATATAGTGGGAACAGCCACCAGATACGTTGAAGGGCATTGACGGATAGCTCACTGCGGAGCGTCTCGAGGGCTCGTTTCCACTCTGTTCTCGCGATGTTCTCGCCAGTGAAATCGACCTCTGAGCGGAGGGTTCGCGTCGCCTCGAGCGTCAGCGCGTCGAGGACCTCGTCCAACCGAACCGCACCTTGCACCGTCTCGACCTCCCAATCGTCGACGAGATCCTGCGCCCACTGCTCGTGTCCACGTTCCTCTGCGCGCCTGAGCACTGCCTCGTCGACGTCCGCTCGTTCGATCGAGGGCTGCTGTCGGATCAGCTCGCCGAGTTCGTGGACCCAGTTGAGTTCCTGCACGTACGCCTTCGAGTCGATACCATGGAGGTAGTGTTCGTCGGGGATCGCCACGAAGTGATGGAATCGTGGCTTCTGATTTCCGTGTTTGCGAAGCACGCGCCCCATCCGCTGGACGAGCTGGAGCTTCGTCTTCGTTCCGGCGACGTTGATCCCGACCTCGGCGTCAGGAACGTCGATCCCCTCGTCGAGGAGCTTCGGCGCGATCAGTACCCCGTGATCCGCGTTTGCGAACTTCTGAATCCGCTGGTTGACGATGCGGTCCTTCTTTCGAGTCGACGAAGCCACCTTGCTGTGGACGACGTAAGCGTCGTCCGTATATTTCTTGAGTTCATCGTGGAGCCGCTCCGTGGTGTCGATGTCCATCGCGAACATGACAAGCTTCACGTTGTCGCTCTCGGTCAGGTAGCCGCGAGCGAGGTCTACCGCGCTCTCGATCTTGGGTTGCGACCGGTGACGGATCCAGCTTCGGCTGTTGATCGCCTTGTGAAGGTTGGTCCACGAATCGGGGATGTCCCGATCGAGTTCATAGCCGGCCGCGCGGTGAGCCTGGATGAAATCACCCAAGTCCTCCATCTCAGTGAATGGGACGCTCAGACGCTCTAGGATCTGCCGCGTTTCGCGGGACGATTTGAGCCCCCTGAACTGGTTCGTGATCGACTCTGTCGATTGTTCCCACTCCTCCCGTTCGGACTCGTCGAAGCTCGTTGGATGAACGGTCCACTCGAACTGGGGAATGATCTCGTCTTCGATGGCGTCCTCGAGGTCGTACGTGTAGACGACCGGCGCGAGAATGTTCTCCAGCGCCTTCCGTCGAGGATCGTCCTCGTCGTCGCCGACGGTCGCGGATAGCCCGAGCGCGGCTCGGTAGTTGGGGCGGCGGATTGCCTGTCCGAACCCCTCCTCGTTCGAGTAGTGGTGAACTTCGTCGTAGATGACGAGGTCGTATTCCGACTCGAGGTTGCGGTTGTACCGCGGCAACAGCGAGTGTGCCGTGCGGAACTCCACAGTACCCGTCGTGAACGACAGCGTATCGGGTTGTCCGTCCCCGCCGACTCTCGATCCCGGTAACCCGAGCTTTTCACCCAACTCACGCTCCCACTGGCTGAGGATGGCGTTCGAGTGGGCTACGACCATGATATTGGCATCCTCCGTCCGTGGTTCGTGATCGGGACGATCTGGCAATTCGCCACAGAGGTGGGCTACGGCACCGATGCCGGCGACCGTCTTCCCGGTCGCGGTTGCCATCTCCAGTATCCCTTCTCGGTCTGCGTCGAGCCACTCCTGTAACCCTTCTCGCTGATTGTCCCACAGAGTCACCATCAGAACTGGCTCCAGCAATTGGCGTCGAACGCCCTCCTTCCGAGCGCCGCTGAGCGCCTTTGCCTCCTCGACGAGGGCGGAGATAAGAGAGTCCGATGAGGTCTGAGTCCCCGTACTATTGATGATACCGGAGGGCTGCTGTGACGTGATTCCGCCATCAGATAACATCTCGCGATTGGCTTGCTGCTGTGCAGCGGTGATGAACAGTTCGAGCAGGTACAGCGGTCCGCCCTGCTCGATGTAGGTAACGTCCAGCCCGGTCGGGTCGTATCGACGCAATCGAAGGCGTTTGAGGAGCAGTTGTTCGGCGGGCTTCGGGATCGTCACCGCCGTGGTCGACGACGGACCGGGGAATGCCTCGTTGATTCGCAAGATATCCTTGCGAAACGAGTCGAACTCCTCCCGGTAGAGTTCGACAGGGGTCGTGTCGACGAAGTCCTTGATGCGTTCGACGACGAAATCTGAGAAGAGCCTACTGTAATACCGTTCCAGATCTGCCCACTCGTAGTTGTCCACTGGCCCCTGATACCGAGGGAGGAGTTCTTTGTTCGAGATTTCTGTATCTAACCGCAGCAGCTCTTCGGTCCGCACGAGATCATCCAGAACGTCCCTCCGGTACTCGTCGAAGGTCCAATACGGTGGCGTCGGAACGCCCATAGCCACAAAGTATTACGCATTGTCATAACCATTGTGGCAATTGGGTTCTGAGAAGGAGTGAACAGTTTCCGAACAAATAAAAACCAACTTGGGACTCGATCTGTAATCCGAGTGAATCAGTGGGTCAGTCGTTCACCGCTGATCCATCCGCACAGGAAAGGCGATTATGTT
>PUNC01000110.1 GCA_003551625.1 PVC group bacterium | reverse complement strand
GGATCCTGGCCGGCGACGTGGATTTCAAGGAGGTAAAAAACGCCGCCGTCGCCATCACCCCCGTCCCCGGAGGGGTCGGACCGATGACCATCGCGATGCTGCTGAAAAACACGCTGACCGCCTTCAAGCGCCGGCGGAAACCGGGACAAGGGGTGGCGGCGGACGGCAAAGCGGTAAACACTTAACAGGTCTCGGCCAAGCTCTCGCTTGGCGCTCCATAATGCGTCAACTTACAGACTTGCCGAACATATCAACTTATAAACTTATCAACTTATCAGCTCTACTATGAAATCCGACCTTGAAATCGCTCGCCGGGCCGAACTCAAGCCGATCAAGGAAATCGCCGCCGCGGCGGGGATTCCGACCTCGGAGCTGATCCCTTACGGAGACTACAAGGCCAAGGTCTCGCTGGGGGCGCTTGAGAAGCTGGTCGGGAAAACCCGGTCCAGGTATGTTGTCGTCACCGCCATCACCCCCACCCCGCTGGGCGAGGGCAAGACCGTGACCACCGTCGGGTTAAGCCAGGCTTTCCACCGTCTGGGCCGAAAAGTCTTCACCTGCCTGCGCCAGCCGTCCCAGGGTCCGACCTTCAGTATCAAGGGAGGGGCGGCCGGCGGCGGCTATTCCCAGGTGGTCCCGATGGAGGATTTCAACCTGCATCTCACCGGCGATATCCACGCGGTCGGGGCGGCCAACAACCTCTGCGCGGCGGCGATCGACACCCGGCTGATGCACGAGCGCAACTACGACGATCAGCGGCTGGAGCGGCTGGGGCTTAAGCGACTGAACATCGACCCTTTCACCATCTCCTGGAAGAGAGTCCTGGACGTCAACGACCGGTCCCTGCGGGATATCGTAATCGGACTGGGCGGGAAGATGGACGGTTACCCCCGCCGGAGCGGATTTGAGATCACCGTCGCCTCGGAAGTGATGGCCATCCTTTCCCTGGCCGGAAGTCTCCGCGATATGCGCCGTCGGATGGGCGAAATCGTGGTCGCCTTCAACCGGAGGGGGGAACCCGTCACCGCCGAGGACCTGGGGGTGGCGGGAGCGATGTCGGTGCTCTGCCGGGACGCCCTCCAGCCCAACCTGATGCAGACCCTGGAGGGCAGCCCCGTCTTCGTTCACACCGGCCCCTTCGCCAACATCGCCCACGGCAACAGTTCGGTGGTCGCCGACCTGATCGCATCGCGGGTTGCCGACTTCGTGATCACCGAGTCGGGTTTCGGGGCCGATTGCGGGTTGGAAAAATTCATCAACATCAAGTGCCGGGTCTCGGGAATGGCCCCCGACTGCGTGGTCCTGGTAGCCTCCGTCCGGTCCCTGAAGATGCACGGCGGGGGCCCGAGAGTGCGGGCGGGAAGATCGCTCGACCCCGCCTACGGCCGGGAGAATATCGAGCTGCTGCGGGCCGGGCTGGCCAACCTCCGCGCCCATCTCGAAACCACCCGGCTTTTCGGATTGCCGGCGGTCGTCGCGGTCAACCGTTTCCCGACCGATACCGACCGGGAAGTCGAGACCGTGATCGCGGCCGCTCGGGAAGCGGGGGCGGAGGCGGTGGAGTCGCGGGTATGCGCCGAGGGCGGGAAAGGAGGCGTGGACCTGGCCGAAGCCGTGGAGACCGCCTGCGAAGAAAAAGCTTCCTTCCGTTTTCTCTACCCGCTTGACGCCCCGATCAAGGAGAAGATCGAGACGATCGCCGCCCGGGTTTACGGAGCCGGAAAGGTCGCCTACTCGCCCCAGGCGGAGTCCCGCATAAGTCTTTACGACCGGCTGGGATTCGACCGTCTGCCCGTCTGCATGGCCAAGACCCATCTTTCTCTTTCCCACGATCCCAATCTTAAAGGCGCGCCGCGGGGCTTCACCCTGCCGGTCCGCGATCTTGAGATCGCCGCGGGAGCCGGTTTCATAACCGTCTTCTGCGGCGAAATCAAGACGATGCCGGGACTGCCCTCAACCCCGGCTTTCTTCCGGATCGACCTGGACGAGAAAGGCGAAATCAAGGGACTGGAGTGATGAAAGTCTACATCGCGGCCACCGGCAAGGACGACGGCAAGACGGTGCTCTCCATCGGGCTCCTGCACGCCCTCCGGAAAAACTCCGGCCGGATCGGGTATATAAAGCCGGTGGGCCAGGAATACCTGGTGGTTGACGGCAAGAAGATCGACAAGGACGTCGTTCTGGTCAGCCGGATCTACGATCTCAAGGACGATCTCTCCGATCTCAGCCCGATCGCCATCCCCCGGGGGTTCACCTCCGCCTACATCCGCCGGCCGAGAAAGGAAGAACTCCAAAACCGGATCCTGGGAGCTTTTGAAAGGGCCTCCCGGGACAAGGAGGCGATGATCATCGAGGGAACCGGCCACGCCGGAGTGGGTTCGGTCTTCGATCTCTCCAACGCCGCGGTGGCCGGGATGCTGAAATCCAAAGTCATTCTTGTCGCCCTGGGGGGCGTGGGACGGCCGATCGACGAGATTCTGCTCAACAAGGCGATGTTCGACCAGATGGGCGTCGAGATCATAGGCGTGATCATCAACAAGGTCCGCCGGGAGAACTACGAAAAAATCGATTCCCTGGTCAGGCGCTCCCTCTCCGGCCGGGGATTGGAAGTGCTGGGAGTGGTCCCTTTCGATCCGGTCCTCTCCGCCCCCACCATCAGCGAGATTATGACCGAAATCAAGGGAAAGCTCCTGTGGGGGGAAGATTCCATCTACGAAGAGGCGGGGAGATACGTGGTGGGGGCGATGCCGATCTCCACCGCCCTGGATTACTTCCGCGGAAGATTCGTCCTGATCACCCCGGGGAACCGGGAAGACCTGATCCTGGCCGCGCTGACCCAGACGCTGACCGGGGATCCCGAGCACTGCCGGCTGACCGGAATCATCCTCACCGGCGGCATTCTTCCCCATCGAAACGTGATCGAGGTGATCAAGAAGACCGACTACCCCCTGATCCTGGTCGAAGATGATACCTATACCGTCACCTCCCGCGTGCACAGTCTCAACTTCAAGATCAAGGCCGAAGACCACGAAAAGATAGCCGAGACCCAGACCTTGATCTCCCGGCACGTGGATATCGACCGGTTGAGGAAACTGTGCGGTGAATGAAACATCTCCACAGAAAGAGATCCGCATAGTCCCCTCGCTGCTGGCGGCCGATTTCGCCCGGTTGGAGAACGAGATCCGGGCGGTGGAGGCGGCCGGGTGCCGCTCGCTTCACTTCGACGTGATGGACGGCCACTTCGTCCCCAATCTCTCCTTCGGCCCCGACCTGCTGGCCGCGGTCCGGCGGTTGACCCCGCTGAAACTGGTCGCGCACCTGATGGTCGACAATCCCGGCCTCTTCATCGAACCTTTCCGAAAAGCCGGCGCCGACGGGATTATCATCCACCCCGAGATCGGACCGGATTTTGACCAGGTTTTCCGCGCGATCAGAGAAACGGGGGCGGAGGCCGGGGCGGCGGTCAAGCCGAAGACCCCGCTGTCGGCGACGGACGCGGTCTGGGAGGAGCTTGACTTCCTGTTGCTAATGTCGGTGGAGCCGGGATTCGGGGGGCAGGAATTCATCCCCGGCAGCGAGAAAAAGATCGCCGAAGCCCGCCGGAAGGCCGGAAACCGGGAGAGGTTCCTGCCCATCGGCGTGGACGGGGGAATAAATCTCACCACCATCGGCCGCGCGGCCGCGGCGGGAGCCACCGACCTGATCGCGGGAAGCGCGGTCTTCCGGGGGGAGGCGACGCTCAACGTCCGCCGGCTGGCGGAAGCCGCCCGGAAGGGGCGGGGCGAAAAGCCGCCGGGGGACGAATAACTCTTACATTTTCGCCAGGATAGAGTACGTGTAAGAGTATGTGAAAGAGTACGTGTAAGAGTATGTGAAAGAGTACGTGAAAGAATATGTGTAAAAATACGGGTAAGAGTAACTTTGGAAGCAAGCATAAGAAGAAGTAGAAAAGCGTGAAAATAGAACGGGGAGAAACGGCGCGTCCGATAAGAGAACTTTTCGATCATGACAAACTTAGAGTCTACCAGGCTTCCATCGATTTCCTTGCCTGGCTTGAGAACATTTCTGCGGGAATAAAAAGAAAGACGGCGGCGCGGGATCACTTGTTGAGGGCTTCCTCAAGCATCCCTGTTAACATTGCCGAGGCCAGCGGAAAGTCCTCCGGTTCCGAGCGAAGATCGCACATTGATAATGCGTATGGATCATCCCTGGAATGTTCGGCTTGCCTGGATATCTTGAAGATTCAGAGATGCGTTTCAAACTCGGCTGTTCAATCGGGCAAAATAATACTCGTAAAAATTGTTTCCCTGCTGATTGGTTTTCGCCGAGCAATGGCAAATAAAGTCCGGGAAATCCATCCCGCATACCCCGCAGATGTCGAAAGGAACGCGGAAACTTTCTTTGACCACGAAAGGCTCAATGTATATCAAAAAGCCCTGGGGTTTGTTCGTTGGATCGAAGACTTCAGGCGAAACCATTACCTCGATCGTTCAGCGGCCGCCGCGCTTGATAAAACTTCGGTAGGGTTGGTACTGAATATCGCCGAGGGCAACGGAAAATTTTCCGGAAGGGATCGCTGTCGTTTTATCGAATATTCCCGAACAGCCGCTCTGCAAGCGGCCGCTACACTTGATGTGATCGCCGTTCGCAATTCGCGGGGAGCTGAAAACACCCGAGAAGGCAAGAAACTTCTTGCGGAATCGGTCCGGATGCTTACCGCTTGGAGACAAAGAATCTCTAATCGGCGATAAGAGTTAATATTTCCTTTTTTAAAATTAACCTTAATCTTAATCCTACTCTTTCACATACTCTTACACGTACTCTTACACATACTTTAAAAATCATTCCCTCCCAAGCTTGCTACTGAAACAATGAAAGGAACCGGAAAGATGAAGAAAAAGACCCGGCCGGTGATCGTTGTCGGATCCGACCACGCCGGCTTAGGACTTAAGAAGTATCTTAGCTCGCTGCTGGAAAAAAAGGGTTACCGCGTGGAAGACGTCGGTACCCACAGCCGGGCGAGTGTCGACTACCCCGACTTCGCCGAGAAAGTCGGACGGGAAGTGGCCGGACACCGGGGGAAAAGAGGCGTTCTGGCCTGCGGAACCGGCATCGGCGCTTCCATCGCCGCCAACAAGATTCCCGGCATCCGTGCCGGCCTGGCCAACACACCCCGGGCGGCGCGGCTGAGCCGCGAGCACAACAACACCAACGTGCTGGTTCTGGAAGGAAGGCCCTACCGGAAGGAGAAAACCCGCGCGATACTTAATTCCTGGCTCGGAGCCGAGTTCAACGGGGGGCGGCACCGGCGGAGAATAAACAAGATCGCGCGGCTGGAAAAGAAGTTCCGCCTTAACCCTGATATTCATAAACATAAATAACTTCAGGGTTATTATCCCGGTGCACAAACGGTTGGTTTTGAAGATTAGCGTCCTGCCTCAGG
The DNA here is from genome assembly GCA_003551625.1 of PVC group bacterium. GTDB lineage: Bacteria > Auribacterota > Erginobacteria > Erginobacterales > PUNC01 > PUNC01. Next base: position 2,414 of record PUNC01000110.1, on the reverse strand, counting down.
TGATCATAAACAACCCGGATTACTAATAATCCGGGTTAATTGGGGGTAATTTGCCGGTCCGACGCATATTCCCGATCTGCTGTTTGCTCTGGATCGCCGTCCCGGCAATCGGGGCACCGGCCGTCCGATTCGGCGGCGTGGGAGAATACGGGCGCCGTCACTTCTACCGCGACGGCTGGCAGTTCAGCGCGAACTACTGGTCGTCAACCCTCAAGCCTTCCATCCGCCTGAGTCCGGCCTGGGCGATGTTTTTCCGTGTCGGCTACTCTCTTCTGGTCTTCGATCGTCCCGCTTTTCAGGGCCGCGATTACGAGAGTTCCGGCTGGGAGTGGGGCGGAGGGTTGAGCTGGAACCCCTGGCGCCGCCCCCCCTTTTACGCCGGCGCGGAAACCTGGATTTCCCGGCTCAATACCTCCCGCCGGGGCGGCGAGAAGGGGGATTTGACCCGCTGGGAGACTTCGGCGCGGGCCGGCGTCGACCTCGGGGAGGTCGACGCCTATCTCGGCGGAGCCTACACGGGCGGCAGGATTACCCACCGCTGGAGCCGGGATCAACAGCGCGAGCGGGAAGATTACAATCTCCGGGAAAACTTTACAACCTTTGTCGGGATCGGAGGAATGCTTCCGGGTCTGGGAAGGGCCGATGGCCGTCTCTACCTCGGGCGTGACACCATGGTCACGGTCGGCCTGGGGGTTACATTCTGACATTCCTTCTTATTCCTGGAGATACTCTCGCCTCACTACCCGCAAACCGCCGGGGATGACGCAGCCGTGAGAAAACCGAACGGAAAAGCAGGATTTTGAACCCTCCCCTTCTCTTCGCCACCTCCTTCCTGGTCGCCCTGACCGGAGCTATGATGCCGGGGCCGGTACTGGCGGTCACCGTCCGTTACAGCGCCCGCAACGGGATCAAAAGCGGCCCGCTGATCATCCTGGGGCACGGCTTGCTGGAGCTGGCCCTGATCGGAATACTGCTGGCCGGGCTGGGAAGCGTCTTCAGGCTGCCGGCGTTCATAAGGGTTGTCAGCGCCGTCGGCGGGCTGGTCTTGATCTGGATGGCGATTTCCGGCTGGCGACAATCCGCCGGGAAGGCCGACGGGACCTCCGCTGAAAAACGGCGCAGCAAACTGGTGATGGTGGGAGCCGGAATCGCCACCTCCGCCTCCAATCCCTACTGGCTGATCTGGTGGAGCACGGTGGGGATGGCCTACCTTGCCCTGGCCTGGCGGTACCGCTGGTGGGGACTGACCGTCTTTTTCGCCGGCCATATTCTGGCCGACCTCTCCTGGTACTCCCTGGTCTCCTGGGGAACCGCCCGGGGCGGCAGGCGGCTTTCCGGCACTTTCCAGTCGGGACTTTTGAAGGGCTGCTCCCTCTTCCTGCTGCTCCTGGGGATCTTCTTCCTGGCCCGGGCGACCGGCGGGCTGGAATAGCCCGGATTACGAGTAATCCGGGCTGCTTTTGATCGCCGGGTGGAAAGGAATTCAGGTTTACTTAAACTCCTGCCGTTTGGTGGCCAGGACGAGAACCCTCATTATTCGCGAGAAATTAGGGATAGCCTCCCGGGGATTATATTGATAAAATGTTGATTTGAACCGGAACCCGACAGGAATCGTTGAGATGAGAAAACGGATAACCGTCAAGATAAAAGGGAAGAAACACACCTTTCCTACCGGAGTCAAGGTGGCGACGGTCCTCAACTCGATCGAGCAGAAGAGCCGGCTGCGTCCGCTGGGCGCGATCGTCTTCAATCGCCTGGTCGATCCCGATTACAAGCTCAAATCCGATTGCTCGATCAAAGTGGTAACCTACAAGAACTGGCAGGGGGTCGCGGTTTATCGCCGCAGCGCCACCCTGATCCTGATCGAAGCCGTCCATCAGCTTTTCCCGAAAAAAAGGCTGGTAATCGGCCAGTCGGTCGCCGAGGGTTACTACTTCGACCTCTATCTCGGCCGGCCGCTGAAGAAAGAAGATATCGCCAGGATCGAAGAGCGGATGCGGCTGATTGTTTCCCGGGACCGTCAGTTCGAGATCAATTACGTGGCCTACCGGGAAGCCAAGGCCTATTTCGAAGAGCAGGAACTCGAAGACAAGCTCAAGCTGCTTCCTTACCTGCGAACCTCCGACGTCTGTCTGGTCAGCTGCGGCGACTTCCAGGAACTTTACTCCGGACCCCTGGCCCCCAGCACCGGCGCGATCGCCGCCTTCGCCCTGGAGTCTTACCAGGAAGGTTTCGTCTTGAGGTTCCCAACCTGGGAGGAGAAATGGAGGCTTTCGCCCACCGTTCGCCAGGAAATAAAACTTTTCAATGTTTACCGCGAGACCCGGCGGTGGAACAACATCCTTTCGGTGGAGAATGTCGGCCAGCTTAACGATCTCTGCGTCAGCGGAAGAATCCGGGAATTGATTATGGTC
>PUNC01000071.1 GCA_003551625.1 PVC group bacterium | reverse complement strand
CCGCGAGATGCGAAACTTTCTGTCCGTTTCGTTCTACCAGACGGTCGCCCTGGCCGCCGTGCATTTCAAATCGGTCGTGGACAAGACGATGGCCTCCTGGCTGGAGCCGGGCAGCGTCTCGGTTCTGGAATATTCATACCGGTTATATTTAATTCCCCTGACCTTTATTTCCGCCGGCCTGTTCGTGGCGATCCTTTCCCACTGGAGCGACCGTTATTACGACCGGGGAGAACGGCGGCTGGCCCGCGACGTTTTAAAGGCGGCGAAGACGGTGGCGGCGATCAGCCTGCTGGTGGTGGCGTTTTTCATCGTTCTCGCCCGACCCCTGGTGAACCTGGCTTACAACCGGGGAGAGTTCGACGCGGCCCAGGTTCCCTTGGTGAGTTTGGTCTGGATCTGCTACCTGCTGGGGTTCCTCCCCAAGATGATCTCGGCGGTGGTGGCCCGGGGCCATCTGACGCTGAAAAACACCAAGATTCTGATGAAGAACGCTTTGATCATCAATATCGCCAACCTTATTTTGAATTACCTCCTGATGTGGCGTTTTCAGGTGCCGGGAATCGCCCTTTCCACGTCGATCGCCTCGCTTTTCTCCCTGGGTTATCTAACATATCATTTTCACCGCGATCGGAGAATCGTCGCGGAAAAGAAGGGAAGATGAATTACACCGTGAAGTTGAGAAACCGTCTCTGGCTCTTCAAGCTCGACCGTGAAGGGTCGGCGGGAAGGCATTTCCGGGAACTGGCGGCGGCTCGGGAATGGGACGCGGCCCGCCTGCGGGCGGACCGGGAGGAGAGGCTGAAGGGATTGCTCCGCCATTGTCTTCGGCATGTCCCATATTACCAGCCGCTGTTGACGACGTCCGGCTGGAACGGGTGTGGTAATACGGCACCGGCCGGACTGGCCGCCCTGCCGTTGCTGAGAAAAGACATACTCAAGCGGCAATTCGATAATCTGCGCTCTTCGGATCTGGCCCGGCGGAAGTGGTATCTCAAAACCTCCGGCGGATCGACCGGGAAACCGGCGGTATTCATTCAGGATGAATACTACCAGCAATGGAACCGGGCGCTGGCGATGCTGCAGGACCATCTTACCGGCTATTGCCCGGGGGAAAGCAAGGTTGTTCTCTGGGGTTCGGAGAGAGACCTCTTCCAAGAACGGGAGAATTTCCGGGTCCGCCTGGGCCGCCGCCTGCGGAACGAAACCTGGCTGAACGCCTACCGGATGAGCCCGGAAGCGATGGCCGCTTACATCCGGAAGATCAACCGGATCCGGCCGAAGCAGATCCTGGCTTATGTGGAAAGCCTGGTGGAACTTTGCCGGTTCTCCCGCCGGACGGGAAGACCGATCCGGTCCCCGCGGAACGCGGTGGTAACCGCCGGCGTCCTGACCCCCGCCGCGCGAGACCTGATGGAGGAGACGCTCCAGGCGCCGGTCTTCAACCAGTATGGTTCCCGGGAAGTGGGAATAATCGCCAAGGAATGCTCTCAAAAAGGATTGCACCTCAACGTCCTCACCCATTTCGTGGAGATAACCGGTACCGGCGGCGAAGTGCTTTCTCCCGGCGAAACCGGAGATATCGTCGTCACCCTGCTGACCAACTACGCTATGCCCCTGCTCCGCTACCGCATCGGCGACCGCGGGAGTTTCGCGGCCGGCCCCTGCTCCTGCGGCTGCTCCTGGCCGCGTCTGGCCGCCGTCGAGGGGAGGGTGACCGACAATTTCATAACCGCGGGCGGGACGATGATCTACGGCGCTCTCTTCCGGCACTTCCTTTTCTTCCAAGAATGGATTAAAAAATACCAGATCGTCCAGGAAGACTATCTTCGGATCCGCTATCTTATCGTCCCCTGGGATGACGGCGGGGTGCCGTCCGCCGCCCGCCAACGGGACCTGGAGGAGATCGCCGGGTTGACCCGGCGGGTGATGGGTGTGGACTGTCGGGTGGACTTCGATTTTGTCGAAGAGATCGAACCTTCGCCTTCCGGGAAACATCACTACACGATTTCCCGGATCGGCGGGAGATGATTCGCCTTGAATGAAATGATCGCGACCGGGAAAGATAAAGCGCCGCGAAATACCGGCCGGGTCGCCGTGGTCACGGTAACCTACGGGGACCGGGCCGCTCTCCTGAAGCGGATGCTCCGGGGCGTCCGCGGCCAGACGGCCTGGGAACGGATCGTGAAGATGGTGGTCTGCTGCAACGGCGCCGGCGCGGAGACGATTGCCTTTCTCAAGAGCTCTTTTCCGGGTTCGGGCAGGATTCAAACGGTCATTCTCCCGGAGAACCGGGGCTCCGCCGCCGGTTACGCCGCCGCGCTGGCCGCGGCCGCCGGGTGCGATTGCGAACATATCTGGTGCCTGGACGACGACAATCTCCCGGCGCCGGACGCGCTGGAACGGCTCTTCGAAGCTCTCGCCGCTCCGCAAGAGCCGGTGGCGCTGTTCTCGCTCCGCAACCGCCGCCGCAACTACGCCCGATTGGCGGCCGGGGTGTCCGGGCGGGAAGCCTTCGGTTCTTCGAGCAGTTTTATGAGGTTCAGCGTCTTCGACATCCCCGCAAAGATACTGAAACGATTCGAGCGCGCCCCGATCCCGTTTCCGGACGGAAAACGGCGGAAGAAGCGCCGGCTTCCGATTCCCTACGCGTCTTACGGGGGTTTGTTTTTCCGCCGGGAATTCCTCCCCCGAGTCGGCTTTCCGGACGCGTCTCTCTATCTCTACGAAGACGACACCGAGTTCACGGCCCGCTTCATCAAAGCGGGTTATCCGATATACCTGGTTCCGGGAAGCGTCGTTGAGGATATCGAGGTCCCCTGGTATTCAGGAAAAGACACGCGCTGGGGGCGTTGGCGTCTGGCCCTGCTGAGCGGCGAGGAAGAAGACCTGGGCCGGGTGTATTACTCGGTGCGCAACCGGGTGATCTATGAGACCAGGCATACCCGCCGCCGCCGCCATCCCGCCTATTATCTTAACGGTTTGGCCTACACGACGCTTTTATTCCTGCAGGCGGGAATTATGAAGCTTCGCGGCGACAGATTCGCCTGGCTTTCGTTTGAAGCCGTGGTTGCGGGAGCGCTGGACGGCTTTCGGGGACGGACGGGAAAGAAGGAGGCTCTGCCCCGGCCCCGGGACCGGCTCTTTTGCGAAAACCGGATGAACTCCGCCGCCGCCGGCCGGGTGCGGGAAATTTCGAAGGTTCCCGCGGTGGCGGAGCAATCCCGAAAGGGTGCCATAACCGTGATGTTTTTTATACCGTCGCTTTCCGGCGGCGGAGCGGAGAGGATAGTCCAGATCCTGCTTCACCGCCTGGATCGCTCGCGGTTTTCGCCTTCCCTGGTCCTGCTCCACCCGGAGATCGTCTATACCCTCCCGCCGGATGTGAAGCCGACGGTTCTGGGCAAGAAAAGCCGGTGGGATTTTTTCCGGATGGCCCGCGCGCTGGCCGGGACGATTGATCGGCAACGCCCCGACGTTCTGGTGAGCTTTCTCGACTATTGCAATCTCCTGGCGATCACGGCCGGTCGGCTCTCCCGCACTCGACCACGAATCGTGATATCGGCCCGAAATAACACTTCCCGCCGCTTGACTCACAGTAGGCTGGGCGCGCTGAAGAAGGCGCTGGCAATTTTTCTCTACCGATATTCCGACTCTGTGGCCTGTATTTCACGGGGGGTGAGGGATGACCTGAAGAAAAATTTCCGCGTTCCCGCCGAAAAGATGAAAATCATCTACAACGGAATCAATATTGATGAAGTGAAGCAGCTTGCTGCTGAGCTTCCCGATCATTGCTACTTTAATCCAAAGACGCGACCGGTCATAGTTGCGGCTGGACGGTTGGTTAATCAAAAAGATTTTTCAACCTTGTTGAGAGCTTTTGCCCGCGTCATCGACAAAGTCGATTGCCGCCTCCTGATTCTCGGTGAAGGCCCGGAAAGGGAAAACCTGCGAAGGTTGTCCCGCGAACTCGGGATCGCCGACAAAGTCGAACTGCCCGGCTTTCAACCCAATCCCTTCTCGTTCTTTTCGCGTTCCGATCTTTTCGTTCTCTCTTCTTTCTGGGAGGGCTTCGGGAACGTGTTGATAGAGGCGATGGCTTGCGGCACGGCGGTGATCTCCACCGATTGCCCGTTCGGCCCGTCGGAGATCATCCGGAACGGAAAGGGCGGACTTCTGGTCCCGGCGGGCGATGAGGCCGCCCTGGCCGCCGCCATCCTGAAAGTGCTCACGGACAAGTCGTTAGGGGAAGGTCTGGCCGCGGCCGGAAAGAAACGGGCGGACGACTTCAGCGCCGCGAAGATGGTTGCCGAATATCAGAAATTATTCGAGAAGTTGAAATGAAGGCCGCCGCGTATTCATCCCCGCCAAAATTCCATCGCGCCGCCCGGGACCTGTTGCTTTTGCTGACCCTCGCGCTGCTGGTCTTTATGCAGTTTCAAAATCTCTTCCTCGCCCTCACCCGCGATTCCTCGTCGTCTCTCTTCCGCTTCTCCCACCTTCTTCCCCGGGTGTTCTTTCTGCTCATCTTCGCGACTGCCTTCTGGCTGCGGCTGCTCGAATCGCTTGCCGATCCCCGCGGCCGCCGCTCCGGCGGCCTGGTCCGGAAGGTTGAACTGCCCCTGGCCGGGGCTGTCGTCCTGTTTCTGGCCTGGGCCTTCTTCTCCGGAGCGGTCAACGGCAATCCCCCGGTGGTGACCGCCAACGGGGCCTACGTTTACGTGGCTTACTTCCTGGTCTTCTTTGCCTACAGTTCGATCGACTGGAGCGACGGACAAATCTGGCGGATATATCGTCCGCTGCTCGGGCTGGCGGTATTTCTCTCCGCGGTTTCCGTGGTTCAGGAGGTCCTGGCCCTGATCAATCCCGCCTCGGCGCAATGGTGGCCGAATATTCATCGGGGCGGGGCGATGTGGAGAATGGGCCTCTTCCGGGCGCCGTCGCTGCTGGGCCATCCCAATACCATCGCCATCCTGGCGCTCTTCTTTCTTACCGTCGAGCTGGGCCGCCGGCGGGGACGGAGCGGCCGTTGGATGATCATTATCCTGGCGGCGGCCGTGATCTTCAGTGCTTCCCGCCTGGCGATGCTGGGGGGCCTCCTTGCCCTGGTTGCTTTTCGCCCCTTCTTCCGCCGCCTCGCCTTTCTGGCCGTGCCGGCCCTGATCGCGGCCGGTCTTTTCTGGCGCGCCGTAGGGCCGCCGGCCGGGGGAGACGACCGCGGCGCCTTCGCTTATGATGCCTACCGGGATTTCGCGCGGAAGGTTTCATTGCGCGTTATCGCGGACAACCCGGCCATCGGCGTGGGACCCGGCCGCTACGGCGGCCACGTTTCCTTGAAATACCGCAGCCCGGTTTACGAGGAGTATGGTTTCACCGGGCGTTTCGTGAGAAACCTCGAACGCAACAGTTCGATCGAGCAGCAATGGCTTCAGGCGGCGGCGGAGCTGGGGGTTGTCGGCTTGATGGTTTTTCTTCTGCTTCTTCTGGCGCCCGCGGCGGTGGCGCTCGCTTCGCGCGCCGCGGGAAAAGACCCCGGCCTCCGCCGCCTGGCGTCGGCGCTGGCGGTGGTGCCGTTGCAGATGGTGATATTTTTACCTGGTTTTACGGTTACCCAGCAGGGTCGTTGGCTGGTATTGTATTTTATTTTGTTGGGAATGTTGAGCACGCGCCGGTCATTATGGTTGAGAGAGGAAGGTAATGCCGAAAGATAAAATATCACAATTTCTCCGCTGTTTTGCCGCGCCCACCGAGGTGTTCATCGCGAATCAGATCAACTCCCTGAAAAGATTCCAGCCGGAGGTATTCTGCCACCACCGCGATCCCCAGGCTCCTCCCGTTGCTGCCGACGTATTCAGTCTTGTTGATAAACTTAAGACGCCAGGGGCGTTATTACAGCGGTTTGCTTATTCCACTTTGCGCTTCCTGACGCCACCGGGGACTCGACTGTTGCTGGAGGAACTACGCTTTCGTGAGGTTCGATTGATTCATGTTCACTACCTGGTTGACGCTCGCTTTTTCCTTTCCGTGATCAAAAGGTCGGAACTTCCCTGCCTGATCTCCTGTCACGGTTGGGACGTATCCCGATTTCCACAGGCCTGGGGAGGTCTGGGGAGCTTATATCTCAAGCAAGTATTTCCTCACGTCGATGTCATCCTGGCGATGTCGAAAGATATGAGGCAGTCGTTGCTTTCGCTCGGCTGTCCGGAGGAGAAGATTATTGTGTTTTACCAGGGTATTCCGGTTAAGCGGTTTTTTTCCCCCGGAAGAAAATATAATCGCGGCGCCCGGCTAGAGATCCTTTTCTGCGGCCGCCTGGTTCCGAAAAAAGCGCCTGGCATCTTGCTCAAAGCGCTGGAGATTATCGAAAAAGAAAAACTCGTTTCCGGCCCTTGGAAATTGACGATTGTGGGTGACGGTCCTTTAAGGCCTGACTTGGAGAGAAAGGTAGATGGATTGAGGTGGGCGGCAAGGGTTTGTTTCACCGGTCACATACCGAGTAAAGATTCGCGGTTGGTTGAAGCCTATCACCGGGCCGATGTTTTCTGCCTTCCCAGTCAAACCGCGGCCGGGGACAAGGAAGGAGTACCGGGAACGGTGGTGGAAGCAATGGCCTCGGGTCTGCCGGTGATCTCGACCCGCCACGCCGGAATTCCCGAGGTCGTCTCCGACGGCGTGGAGGGAACGCTGGTGGAAGAGGGCGACGCGCCGGCCCTGGCCCGGGCTCTGGCCCGGGCCCTTTCCGACCCCGCCTGGAGGGAGGAGAAGGGCCGGGCCGCGGCTTTTCGGGCCCGCGGCCTCGATCTGGATTCGCGGATAGAAGATCTGGAGAAGATCTACCGGGAGCTGATAGACCGCGGACGAACGATATGAAGATGAGCGAAAAACCACCGGTCTCCCAACCGTCGAGCGGGAGCGGACCCCGGCTTTGCCTGGTCTGCTCCCCCGGCGGACATTTTATCCAGTTGTGGTCACTGAAGGAATGGTGGGAGGATTATGACCGTTTCTGGGTTACCGGTCCCGGCCCGGCCGAGGATTATCTGCTGCGGGGCGAGGTTCGGAATATCGCTCATTTTCCCACCAACCGCAATTTGCCGAACTTGATCCGCAATTTACTTTTGGCCTGGCGGGTGCTGAAAAAAGAAAGGCCTTCCACCTTGGTGTCGACGGGAGCGGGAGTCTCTCTTCCGTTTATCCTGGCCGCTCGCCTGCTCGGGATCAAGACGGTCTATCTCGAGTCGCTGACCCGGGTGAAGAGCCTTTCTCTCTCCGGGCGGCTGGCCGCTCCCTTCGTCGATCACCTGCTGGTGCAGTGGGAGGGACTGGCGCGGAAGCGCAAGAAGGCGGTGTGGGCGGGGAGGCTGATATGATTTTCATAACCGTGGGCGGCGAGAAGTATCCTTTCGACCGGCTGGTGAGGGCGATCGACGAAGCCGTCGCTTCCGGGGCGCTCGCGGGTCCGATCTTTGGGCAGGTGGGTTCCGCAGATTACCTGCCGGCCCATTATCCTTACGCCCGCTATCTCGAATTTCCCGCGATGGTTGATAATATCGCCCGGGCCGAAATCGTGATCGCCCACGCCGGGGTGGGCACGGTTTTGCTCGCGTTGAGCCGGGGGAAGATTCCGATCATCTTTCCCCGGCGGCCGGAATTCGGCGAGCACCTTGACGATCACCAGGTCGAGTTCGCGAGGAGGGCGGCCAAGACGGGGAAAGTCCTGTCCGCGGAGGAGACGGGGGAACTGATCGCCCTGGCGGGGAATTTCGATTCCGCGACCGCCGCGATGCCGGTTCCCGGCGAAAGCCTGAAGGAAACACTGATCCAATACCTGCGCCGCGTCGTCGGCCCGGGAAAACGCAAACAAGGGGGGTAGGAAGATGGAAGGCGACGCTCTCAGTCTGG
>PUNC01000054.1 GCA_003551625.1 PVC group bacterium | reverse complement strand
TATTGCCAGTGTAAGCCTATGTTTATAAAGAACTTATAATATTGAACAGGCTTAAATCAGGAACGGCAGAAGTCAGAAGCCAGAAGAAGAATGTCAGTCCTTGCATTGTCGCATTTTCTTCCCACGGCCAATGCCAAATACATAGCAATCAAAAAACAAGACGTCCAAGCTCTTCCCCGCGTTATTTCTTCCTCAATTCGTTCAAGAGCACCCAGTCCCCCGGCGCGCGTTCATTGGGGTCAAATCTTTACTCTTGACTTTTCGCCCGGGCGGTTCAGGGGTTCAAAATTCAAGGCTCATTTCGAAAAAGGGTTTGCCAGTAGTCTTTTAACCGTCCAAATGCCTCGTTGAAGGATGAAACCGGAAGGTCGTACTCGCGAGCAATTTTTTCATATACCGGCTGCCAATCTTGGGACGGTTTTTTCAAACTTTTTCGGATTGTCTCCTCGATCCGTTTTCGCGTTTTTGGATCCATATCCGAGGCGAGGAGACGACTCTTGATCACCAGTCCCTTCTTCAGCGCGTCCCGGATGACGCCTTCCGTAACCTCATCGTTGCCCCACTCCACAACGATGTCCTGGATGGTCTTGAGCGGTGTGGTCAGGAAAAACCCCGGACGACTTTCAATCTCATCATTCTTCAGCACCGCCTTATGAATAACGCAGCCGTCGGGAACTTTTTTCCTGAATCCGGGCGGAACCGTAAGATGGGTCTTGGACGGCATAAGATCGCCGAGTTCGTGGAGGGAGAGCGCCGTCTCGTGGGATACCACCGCCCGCGGAATCCCTTTCTTGTTCCGGCTCCAGAGAGACCACCTGATCAGGTCTTCGTGTGGAGAAGCCGGGTAGTCACGGAGCCGAAAGACGCCCCGATCGACACAGATCCAGTTACCCCGTTGCCGGTGATAATGCTGTTGGCGGTAGGAATACCCCGACCGCAGTGCCTGAGCGGCAGTAAAGTAGCCACCCTGGGAATGGGCGACTTTAATAAGCTGCCTCTTGCTATCGATGGAATTTCTGCTCATTTTGCATATACCTTACATTAAGTGTAAGGTTTACGCAAAGCAAATCAATGAATTTCCTTTTTTCAGTGTTGAGGGGGCAGGCCTTGCATTGTCGCATTTTCTTCCCACGGCCAATGCCAAATACATAGCAATCAAAAAACCGGACTTCCAAGCTCTTCCCCGCGTTATTTCTTCCTCAATTCGTTCAAGAGCACCCAATCCCCCGGCGCGCGTTCATTGGGGTCAAATCTTTACTCTTGACTTTTCGCCCGAACGGTTCAGGGGTTCAAAAATATATAATGGATTCCAGATTTGAGCCCGCCTATTGCCGGCGGGTAAACCTTTAGATTCCAGCCCCCCTACCCCGCTTCCATTTTTTGACTAGGATTGAAGGTTCAATGTTTGATGGCTCGAGGACTGTTCAGGACGGTGGAGAGCATTGCCACGCCCTGTTCAGTAAATACCATAGGCAGATAACGGCTCCCGCCCCAAGAACAAACATAAAATCTTTAGGGGATTTATTCCCGCCAAGGACCCCCCGGCGGCCAGGTTGCCCTGAACTTCTCGCCTTTGCTAAGCGATTTGCTTGGAGGAATAAGAAATCTACGCAAAGAAGAAATCAGCTTTTCCATATCCTCCTCTTTGACCTTGAAGGAACCCTTTTGCAGAAACGCGCGCCATTGAGTCCGTTTCAGATCATCGCCGCTGAATTCCCGGCTCAACGCCACTGACTCTTTCTCCGGTATTGCCGTTCGCCTTCTTTTAAAAGTGGCCTCTATCGCGTCGGCGAGCTTTTTACCGTCAAAAGAGAAGTCTCTGGCCAGAACCCAAAGGTCATAAAAATCTTTCATCCGGCTGTTTGCCATCCCGAGGTCCACCAGAGCCTGGTATTTTTCAGCGACAACCGATTCGACGGGATACATCCGTAAACGCGGCGCGGGCATATCGAGAAATGTTGGAAATTCTTCAAATGTCGGCTCGGGGGTCACCGCGTCGCCGTAGCCGAAGTCCACTTTTAAATGGATTCGCGCGGAGCCCAAGCGTGCCTGAAAGGACACCCGGATGCCACCGTACTCCTGCTCTTCCCGGATCGGTTCCGCGCTGACCGTCTCGCTCAGGAATTCGACACCGTCCTCTTCAAAAGGGATCGAGCAAATATCCCGGACGATTTGCTCCGCCTCTTTTAGGTTTACGCTGCCGAAAGCCAGAAAATCGATATCTTTTGTGGGGCGATACAACTCTCCAGACCACTTAAAAAAGAGCATCGCGCCCTTAAGAACAACACTCTCAACGTGGGGCGATTGACTCAAACGAAAAAGAAATCTTTCCGCCCCGTAGCGATCTAGAACGCTCTGAAACACGTCACCGGTCCGACGAGAGTAATTAAGCAACCGCTGCCGGATGGAGACTATTAAGTCCAAGCGTTCATTTCGTTTCACGTAACAGATTCCATATAGGGACGCATCACGTTCGCAACCCGGCAGATCTTGGCAAAGGTCCAGAGTTCCTCGATCGAACAAAGTTTACGCCTCCGGCATTCACGCAGAGCCTCCAGAGCCACCTCAAGTCCTATTTTATTCCGGTACTTGAAACAATCGGCCACCGTTTTTGCCGGACCATACACTTGAATGGTTACCCCTTCGACCTTGCTCTTTCCAACGCCACCGGTAAGGGCTTGGCCTGAAAATCTCACAACCTTGAGTTTTGGGTATTCAAGCTTGGGTTTCCGGGCCTTCCCGTCTATCGCAATCCATACCTGATGTGGGCTTTGCGTGCCGATATTATGATAGCGGAGCGCGGTGAGCAGGCAAAACACTCCGCGCGGAACCCGCCGGGCAACCTGGGCCAGGTGGTGGTGCTCGGTCACATTCGAATCCGCCGAAACATACACACCCCTCGAAACCCGTTTCAGGCTGCCCTTGTCGCAAAGGCGTTTCAGGTAGATCGAAGGGATACCTAGACGGGTCACGTCACGGGAGAGGATAACGCCCTTCTTCTTTACAAGTTTCCAAAGTCTTTCCTGATGATATTTCTTCACGGAAACAGTATGTTGCATAACGTTGGATGATGTCAACATCTACCGACATATTAATAAGCGCATAATCTACGCCCAAGATACCCCTGCGCCCGAGGAAGCCGGCTTCCCTAATCCCCCAAGTATCGCCCCCTGCGGGGGGCTTGTCTGACGTTTAGGGGACGTAGTTAACTTATTAACTTATTTCGCCCTCCCCTCTCCCGGCACTTTCCGGGCTGACGATAAGTTCAACTGCCTGGTTCCGGGTCTGCCGGAGCGGGTGGCCGCGCAAAGATTATGTTCGCTGCTTCGCAAGGAGCTTTCTGACGGCGGGAACAAGTTCGGTGGGGATTCCCATAACGATCTGCTTCGGATCTTCAAATACCGCTTCATCCTCAGCAAGCGCCTCTTCCTCGCTTTGACTTTTGTAGTGAGCGAGGACTTCCTTCACTCTTGCCTCATCCCAACCGGGTGGAAATTTTGATTGTTTCATCGTTTCCCTCGTTTGCGTTGCCGTTGCCGGTAAGCAAAGAGCGGCTTACCTTCAATTCATAGGCATACTTACGTCCATCCCAATTGTCTCATCAGTGCGGAGACAATCTTCTCATCGGGGAACGCTTCGGCAAAGCGGATCGGTGAAGAGAGCAACGACCCGATTCTGCGTCCTGCGCTCGGAACGGGGTTGTTCGGTCACAACTCAACCTCCGCGTCGCCGGCCGTCGTCAAGTTCGTTACGGTCTTCACCATTTTGTTCGCCGGCGTCTTCCATACGCTCTCGGGATGGATCGAAACGCTTATCATCGCCGCTCTCTCCCGGCCTGAAGGGTTTTCAGGTACGCCTCGCCATCGGTTGTCAACCGGTACTGCTGCAGCCTGCTGCTGGGCTTGTCGGGACGCGTGTACTCGATATGGCGATCCGCCAGCAGCAATCGGATGATCTTGTTCAACTGGCCGGAGACCTCCCTGTGGCCTAACGCCCGGGAGATTTCTCCTTTCGATCTGGGGCCGGTTATCAGTTGTCCCAAGACTCGGGCCGCCAGTGACTCTGGCTGCGACTCTGGCCGCGACTCTGGCCGCGACTCTGGCTGCCCTGCTCCTGCCGCCCGGCGAATGGTCGTGACAAAACCATCCCGCTCGCTGAATTCCGGCTCCGGGATACCGGCTTCCCGGCAGCGTCGGATCATATCGCGGGTGCCGGTGCCCATCCGCTCGATGTATTTCACCAGGTACAACGACTCCGCCAGCAAGGGGTTACCCGGCACCGAGCCGTGCGGCTCGCGCAACATAGCCAGGGTAAGCGACTGCGGCAGCTGTCCCGGGTTCCAGACCTCCAATCGATCGGCGAAGAGCATCACCTGTACGCTGCCGCGACTGGTGTAATCCCGGTGGGCGACGGCATTGACGATCGCCTCGGCCACCACCTCGCGCGGGATCTCGTAACTGACCGGAGCCTGTGGACCTTCGGCCCGCGTCCCCACGCGCAGCGCAATCTTCGACATCACGAAGTCCACCGCCTGGTCTACCAGCGCGAAGACCGTACCCTTGTACACCTGATAGGACGGAATGGGCTTGGCCACCTCCGTGCCGTGAAAGTGCGCGCACTTTAGCTCCGACGAGAGTAGAAAGCGCTGCGGTTTTCGGCCGAAGAGCAATACCGCCGCGTTGGTGGGCCGCCCATCGTCCAGCAGGTTGAGGTGCGTGAGCAACTCATTCGGCGTTACTTCCTCGTCCAAGGGAAAGCCGCGTGCCCGTCGCGCTTCGCGGACAAACCAGCGCATCCGCTCGGGATCGAGATCGTCCACCGACGCCTTATGGCAGACCGTGGCGTCGAACGGGCCGGTGCGGACCAGCTCCAGCTCTTCAAGAAGCTGCACCAGCGCCGCGTAGACCGCGGCCAGCAACTCGGCCGTGGTGACAAAGCGCCGGCGGATCAGTTCGTTGCCGGCCTGCCGGATCAGGTCCTGCATCTTCGGATGCTTACCCGTGTCGCTCGCACCTTTCACAAAAACGAGGCGCAACTTTTTACGTTCGGTGGCGCGAGCAAACTCGCGATGGGTGGACGAAACACCCTCGGCATCCTCGTAACCGTACTTGTCGCCAAAAAGAGCGATGTACACATCGCAACGGTCCACTTCGTCGAGGTAGAGAGAATCGGCGCGGCGGTCTGCCGCCGGGACTTCCTCGAACAGGAAAACCTCGAAGAAGCGGCGCATCAGCACATCGCCCCGCAGATAATCGCGCAAAGCCGCCCGCTCGACGGTGAACTCCTTCTGCACGCTGCTGAGAAAGATGCGGAGCGGATTCATACCAGCCTCGTTCTCCCGGTGAGCAGTTCCTGCATCATGCCTTTGGGGTAAATCTTTACTTTTCTCGATTTCTTCCGATCCATTACAGCAGTTCATCCAATCCCAACTCCCGCAATACAAAATCGATGTTGAGATCCAGTCCATCTTCCCGGTTGCGGGTTTCGAGACCGTGCAAATGTCGTTTCATCAACTCCAGCAGCATCCCCCGGGTCCGGGCGTTTTTCGCCGCCGCACGGGGCGTCAAGCCGTTCAGAGCGGGGACCCCCTCATCCAGAAAACGCCGGTAAAATCGCAGGTGGTGTTCTTTTATGATCCGGGCCTTTATCTCCGGGGGAATGGAGTCCGGGCGGGGTTTTTCTCTTTCCGGTTGTCTCTCCGGCCAATCTCTATTTTCAATCTCATCCGCCACCTGACGAGCGATATCGACGATCTTTTCTTTCTGGAAAGAGAGCGTCTCTCCGAAGTACTTTTTGAGCATTTTCTTGCCGAACTGGTATTTTTGCTTGCTAAACGCCTCGAATATCAGGCAATCCTCGCGAAGCTTCAGGTTCCCTAAAATCCCCACTCCCTCGCTGTCGGATTCATGCCGAAAAGCCGGGTGCATCCGTTTTTCTATTTCCCGGGATTCCCCCGCGCGCAGCCATCTATAATAATCCGTGCCCGGCGGATCTTCATCTTCCGGCTCCCGGTCATCCCAATCGAAATCCGGTTTTTCCTCCAAAACCCGGGCGATGGTCTCCCGGTCACGATCGAAAAGATAGGTGGCCACACATTGATGGGAGTCCATACTTCGGAACAGGGTTTGCATCTTTTCTCTCGGCCACTCAAACAGCCTTGGAATCAATTCCGACAGGTTTTCGGCCAACCAGGCTTTGGCCGCCGACTCTTTAAACCCCTTCCCCCTCTTGCCGCTCATCTCCCCAACCAGATCCATGAATTCGTTTCTAATGATGTCCGGGATTTCATAACCGATACCGCCGGGACGACTGAAATGCGGATAATGGGTCAGCCAGATAAGCAGACGGGTGAACCTCACGCTTCTCGCGGCCATACTTCTGTCTATCAGCACAAACGGCCGGGGATCTTCGGCCAAGAGATCAACACATTCCAAGGTTTGGTGATCGAGCGTCTTCTGGATCTCAATAACCGTGACGAAGGATTTTCGGCGATACCGCATCATCAACGCTTCGTCCCCCCGCAGGCCCGTCCAATCTTTCAGCTCCCACCTGTCCGCGACGGTTTTGCCCGATTCATCCCTCTCTACCAATAGACATTTATGCACGGCCAAATTAAAGGCGAACCCGGGATCGATAAGTTCATCGCCCATCGCGGCGATGAATTTATCCGCCACGTTCTTGAGATGATCGGCCCCCACCTCCTCAACCACTCTTTTCAACAATTTGGGCGTAATGCGATCATCAAGCTTCAACCAAAGATCGTAACCGGCGACCGCAAAGGGGGAAAAACTACAATCGGCCGAGCATTCTATTTCAACTCCTCGACGAGCGGCGCAACATTGAGGACAGAGAGAAACTTCCAACGCCGAACACCAACGTTTTCCCCGCCGGCCGCATTTAAAACAGCTTTCTTTGCGCGGAATGTCCATCTGCTTCTCAGCGTCGCCACGATGGTTTTTCGCCTTTCCACCAGCAGATAAGGAAAAGCGATAGAGATAAGACGACAAGACATCCAATCCATATCCATAGATGGCGCGTGGGATCGAATATAAAACTTACACCGGCGACAAGGCCGATATAGGCAATAAACACGGCCCAGCCCTGCCAGGAGCACGGGAATCCCCAACCCCAACCGCACTTTTTAGCGGGGAACCACACTTTTATGCCATCATTGGTGCCAACCCATTACATTTAGCAAATCAGGAACGGCGGAATTTGAGGAAGTTGGTAAGGCCAAAGTCGGGATTGCCGGCGTCGGTCGCCTTGGGGAGGGTGGTGACGCTGACCTCCTTCCGGCCCTGGGCCCTGGCCACCTCGGCCAGCATATCGGCCAGCGCCGGGTAGAAGCTCTCCTCCCGCGCGTCCCCCCGCCTCGCCACCCCGTCCAGATTCTTGAGATACTTGTTAAACAGCGCCTTCTCGGACATTTGGAATTATCCCAATATTTCGAGACCGAACACCAAATTACCAAATTAGCCCGCACGCCAAACCGCAACCATTGATTTTATCCGAATGATGAGGATATGAGAAGCAAAAAACCGGGAAGAAAAGGTGTCCGCGCATATATGCAAAACCGCGAACCTCCCCCAAGCAGTACCCGTTCCCCAAAGACGAGATCCTTCGCTTCGCTCAGGATGACAAAGGGAGGGCAAACATAGGGGGGGGCAACCCTTGACAATTGACAAAGTGAGGACGGCAGAAGTCAGAAGCCAGAATTCAAAAATCAAAAGACCGGACGTCCAAGCTCTTCCCCGCGTTATTTCTTTCTCAATTCGTTCAAGAGCACCCAATCCCCCGGCGCGCGCATCATTGGGGTCAAATCTTTACTCTTGACTTTCCCCACTTTGGGGTCAAATCTTTATTCTTGACTTTTCGCCCGGGCCGACGGGTGTCGCCCCCTGCGGGGGCTTAGGCCACGGCTAAAGCCGTGGACTACGGACATTCTTAAATACGCCAAGGCT
>PUNC01000123.1 GCA_003551625.1 PVC group bacterium | reverse complement strand
GATGCCGGGAACGATCATCTCGGTGCGGGTCAAGGTCGGGGAGACGGTTCAACTGGGCCAGGCGCTGGTTGTCCTGGAGGCGATGAAGATGGAGAACGAGATACCGTCTCCGGTGGCGGGCGCGGTCTCGGCGATCAAGGTCGCCGAGGGGGATTCCGTTCGCCCGGGCGAGGTCCTGGTGGTGCTGGAATAGCTCCCTTTTTTCGAGGAGAACTGAGCGGTGAACGGAGCCTTGGCGCGGTTAATCGAGTCCACGGGGGTCGTCAACCTTTCCCTTCCCCAGGCGGCGATGATCGCCGTCTCTTTCGTTCTTTTCTATCTCGGGATTAAAAAGCGCTTCGAGCCGCTGCTGCTGGTCCCGATCGCTTTCGGTATGTTCCTGGCCAATCTTCCCCTGGCTGGTTTGATGGACCCCCAGGAGGGGGCGAGGGCGGGGGGACTGCTGTGGTATTTTTACCAGGGCAACGCCCTGGGGATCTGGCCGCCGATCGTCTTCGCGGGCATCGGCGCGATGATCGATTTCGGTCCCCTGATCGCCGATCCCAAGTCGCTCTTCCTCGGGGCGGCCGCCCAGCTGGGGATCTTCATCACTTTCATCGGCGCGATCCTGCTCGGCTTCACCCCCCAGCAGTCCGGCGCGATCGGGATCATCGGCGGGGCCTCCGGCCCGACCGCGATCTGGCTGGCCTCGAGGCTCTCGATGGAGCTTCTGGGGCCGATCGCGGTGGCCGCCTACTCCTATATGGCCCTGGTGGCGATCATCCAGCCGCCGATAATGATGGCTTTGACCACGGAGAAGGAGCGGCAGGTTAAGATGGAGCAGCTGCGGCCGGTCTCCCAGACCGAGAAGATAATATTTCCCATCGCCGCCACCCTGGTGGTCTCCCTGATAGTCCCCCAGGCCGCCACCCTGGTCGGGATGCTGATGCTGGGAAACCTGCTGAAGGAGGCGCTGGTGGTCGAGAGGCTGAAGGATACCGTATCCAACGCCCTGATGAACGCGGTGATGCTCTTTTTGGGGCTGGCGGTGGGGGCCAGCGCGACCGCCGACAAGTTTCTCAAGTTCGACACCCTGCAGATCATCGCCCTGGGACTGGCGGCCTTCGCCGCCGGGACCGCCGCCGGGGTCCTGCTGGCCAAGCTGCTCAACCTCCTCAGCGGGGGAAAGGTCAATCCCCTGATCGGCGCGGCCGGGGTTTCGGCGATTCCGATGTCCGCCCGGGTGGTGCAGAAGCTGGCCCAGCGCTCCCGCCCCGGCAACTTCATCCTGATGCACGCGATGGGGCCCAATGTGGCCGGCGCGGTCGGCGCGGCGGTGGCGGCCGGCGTCCTGCTGGCCCTGCTGCAATAAACGGTAAACTAAAGAGTCTGATCCAAGAGAAGATAAGTTTACGGTCAACGTCGAACGGTTGCGCGGCTGGAATCGTTAACCGGCAAACGGTTGCGTAAACAATGCCGGAAAGCTTGTTCGACGGGTTTGGTCTTTTCCGGGACGTTACCCCTTCGACGTTTACCGTAACGATCCACGCTCACACATTCTAAAAACCCTCTCCCCCCGACGGGGGAGCCGGAAGGCATTCAGCAAAAACCCTCTCCCCCCATCGGGGAGCCGGAAGGCAAACAAAAACCCTCTCCCCCCAACGGGGGAGCCGGAAGGCATTCAGCAAAAACCCTCTCCCCCCATCGGGGGGAGAGGGCAGGGTGAGGGGGGCGAAGTTACAGCTAAACTGTATGACCTGAAAGAAACAATACCAAGACTCGAAGCCTTCAACCCCAACGGAGCTATGAAACTCAGCTACCTCTTCAAAATCCAGAATATCATCGACAACGAGATCCGGGAGTTCTGCCAGCGGGACGGCGAAACGCTCGATCCGGCGCGGCTGAAGAAGACCCAGATCCTGGCCCTGGAGATAAAGACCGCGGAGCTGGCCAACCTCACCAAGTGCTACAAGTATCCCTACCGTTCCAAGCCGATCGACAAAAAAAAGCTGATCATCCGTTACATCGATTGTTTTAAATTCCTGCTCTCGATCGGCAACGACAACCATTTCAACATCTCCGGGATCCTGGACGTGGACAGCCCGGAGCCGCCCGCCGATCTTGACCTGGTGAATGTATTCCTGCGCCTCTTCGATCTCATCGTCGCCCTGAAAAAACAGCAGGCCGAGGAGAATTATCTGGCATCGCTGGCGACCTATACCGAGATCTTCCGGGATATCATCCGGCTCGGCCGGTTCCTGGGCTTGACCTTCGAGGAGAGCTTCGAATACTACGACCGGCTCTACCGGGATATGCAGAACAAAAGCGGGCAGCCCGATTCTTGAAAAGGGCCGCGCCCATCTCCGATCTCCTGCTTCCGGCGGACCTTGAGCGCGGGCTGGGGCTGCGGCTGCTGGGCCGGCGGGTGATCTATCAGCGGCGGATCGATTCCACCAACGATCTGGCCCGTTATCTGGCCCGGTCCGGCGAACCGGAAGGGACGGTGGTGATCGCCGAGGCGCAGACGGCGGGCCGGGGCCGGCGGGGCCGTTCCTGGCTCTCTTCCCCCGGCGCGGGGCTGGTCTTCTCGCTGGTGCTGCGGCCCGCCCTTCCGCCCGGCCGGGCCGGCCGGCTCAACCTGCTGGTCGCCTGCGCGGTCGCCGCCGGCCTGGAGGAGGTCTCCGGGCTGACCGTGGGTCTGAAGTGGCCCAACGACTTCATCGTCGCCGGCGGGAAGGCCGGGGGGATGTTGATCGAGGGGAGCCTGGCCGGCGGCGGAGCCGATTACCTGGTCGTCGGTATCGGCGTCAATGTCAACGATGCCGCTTTTCCGCCGGAACTGGCTTCCCGGGCCGTCTCCTTGCGGCAGGCGGCGGGACGGAGCTTCGTGAGGAGGGAGGTCTTGCTGTCCGTTCTGGCCCGGCTGGAGGAGTATTACCTCGACCCGGCCTGGCGGAAGGACTTCTCCCGCTTGCTGGACTTCTACCGCGCCCACTCCACGATTCTGGACCGGGAGGTGACGGTTCTCGGCTCCGGGGGAGGGTATGCCGCGCGTGTCCTGGACGTCACCGAGAACGGGGAATTGGTGGTCCGGAACGGGGAGGGCGCGACCAAAAAGCTCTGGAGCGAGGAAGTCTCCGTAAGGCCCGATACGGGAATAGATGATAAAGATGATAAGTTGGTAAGTTGATAAGTCGGGCTCTTTCCTGTTTTCATAAGAAACGATCCCGTCCCAAAAGGGGGCGAGGCCGCGGAGCAATTATCCCGTTCATCGTGCCTGCCCCGATAGTTTCCCATCGGGACTGATCACGGTCTTTATGGGGGTGCGGGGCCCTTTGTGCCTTCGTGCCTTTGTGTGAGACAAAAAGGGTCCGAGGGTGCGGAGCTGAAAACAAACCGGTCCGTATTAGCGTAAATCCGCTTGCCCGCCGCTCCTGCACAGAGTAATGGAGGGCGGGCGTGATTCGTAGTTTAAAATGAAAAAATGTTTTTCTAGGGAAAGCCGATAAGATGAATGGCCGCCGATTGAATCTGATAACCCGTCTGAACCGGGTCCTCTTATCCTTCAAGCGGATCAGGGTTTACGCCCTGGTGGGAAAGAGCGGCACCGGCAAGAGCTTCCGCGCCCAGCTCCAGGCCCAGAAGCGCGGCGTCGGACTGATCATCGACGACGGGCTCCTGATCCGGGGGCAGAAGATCCTGGGGGGGAGATCGGCGAAGAAGGACCAGCGTCGTTTCACGGCCATCAAGACCGCCCTCTTTCAAGATCCCGCCCACGCCGCCGAGGCCAGGAAGATTATCGGAGAGGGCAAGTTCAAGAGAATCCTGATCATCGGGACCTCGCAGAGGATGGTCTGGCGGATCTGCGAGAACCTGAATCTGCCCTACCCGCGTCGGACGACGTCGATCGAGGAGATCGCGACCGAGACCGAGATCGAAGCGGCCGTGCATTCCCGGGCCGTCAGCGGCAAACACATCATCCCGGTCCCGGCGATCGAGCTCAAAAGAGGGTATTCCCGGATCCTGCTCGACGCCGTCGAGATATTCTTTCGCCACCCCTTCTCCTGGAAGAAGAGGAAGAACAGCTTTCAGAAGGCGGTCGTCCGGCCCCGGTTCAGCAAGCGGGGCCGGGTCACCATCTCCCGGGCCGCCCTCGGCCAGATGGTGATACACTGCGTTAACGAATACGACCCCCGGCTGAAGGTGGAGAGATTGGTGATCGACCCCGCCCCCTCGGGTTACCGGCTGGAGGTGGTGCTTGAAGTGCCCTTCCAGTACCGGATTTCGGGCCACGCGCACGAACTTCAGCTCTACGTGATGGAGAACCTCGAGCGTTACGCCGGTCTTGATCTTCAGGAGGTCAACGTCACCGTGGGCAGCGTGGCTCCCCCGCCCCGTGAAGAGCCGGCCGCCGCGGCCGATGAATAGCGCGGGTCCGGGTTGCTCACATCCGGACTAAGGCTTTTATGGAGTGCCGAGCGAAAGCTCGGCCTACTCTACTCTCCCTCTCGGAATGGAGTGCCGAGCGAAAGCTCGGCTGTTTTTCAGCGAGGCTCTCTCCGTCAATTCTGCCGGACAGGGCCTCGCACTCCCCGGCGGAGCTCTCGCTCCGCACTCCTGCGAGGCTTTTTCCGATCCTAACCGTTAATCCGAATTACAGCCCCAGCTTCTTCAGGGCGGCCATCACGTCCTCGTCGCCGCCGGCCGGCGGCGACCAATTTACCTGGACGGCGGTGAAGCCGGCCTGCTCCAAAGCCTGTTGGAACGAGTCCAGCCCGATGTTGACGACCTTGAGTTCCTGTTCAAAGAGACCGTTGAGAATCATTCTCCGCCTCTCCTGATTTTGACGATTTCCACGGCCAGCAGGCTCGCCGCCGCGTTGGTCGGCATCACCACGGCGCCGGCTTCGGCCAGCTCCCGGTTGACTTTCTCGCGGTCCTGGGGATCCAGGGCGGTGCCGGTGATCGAGCAGGCGACGGTCAGGTGACGTCCCTCTTTGGCGGCCCGCTTGCGCGCCTCGGCGATGGCCGGGGCCAGCTCTTCGCCCGGAGACGGGTGGGAGCCGTAGCCGAGAACGACGTCGAGCAGGATGACGGCCACCGACGGGTCGGCTGCTTCCTCGACGATCCGCTTTTTCCGGAGCGAGAAATCGATCATCGGGTGCGGGCGGCCGACGGTGAACTCGTCTTCGCCCAAATCGACCACCGTGTTCTCCCGGCTCTTCCAGATGTCGTCAAGCTTGTAGGCCGGATCGATCGGGGCGGGGCTGTAAACCGGTCCGATCGTCTCCCGGCAGAGCAGCTGGGTTTCGTCGCAGAGCGTTCCGCCGCTGAAGAGTCCCCGCAGGTGAACCTGCCCGTCCTTCATCTTGGTGGCTTCCGCCTTCGCCGTTTTCCTGATCTCCTCCGCCCGCCGGGACAACTCTTCCCGGAAACCGTCGGGATCTTCCCCGCGGGCCAGGGCCACGGCGATCAGGCCCGCCTGCTCGAGGTCATCGGCGGGATGGGCGCCCGCCTCCTTCAGGACCACCGGGTCCCCGCCGATCAGGATGGCCACCACCGGCTTGTCGATCTCCTTGATCGCGGCGGCCGTTTTATCGATCACCCCGGCGTCCGGGGGCTTGGAGACCAGGACGATGACCCGGGTCTTTTCGTCGGCGGCCAGGGCCTTGATCCCCTCGAGGAACATAATGCCGCCGATCGAGTCCTTGACGTCCCGTCCGCCGGTTCCGATGGCCTGGGAGATCCCCCCTCCCCGGTTGCCGATGACGGAGCTTACCTCCTGCAGTCCGGTCCCGGAGGCGGCCACGATCCCGATCTCGCCCCGTTCGACCACGTTGGCGAAGCAGAGAGGCGCGCCGTTGATGATCGCGGTTCCGCAGTCGGGCCCCATCACCAGCAGCCCCTTCTCGCGTCCGAGCTCCTTGAGTTCCTTTTCCGTCTCGATCGGAACGTTGTCGGAGAAGAGCATCACGTGCAGCCCCCGTTTGAGGGCGTCCCGGGCGACGTCCCCGGCCCAGCGCCCGGCCACCGAGATGACGACCAGGTTGGCGTCCGGCATCATCTTTACCGCTCCTTCCAGGCTCCGGGGAAGATGCGCTCCCGCCTCCGCCCGTTTCCTTTTGCTCTCCCGCAGGATCTCTTCGGCGCGGCCGGCCGTCTCCCGGGCCAGTTTCTCGTCGGCGGCCTTGACGGCGATGAGCAGGTCGGTGTCCCCGGCCCCGGACATCTCCTCGGTGAGCAGCCCCGAGCCTTTGAGCAGCTGGAGATTCTCCTCGGTCCCCATCACGATGGCCGCGTCATCCACTCCCTCCGTCTCCAGGAGGTCGCGGGAGGCCAGCATCAGGGTCACCGAGTCGTAGTATTCACCGCTTTTCTTGATTCCGATCACGAACATAGTCTTTCTCCTTCCTTAAGGGTCGCGTAAAGCCCCGTGGCCAGGTCGGCGGGCGAGCCCGCCCCGGAGCGCAGCCAATCCGCCGCCCGTTCCGCCGTCGCGGATTCCGTCCCGCCCGCGATCGCCTCCGCCAGGTCTTTCAGGCGGGCGGGCAGGCGGAGGTCGTGGGCCAGGGCGAGAAAATGGTCGGTCATCGGGGAACCGCGCCGCGCGCGGCCGAATATCCGGTCGCGGCAGCGGGAGCAGTCCCGGCGGCGGATCGCCTGTCGGAGATGCAGCCCGATCAGGACGCCGGCCAGGAAATCGTCGCCGCTGGGAGTCAGGCCGAAGCCGCGTCCTCTCAGCGCCGCCACGCCCTTGTCGATCTCCCCCGCCAGCAGCAGCTCTGCGCCGTTATTGATCCGGGCGGCGAAAAGTTTTTGAAAACCGCCCCGCAACCCGATCTCCCGCCGGCGGTCGAGAAGAAAGGCGAGCGAAAGAGGGGGGGCCAGCTCCAGGATCTCGCCCCGCAGGACGGCCAGGCGTCTGTCCAGCCCGGCGCGGTCGGGGCGGGAGAATTCGGGGCGGGAAGAGTAGCGCCGGGCGGTCGGGAAGCGGATCGTCTTCCCTCCGGCCTCGACCCGTCCCGGGGAGATCCGGAGCGAAAGGGGAGGTTTGTCCGGATAGGGTTCGATGAGGATATTGGCCGGACCGGCCCCGACCTCTACCGCCGCGGTCGTAACGATCCGGCTCGCCCGGATATAATTGGCCGCCCGCCGGAAACGGGAATGAAGGGTGTAGATTCCCGGGCCGACGCGGTCGCCGATACTGACTATTGTCGGGAGCGGTGCGGGCGGCATAATTCCTCAGGGCGTTATCTGCCGGAAGCCGAGTATAATTCTCCTTCGCCCTCCGAGTCAAGCAACCGGCTGATGACATCTGTCACTGAGAAAACAATTATCAGCCCCCGCCCCCCTACCTGTCATTGCGAAGCAATCTCATCCCCGGCCTTTCAGCACCTCGCTAAAATATTCCCTATCCACCCTCGGATGAACCGGAAGGTATTCCAACAAAAAACCCTTTCCCCCGTCGGGTGAACCGGAAGGCATTCCAATTAAAAAACCCTCTCCCCCCTTCGGGGGGAGAGGGCAGGGTGAGGGGGGCTGTGGGCTTTTCGAGCAAGCTGATAGTTAATCATCACAAGGAGGAAAATTCTAATTTGTCTGAAACCCCGCCTCCTTTACAATCCAACGTCCGAAATGAAACTGCTGCGAAAATTTGTTTTCGGCGACACCTCCCGTCCCGATCCGGACTATCCGCTATCTCCCGTTCCCCGCTCCGCCCGGCGGGGGCTGGTCTCGATCTCGGTGGTGCTGCTCGGCTTCACCTTCTTCTACCCCACGATGTTCGCCGGGGCGGCCATCGGCGGCGCCTTCAACTACTGGCCCGGCCTCTTCCTGGTCCTGCTCTCCGGGAGCCTGGTCCTCGGCCTCTACGTGGCCGGACTCTCCGCCGTCAGCGCCGAGACCGGCCTGACCACGGCCCTGCTGACCCGCTACTCCTTCGGCCGCCGGGGGGCGCGGCTGGCCGACCTCCTGCTCGGGGGAACCCAGCTCGGCTGGTTCGGGGTGACGGTGGCCCTGATGGCCAAGCCCTTC
>PUNC01000061.1 GCA_003551625.1 PVC group bacterium | reverse complement strand
CTTGTCTTTTAAAAACCAAATCCTCCGCCAAACCCGTGACCTTCTGTTACCTAAACTCATATCCGGAGAACTGGATCTGTCTGAGCTTCATATCGATGTCCCCGAGGAGGCTGAAGTATGAGTAAAACCGTGTTTTACAAAGTTGACTACGACCTGGATTCATTAATCAAGAGTATTGCCATTGGGGACATTGGACTACCTGACATCCAACGTCCCTTTGTTTGGAAGAACGCCAAGGTCCGTGACCTTTTCGACTCCATGTATAAAGGGTATCCAGTTGGTTATTTTTTATTTTGGCAAAATGGTCTGGCGACAAAATCTAATCGAGAAATTGGGACTGACAAAAAACAGAAAATTCCAAAGCTTGTTATTGTTGATGGCCAGCAACGCCTTACATCTCTCTATGCTGTCGTTAAAAATGTTCAGGTATTACGGGATAACTTTGAAAAGGAGTATATCCATATTGCATTTAATCCTCTGGAAGAGAAGTTTGAAGTTGCTGATGCAGCTATTTGTCGTGATAAGTCTTTTATTCCCAACATCTCTGTGCTCTGGTCAGATAGTACTGACCTTTTTGAGGTGGTGGATAACTTCCTGGAAGGATTTAGAACTTCTCGTGAAATTACAGCTGATGAAAATAAGAAAATTAAAAAGTCTATAAGCAGGCTGCAAGGTTTGTTAAGTTTTCCTTTTACTGCGCTTGAATTGTTGCCAGATATTGACGAAGAAGCTGTTTCACACATTTTTGTGCGCATAAACAGTATGGGCACCCCTTTGAATCAGGCTGACTTTATTCTTACCCTTATGTCTGTGTTCTGGGACGAGGGGCGATTTGAACTGGAACGCTTCAGCCGTGAATCCAGGAAACCATCAAAGGACAAAGCGTCGCCATTCAATCATTTCATCGAACCATCCCCTGACCAGTTGCTTCGTGTTGCCGTGGGTGTTGCCTTCAAACGCGCCCGGTTAAAGTATGTTTATTCTATCCTTCGAGGCAAGGATCTGGAAACTGAAAAGTTCAGTGATGAGCTTCGGGAGAAACAGTTTGACCTGCTTAAAAACGCCCAGAGCCGGGTTCTGAATCTCCAGTATTGGCATGACTTCATGCATTGTATCCGACAGGCTGGATTCAGAAGTGGCAAAATGATTAGCTCCCAGAACAACCTGTTATTCTCCTATATGCTTTATCTGATCGGACGGACTGAATACAAGGTGGACGAGTTTAGTCTCCGCCGTTTGATAGCCCGTTGGTTTTTCATGTCTGCTGTTACAGGTCGGTTTTCCAGCTCCCCGGAGTCGGCAATGGAGTTTGATCTGGCAGGGTTACGAGGTGTGGCTTCAGCGGAGGAATTTGTCAAAAAGCTCAATCAGGTATGCGAAATTACTCTGACTAATGATTTTTGGAACCTGTCTTTGCCCAATGATTTGGCTACATCATCACCACGCAGCCCGTCTCTCTTCGCTTACCATGCCGCTCTGGTATTACTTGATGCTAGGGCTCTATTCTCCAACAGCAAAGTGACCGATCTGTTAGATCCCGCCATAAAAGGACATAAATCCGCTGTAGAAAGACACCATCTTTTTCCCAAGGCGTACCTGAAAAAACAGGGAATTACTTCAGTCCGGGATACCAACCAAATCGCCAATTATGCCTTGGTAGAATGGGGGGATAATATTGATATATCTGACAAGGCGCCTGCTGAGTATGTTCCAGGGCTGGCAGAAAGATTCAAACAAAACAGGCTGGATCGGATGTATCGCATGCATGCCCTTCCCCAAAACTGGGAACACATGGATTACAGGGAGTTTCTTGAAAAACGCCGAGAGTTGATGGCGCAAGTGATTGCTGAGGGTTACGCCACGCTAATGGCTGGTGAAACCGAGGAAGCACTGAGAGAAGAGGATCTGGATCTGTCAACAGTAATCATGAGTGGTGAGTCTGACGATGTGGAATTTAAATCCTCTCTTCGGGTTAATCTTCATACTGGCAACAAAGACCCACGAATTGAACTGTCAGTTCTTAAAACATTGACTGCTTTTTTAAACACGGGTGGCGGCACTCTGCTTGTGGGTGTTTCCGATGATGGCAGTCCTCTAGGCATCCAAGTTGATGGGTTTGAGAACGAAGACAAGATGAGCCAGCATTTGGTGAACATTGTCAAATCCCGCATGGGAGTATCGGCAATGACAAACATACATGCCCGTTTTGATGACTATGAAGACAATCGGATCATGGTTGTAAAATGCGCAAAAGCCCCAACACCGGTATTTGTTAAGGATGGTGACAGGGAAAGGTTTTATATTCGTACAGGACCGGCCACAACAGAGCTAAGCCCGAGCCAGACCCAGGATTACATTAAACAGAGGTTTCGGTAATGCCTTACTCTGACTACTCTGAAAGCACCCTTGTGGAACAGCCAGCCATTGCCCTGCTTAAAGGATTGGGATGGGAGACCTTTGATGCATATGGTGAATTTGACCATGGGTTAAGCTTCATTGGCCGGGAAAACAAGGGCGAGGTCATTTTAAAAACCAGACTCCTGCACGCCCTTCAGCAGCTAAATCCTGATATCCCTGGTGAAGCACTGCAGGAGGTTATTGCAGAACTGGCCAAGGACCGCTCCCGTATGAGCCTGGCCGCAGCCAACAGAGAGATATACGAGCTGATAAAACATGGTATGCGGGTCAGTGTCCCAGATCCTGAAGATGATGAAGACAGGATTGAATGGGTCAGGATTATTGACTGGGAAAATTCCTTGAACAACGATTTCCTGCTCTGCTCCCAGTTCTGGGTGACCGGAGAGATGCATACCCGCCGTGTGGACTTAGTAGGTTTTGTAAACGGTCTGCCATTGGTAGTCATGGAACTCAAAGCTGCTCATCGGCGTCTGGAAACCGCCTATACCTGTAACCTGCGTGACTACAAAGACACTATCACCCATATCTTCTGGTCCAATGCCCTGATAATCCTTTCCAATGGCAGCCAGAGCAGGGTGGGTAGCGTAACAGCAGGCTGGGAACACTTTTCCGAGTGGAAGAAAATTGATGATGAGGAAGAACCTGGCAGGGTGTCTTTGGAGACAATGCTCAAAGGAGTATGCGAACCTGCAAGGCTGTTGGAACTCGTGGAAAACTTTACCATATATCAGGAAGTTCCAGGGGGTTTAATAAAGCTTATTGCAAAGAACCATCAGTACCTGGGAGTAAAAAACGCCATCAAGGCCCTGGAAAACATCCAGGAGCACAAAGGAAAGCTTGGTGTCTTCTGGCATACCCAGGGCAGTGGTAAAAGCATCTCTATGATATTTTTTGCCCAGATGGTTATGCGCAAGATGCCCGGAAACTGGACCTTTGTAATAGTTACAGATCGCCATGAACTGGACAGCCAGATCTATAAAAATTTTGTCTCAGCCGGAGTGGTTACAGAGGGCCGAGCCCAGGCTGAGAGCAGTCAGCATTTGCGCCAGCTGCTTACCGAAGACCACCGTTATGTGTTCACCCTGATTCATAAGTTCCGCGCTGAAAAAGGAGAGATTCATCCTGTTCTGTCCGAACGTGAAGACATCATAGTTATCACGGACGAGGCGCACAGGACCCAGTATGATACATTGGCCATGAATATGCGCACAGCCCTGCCCAGAGCTTCTTTTCTAGCTTTTACAGGCACTCCCTTGCTTGTTGGTGAGGAAAAGACCAGGGAGGTATTTGGAGAGTATGTAAGCATCTACGACTTCAAGCAGTCCGTGGATGACGGGGCTACTGTTCCCCTGTACTATGAAGACCGTCTTCCTAAGCTGCAACTCATAAATGAAGATTTTAATAAAGAAATTGAACGGATTCTTGAAGAAGCTGAGCTGGATGAAGAACAGGAGAAAAAGCTGGAGCGTGAATTTGCCCGTGAATACCATCTGATAACCCGGGAAGACAGGCTTGAAGCCATCGCCAAAGATCTGGTCTCTCATTTCATAACCAGGGGATTCAGGGGCAAGGGCATGATGATTTGCATAGACAAGGCCACTGCCATCCGCATGTTCAATAAAGTGCAGAAATACTGGAAGGAGAAAATAGACTCCCTGGAGAATGAACTTGTCCGAGCTGACAGTCAGAGCAAGGAAGTTTTATCAGAGCGATTGAAGTGGATGAGAGAAACCGACATGGCCGTGGTGGTCTCCCAGGGACAGAACGAAATTGCCGAGCTGAAGGAAAAGGGCCTGGATATCCGTCCCCACAGAAAGCGCATGCTTGAAGAGGACCTGGAGAACAGGTTCAAAGATCCAGATGACCATTTCCGTCTGGTCTTTGTCTGTGCCATGTGGATGACTGGCTTTGACGTGCCTTCCTGTTCCACCCTCTACCTGGACAAGCCCATGCGCAACCACACCCTGATGCAGACTATAGCCAGGGCTAACCGGGTATTTCCTGGAAAGGTCAGCGGGCTTATTGTGGACTATGCAGGTGTATTCCGTGACCTGGAAAAAGCTCTGGCTATCTATGTCCCCAGAGGAGGTAAAGATGACGGGAAAAGGCCTGTTGAGGACAAGGCGGCTCTCCTGGAGGCTTTGAAGCAGGCCCTGCAGGAAACGGAAGAGTTCTGTCAGAGACATGGAGTTGATCTGGAACGCATTGAACAGGCAGAAGGTTTCGGACGAATAGGACTTTTGGATGATGCCCTCAAGGCCTTGGTCCCTCCGGAACAGTTGGAGAAGGCAGGCATAATCAATAGAAAGGAAGCTCTGGATGATGCTGTTGAATCTTTGGTGGGTTCAGAGGAAGCAAAGCGCAGATATCTTGACCTGGCCAATACGGTTGACCGTTTGTATAAGGCAGTGCTTCCAGACCCAAAAGCCAAAACATTTTCAGTCAAGGTGGCCCCTATACAGATTATTGCTCAAAAAATCCGCAACCTGACACCTCCAGCTGATATTTCTATGGTCATGGGACAGGTGGAAGAGCTGCTGGATCGTTCCATCAAGCCTGAAGGCTACGTCATGCCTGAATCATTGCCAGACAACCATGAACACTGGATAGATCTGAGCGGGTTTGACTTTGAAAAGCTGGCCGAAATATTCAATAAGGGCCGCAAGAAGACCCTCAATGAAAAACTAAAAGGCATGGTGGCCAGAAAGCTTATGATTATGGTCAGGCTCAACCGCACCCGCATGGATTACCTGGAAAAGTTTCAAGACATGATTGATGAGTACAATCGTGGAAGGATGAACGCAGAGGAGTTCTTCCGTCAGCTCAAAGAATTTGCCAGGAGTCTGAACCTGGAGGAGCAACGGGCAGTATCTGAAAACCTTAGCGAAGAGGAACTGGCATTGTTTGACCTTTTAACCAAGCCGGACATGGATCTAAGTGAATCAGACCGGAGAAAGGTTAAGGCTACAGCCAAAGAACTTTTAACCAAGCTCAAGACAGAAAAGCTTGTCCTAGACTGGCGTAAACGTCAACAGACCAGGGCTGAGGTGCGGATAACCATTGAAAAAATCCTGGACGAGGGTTTGCCCAGGGCCTTTACCCCGGAGTTGTTCGAGCAAAAAACAAGCGCTGTATATCATCATGTATACGGATCTTATTATGGGGCCGGGCAAAGCGTGTATGCTGCAGCGTAGTTGAATTCTGGGTGCTTGAAGTTTCCCCCGAAAACCAGACAAAGAGCTTGGATGAGCTATTATTCCCCTCTCATATTTCAATCCCAACTTAGTCCACTATCGCTAAATTCAAGTGACATCTTACCACATTTGGGGCACTTATACTTCCCGTCAGTGAGAACAAGATTTCTATCAAGTTGCCTAATCACTCGCCATTGAGCCACATGGTGGTTCCCAGGGGTTCCCAGTAGTCGAGGATCATCGTATGGAATAGGATTTTGGGCTTGGCAGTCCGGACATCTTGTCTCTTTGTCAAGCAAATTTACTTGTACTACTCTATTACAGCTTTCACACATGCAGGGAAAATAACATGTGTCCATAAAATTTAACATGCCGCCCCCAATAAGAATTGAGGCCTTAACACCGCAATTACACTCAGCAACTACTTGTGAGCCCATGTCTAATCTCCTGAACTTGGCATGTTATAGATGCAGTTCATGACTCTCAGGCAAGACAAACTGCCCGTTCCTGATCTCAATCTTACCCTGGGCCAGCAGCTTCCTGACAGACGGCCTCATCTTCTCACTGGGAGCATCCAGCTGCAGACGCAGGAGCCTGTCATAAATTCTTAGCACATTTCTGGCCTGCTTCTGCTTTTCTGCTGTCAGTCTCCAGACGTCATCGCATACAATATTTCCCTGTGAGTCCAGGTTCAGATCCAAGTCCAGCTCAAAGGTCAGGAAATGAAGCGGATCGAATGGTGTGCGCATGGCTGAAAATTTACAGATCAAATGTCTTGGGCAATATTGTCTCACTGGTTATTTCCAGCTCATCAATCAGCCAGGTGTCTCCATCCCTGACCAGCCGAAACAGCTCATCATGTCTTACTTTTCCCACTATTGTCTGAATGGTTGATTCCATAAGGACAGCGGCTGCAGTGCGGTCATCATTTGCAATAGCCCCTATGTATTCACTGTCCAGCCTCTCGTATTCAATACGACGGAGCATACTGGCGGTTTCTTCTGCCCAAGCTGATTTTGACTGGCCTTCACGAAAGTCCCTGCTTGTCACTTGGGCCACCTTGTCCATCTGGTCTATGCCGTAATACTGGTCAAATATCTGCACTGGCTCCAGGATGCCCGATTCCTCAACCCAGTCAGCATGCAGGGGTGATGGAAAAAACAGGATGGTGAAAAATACAATAATGATGGGTCGGTGCATGGCAATTACCTCTCTGGCTGAAGGTAATGACAGAATAGATAACTTGTTATGTACAGCTTTTCAATGATTAGATGGCTCTAGCTGAGATTCAGGGATGAGCGCTTTAAAAAGAGAAACCCGGCCAGGCACAGAGCCTGACCGGGCCGACTCAAAAGAATTGACCCCGCTGCTTGGGAGAACACAGGAAACCCTGAACAGGAGGTCAACATGTATGTAAATTTACCCAGGGATAGATTGGAGGTCAAGGGTTAAGCTTGGCGATCCGGCCTGGAAATTTTTCATGCAATATGGCCTTAATCACTTACCCAGACCTGAGATAGTATTGTCAATCATGAATTCTTTCAGGCGTGTTACCGTTTGAAATCTTTCCTTGGTCCAGAGAAAGCTTGGTCAAGGTTCACAGAAAAAAGAGACCCGGCCAGGCACAAAGCCTGACCGGGCAAGCAGAGGCCTCCTATCCAGGAATTAAAGCTTGTCCGACTTTAAATGGAGGCAACTAAAAAATATCCAAGCTCAATTCTGAGGTCAAGAGTCAATCAGTCCTTTTCTCAAAAAAAGCTATGTAGATTACAAACATGATTACTGCCAGGGCCAGGATTTCCAGGAACATGTCCGCTTTCCTCATGTTAAATCTGGATTTCAACCCCATGTTATATTTGTCTTAAAAGATGATAATCCAGAATCTGATATTCATAAACTTCACCTTAACTTTTTGTCCGGTTTTCGGGTGGAACTTATCCTTACTCATTTCGAAATTTAGAAAAAATCTTGTCTTTAACTTCCAAAATATACCCTAAGCAAAAATAAAGGCCCAGCGTAAGCAAGGCAAAAGAAATAATCAGAAATATAGTATAGATTGCTTCAAACAAGCGTGGTTCTAAAAAAGCATCAATTTTCAAAAATACATACCAAGCAAGTGGATATGCAGCTATTACTATCAGCAACACTATTATGGAATCTTTTGGTAAATTTAACTTTGAAGATATGAAGGCTCTTATTGCATCATCTATTTCGTCCATCATATAATGACGATCCTACGATTTTAAATACAACTTTTTCAGAATGGAGCATCTCCTAAATCATTATCCATCTTGGATTTAGGAAGGCTATGCTCAGAGAATGACTTATCGGATTTCTTGGAGAAATAGTCATTATCCAAATCCTTTCCCCATCCATCATCTACAGGCCTGTGCTGGGTTTTTGGATCAAGGGCCT
>PUNC01000115.1 GCA_003551625.1 PVC group bacterium | reverse complement strand
GCCTTTCGCCTCCAGGCGGCGGCCTCCCCAGCGAACCAGGTCGGCGGGAATGGCGGGGATTGACTCAAGCGCGATCAAGACAACGGATTCCAGCTTACAGATTCAGGATTCGGGTTAAAGAGACAAAAACCTAAAAGATTAACCGGCTAATTTTCAACTACGAATCACGCGGATGGACACAGATGCGGACCGGTTTGTTGCTCCGCACCCTCGGTCCCATTATTCTCTCGCCAAGACGCAAAGAACGCAAAGAACTCCGCACCCTCGCACCCTAAATTAAAACAAATGGATATCTTAGGAAGATCGGAGGTCAGGAATTTTATCTTTCCTCCTGTTTCCCTGCATTCCTGGGATGAATAGGAGGCGAGGCGGGGAGTAACCGGAATCTAAAATCTAAAATCTGCAATCTGGTTTCACCTATCATCTTATAAACTTGGCCGAAAGGCCCCCTGATTTCCAGTTTTTAGCCCCGGGCGTTGAATTCGGCCAGGCGGCGGTTCTGCTCCCACTCCCTCAACTTCTCCACCATCTCGTCAAGATCGCCGTCGATGAAACGGTCGAGGGAATGGAGGGAGAAGTTGATCCGGTGGTCGGTGACCCGGTTCTGGGGGAAGTTGTAGGTCCGAATCTTGTCGCTGCGGTCGCCGCTCTTGACCTGTTCCTTTCTCAGACGCGCCTCGGTCTCCTCCTGTTCCGCCCGGCTCTTCTCCAGAAGGCGGGCACGCAGCACCTGCAGGGCCCGGAGCTTATTCTGATGCTGGCTTTTCTGGTCCTGGCAGCTCACCACCGTCCCGGTGGGAAGATGGGTGACGCGGACGGCGGAGTGGGTGGTGTTGACGCTCTGCCCCCCCGGACCCGAGGAGCAGAAGGTGTCCACCCGAAGTTCCTTGGGGTCGATTACCACCTCGACTTCGTCTGCCTCCGGAAGCACCGCCACCGTGGCCGCGGAAGTATGGGTCCGTCCCGAAGCCTCGGTCACGGGGACCCGTTGCACCCGGTGAACCCCGCTTTCAAACTTAAACTCCCGGAAGGGGCGGCGGCCGGTGACGGCGAAGATAACCTCCTTGAACCCCCCGCGGCCGGCGGGATGGGTGTTGACACTCTCGACCTTGAGCCCCTTTTTCTCGGCAAAACGCGAATACATCCTCGCCAGGTCGCCCGCGAAAAGGGCCGCTTCCTCGCCGCCGGTTCCCGCCCTGATTTCGACGATGATATTCCTCTCTTCCCGCTCGTCGGGGGGAAGCAGCAGACTCTCGATCTTGTTCCGGAGAACCCGGCCGCGTTCGGTCAGCGAGGCCAGTTCCTCTTCGACCATCTCCCGCATCTCCGCCTCTTCGGCCGGCATCCCGGAAAGAGCGGTGGTCTCCTCCTCAACTTTTTTCAGTTCCCGGTAGAGACCGTTGAGCTTTTCCAGGCGGGCGTATTCCCGGGAAAGAGCCCGGTAGCGGGAGGGGTCCCGCGAGGCCAGCTCCGGAGCGGAGACCTCCTCGCGAACAACGGCCAGCCGTGCCCGCGCCGCCGAGACGGCGGCGGCGGTCTTTTCCGGCAACCGCCCGGGAGGGGTTTGGGATTCGGGGAAAGGCATAGGAAAACAACAGTCCGCGACCAGTGATCGGCGATCCGTAACCCGAATTTATCCACCGGATAAATTCGGATCAGGTCAGGCCGTATTTCTTCTTGAATTTCTCCACCCTACCCTCGGTATCCACGTATTTCTGTTTCCCGGTGAAGAAGGGATGGCACTTGGAGCAGACCCCCACCTTGATGTTTTCCCGGGTGGAACGGGTGTGAATCGTCTCGCCGCACGCGCAGACGATGGTTACGTCCTTGTAGTCCGGATGGATCTTCGGTTTCACGACAATCTCCTTTTGCAACAGTTCTAACTTTCGGGGCATTAAGTTCCGTTATCTATAATTTAGCTTGTTCGAAATCCACATCCCCCCTCACCCTTGCCATCTCCCCCCGTTGGGGGGAGATGGTTTTTTAATGGAATGCCGCGCGGTGCGTCCCTTTTCAAATAAGGGGTATTTAGGATTTCAGGGGCGAGGCTCTCTCCGTCAGGCGAAGCCGGACAGGTTCTCGCACTCCACAAGCCACTCAATCTACCACAGCTGATACCTCATTAGCATATTTTCTCACATAATTCAGAAGAGAGCTTTACATCCCTGCCCTCATTGAACCCCGCCTGAAGCGGATTCGCGATTCCTAACCTTCCTTTCATACGGGTCAGGCCTTGATCGACATCAGAAACTCGGCGTTGGTCTTGGCCTTCTTGATCTTTCCGATCAGCAGTTCCATCGCCTCGACCGGGGGCATCGAGCTGAGCGCCTTGCGCAGAAGCCAGATCCGCTGGAGTTCGTCGGGGTGGATCAACAGCTCTTCCTTCCGGGTTCCCGACTTGTCGATGTTGATGGCGGGGAAGATCCTCTTGTCGGAGAGTCTCCGGTCAAGATTGAGCTCCAGGTTCCCGGTTCCCTTGAACTCTTCAAAGATCACTTCGTCCATCTTGCTGCCGGTTTCGATCAGCGCGGTGGCCAGGATCGTCAGGCTCCCCCCGTCCTCGATATTGCGGGCCGCCCCGAAAAACTTCTTCGGTTTGGTCAGGGCGCTCGACTCGATGCCGCCGGAAAGCACCTTGCCGCTGTGCGGCTGCAGGGTGTTGTAAGCGCGCGCCAGGCGGGTGATGCTGTCGAGCAGAATCACCACGTCGAAGCCCTGCTCCACCAGGCGACGGGCCTTCTCGATGACGATCTCGGCCACGCGAACGTGGCGGTCCGGGGTCTCGTCGAAAGTGGAGCTTACCACCTCCGCGTTGGAGACGCTGCGCTGGAAATCGGTGACCTCTTCCGGCCGCTCGTCGATCAGGAGGACGATCAGCTTCACCTCGGGATTGTTGACCGTTACCGAGTTGGCGATTCCCTTGAGCAGCATCGTCTTGCCGGTACGGGGGGCGGCCACGATCAAGCCCCGCTGCCCCTTCCCCACCGGCGTGAGCAGGTCCATCACCCTCATCGAGATGTCTTCCGAATCGTGCTCGAGCAACAGGCGCTGGTCGGGATAAAGCGGGGTCAGGTTGTCGAAATTAATCTTGTTGCGGCTGGCTTCCGGAGGCTGGTGGTTGATGGCCTCCACCCGCAGCAGGGCGAAGAACCTCTCCCTTTCCTTGGGCGGCCGGATCTGGCCGGTGACCGTGTCGCCGCTGCGGAGGTCGAACTTGCGGATCTGGGAAGGAGAGATATAGATATCCTCCGGACAGGCCAGGTAGTTGAAAGTCGGGGAACGGAGGAAACCGAAACCATCGGGAAGTATCTCCAGGACCCCTTCCCCGTACATCTGGCCGTTCTGCTCCGCGCTGGACTTGAGAATCTCGAAGATGAGCTGATGTTTTTTCAGGCTGCGGGGCGACTGGATATTCAGTTGCCGGGCCATAGTCATCAGATCCGCGGCCTTCATCTGCTGAAGGGCGGCGATATTCAAAGTCTTGTCCGGCGAAACGGGAGCGGCGGACGGCTGCTCTTCCGTCCCGACCGGCCGATCCGGAGCAGCCGTTTCCTTGTTGTTTTTTCTCCTGCCTCTTGGTTTTTCCGAAACCGCCATAATTACTTCTCCTTGATGGTGACTGGCCCCGGCTGGGGCCGGGAAAGGCTTCCGGCGCGGCGAGCCGCGACTGCGCCTTCCCTGATTTTACTCCAGATTGCGACCACCTGCTCCCCGGCACTCTCCGGGGAAGCGTCGTTATCTATGATAAAATCGGCGCGGGCGACCTTTTCCCGCAGGGGAAGCTGGGAGCGAAGACGAAGTTCGATCTCCTCTTCACTCATCCCCCGCGACTCCCGCAACCGCGAAACAATGTTTTTCTTCGAGGCCTTGACGACGATCACCGCGTCGAACCAGGACTCGAAGCCCTTCTCGTAAAGCAGCGGGACCACGGCGATCCGTACGCCGCTTTCCCGGTCCAGCCATTCCTTCATCTCTTTCACCACCGGCGGATGAACGATCTCGTTGAGCCGCTCGAGCCGATCCGGTTTACCGAATACCTCCCCGGCCAGTCGCCGGCGGTCGATCTCTCCATCCCGGTCAAGGATGCCGGGGCCGAACTCGGCGACCACCCCCGAGTAAACCG
This sequence comes from PVC group bacterium, assembly GCA_003551625.1. GTDB lineage: Bacteria > Auribacterota > Erginobacteria > Erginobacterales > PUNC01 > PUNC01. Next base: position 3,997 of record PUNC01000115.1, on the reverse strand, counting down.
GGTCGCCCCGGCGGAGACGGCGGTGAACCAGGGTATCGGCGTCGTTAACGGCGGCGCCGAGTTTTTCAAAGAGCGCGGCGACGGTGGATTTCCCGGTTCCAAGCCCTCCCGTCAAGCCGATTCTGAGATCGGGAAGACCGCGGCTCACAGTTCACCCCAGTTGTCGCCCCGTTTCAAATCGATCTTCAAGCCGACCTCCAGCTCCGCCACTCCTTCCATCTCCTCCTTCACCATCTCCCCGAGGGAGTCGAGCTCCTCCGCGGGGGCTTCAAAGAGGAGCTCATCGTGAATCTGAAGAAGCATCCGGGCCCGCCGTCCCTCCGCCCGCAACCGGCGGTCGATGGAGACCATCGCCAGCTTGATGACGTCGGCCGACGAACCCTGAATCGGAGTGTTGACGGCCGTCCGCTCCCCGAACCGCCGGATCGAATCCTGCCCGGATTCCAGCTCCGGCAGATACCGGCGACGGCCGAAGATTGTGGTCACATAGCCGTCTTTCCGGGCCCGGTCGATCAGGCGCCGGATGTACGCGGCCACCCCGAGGTAACGCTGGAAATAGGTCTCAATAAACCGGCGGGCCTCCGCCTGGGAAATTCCCAGGTCTTCGGAGAGCCCCCAGGCCTCCATTCCGTAAATGACGCCGAAGTTTACGGTCTTGGCCCGACGGCGCATCTCCGGGGTAACCTCTTCCGGCGGCAGGTTGAAGATCTGGGACGCGGTGAAAGCGTGGATATCCTCGTCGTTGGCAAAAGCCTTGCGCAACAGCTCGTCGCCGGAGAGATGGGCCAGGATCCTCAAGTCAATCTGGGAATAGTCGGCGCTGAGAAACTTCCAGCCCGAGGGAGAAGGGATAAAGGCGGACCGAATGCGCTTGCCCAAGGCGGAGCGGATCGGGATGTTCTGGAGATTGGGACGGCTCGAGCTGAGCCTTCCGGTGGCGGTCACGGTCTGGTTGAAGGTGGTGTGCAGACGGCCGTCGGCCGGGTCGATCAGCGACGGCAACGGGTCGATATAAGTGGACTTAAGCTTGAACAGTTGCCGGTAGTCGAGCAGCTTCTCCGGGAGCGGGTGCAGCGGGGCCAGCTTCTTCAAGACCCCGAAATCGGTGGACTGGCCGGTCTTGATCTTTTTCTGCGGGGGCAGTCCCAACTTTTCAAAGAGTATCCGGCTCAATTGCCGGGGGGAGTTCAGGTTGAAGCGCTCCCCGGCCAGCGAATACATCCGGTCGGCCAGTTGGAGAAGATCGCGCTCAAGCTCGCCGGACATCTTGGCCAACACCGAACGGTCAACCGCGATCCCGGTCCTTTCCATTCCGGCCAGAACCCGGGCCAGAGGCAATTCCATTTGTTGAAACAGTTCGTCAAGGCCGTGAGAGCGGAGCCGCCCGGAAAGCTCTTTCCTCAACTCCCGAACCAGATCGGTCCGCGCGCAGAAAAGCGTCCGCTCGTCATCCCGGTCGAAGAGCGAAGCGGCGTCCGGGGGCGAAGAGGGAAACGAGCGCCGTAGATAATCCCAGGCCAGACTCTCCATTCCGTAATCGGACCGGGATGGATCGAGCAGATAAGCGGCCAGGACCGTGTCCCACGCCACTCCCTCCAGCTCCAGCCCCCGGGCCCGCAGACGATGCCGAGCGGTTTTACTGTCGTGGAAACATTTCACTTCGTCACGGTCGCGCAGAAAAGCGGCCAGGAAGGAAAAATCCTCATCACTCCACCGGCGCAGATCGACGCAAACTCCCGGTCCGGAAGCGGGGGAGAGCGCCAACGCCACCAGCTCGCAGTGAAGGGGAGAATCGTCCGGCGCCGCCGCCGCGTCCACCGCCCATTCCCGTTTTCCCGGGATGGAGGCGATCCAGCTTTCCACCTCCCCCGGACGGTCGATAAAGCGGTATCCAAGATCGGCGACCTTGACCGGAGGAAGATCCCGAAGCAGACGGGTGAATTCCAGTTCCCGGTAAATCGCTCTGAGCTTTTCCCAATCCGGCTCCCGGCAGCGAAGATCATCCTGGCTGAGATTAAGCTCCAGTCCCTTGCCGAGCTCGATCAATTCCTTGGTCTCGGCCACCTGCTCCGCGTATCGGGATAGTTTCTCCCCCACTGAACGGCTCTTCAATCCCGGCGCCGCGGCCAGAATCCCCCCGATCGCGCCGTGTTCGTTCAACAGGGCGGCCGCGGTCTTGGGCCCGATTCCAGGAACACCGGGAATATTATCGCTGGCGTCTCCCACCAGGGCCAGATAGTCGGTGATCCGGGCGGGCGGAATCCCGAATCGTTCCCGAACCTTTTCCGGATCGTAAACCAGGCCTTCCCGGTGGGGGCTGACTACCTTTACCCGGTCGGAGACCAGCTGCAGAAGATCCTTGTCGCCGCTGACGATCAAGACCAGATTCCCCTCCCTTTCCGCCCGCCGGGCCAGCACGGCGATGATATCGTCCGCTTCCCATCCGGGAACCGCCAACCAGGGCAGGCGATAGGCTTCGACCAGCCGGCGCAGGTAAGGAAGCTGGGCTTCCAGGTCCCCCGGCATCTCCGGCCGCTGGGCCTTATACTCCTCAAACCGCCGATGGCGGAAGGTGGGTTCGGGAGAATCGGCGGCGGCGGCGGCAAAGTCGGGAGAGTGCTCTCCCAGCAGCTTGCGCAAGATCTGGGTGAAACCGTAAACCGCGTTGGATGCGAACCCCCGGGAAGTCCGCAGATCGGAAATCGCGAAGTAAGCCCGATAAACCGCGGACATAACATCGATCAACAACACTTTCTTCATAGTTCGCAGGCGAAGCAGGAATAAAAAGGGGACGGTCGAAGCCCTTCAGCAAGGAACGGATTGGTTAAAAACCTGGCCGCTGTTCAGGGGTAAAAGATATTTCCCGGACCCGACGCTTTAAAATTTCCGGGGCCGACCGGGATCCCGAAACAACCGGGGATGCGGACGGTGGAACCGGTATTAAACCGGGATAAACTCTTCGGGGTTTAAAATCCTCGGGGGGAGATTAAACTGGGGCCAATTTAGATTATGGCCGCAATTAAGTCAAGCCCCGTTTTCAGAAACCGGATAATTATAATTATGGCTAAACCTGCCCCATAACCGCGTAGGCGATGTTGGTCGCGTAGGAGTTTATCCGGCGAAGGCCGCCGATCAGCCCCATATGCAGGGTACTGGTCTCCACCGACTCCGCCATTCCCTTGGAGAGACGGTCGAAATGGGCCTTGGTGTATTCTTTCTCCAGCCGGATCATCGAAGGCTTGCGCTGGGTGATCTCTTCGGCCAGGGCGGTGTTCTCTTCCCGGAACGCCGCGGTGGCTTCCTTGAGGTTGGCCGCCACCCGGGCGTGATAATCCTGGAGTTGCGTCCAGCCCTCGGGGGAGAAATACATATTCTTCTCGATGAAGGCCTCGGTCAGGGGAAGAATATCCTGGCTGACCGTCTTGCCGACCTCCCAGTATTCGTTGGAGATATTCATCAGCCGGACCGACCGCTGGGCGGAGTCCAGCGACAACTCGCCCGCTCCGATCTCGGCCAGATAGGCCCGGATGGCCTTTTCCAGGATCTCGATCTTGTCGTTTTCCTGGATCAGCCGCTCGACGAATTCCCGGTCCTTCCGCTTGAAAGCCTCGCCGATACTCTCGGCCATATAAACCGCGATCTCCCCCATCCGGATCAGTTCCTTCTTGGTCTGCTCGAGGGCGATGGCCGGGGTCTTGGTCAGATCGGAGACCAGGTAGACCGGCTTGAACTTCTCTTCCTTGGCCGCCTCGCGGGGGAGGACCTTCATAATCAGGGCGCCGAACTGCTGGGTGAAGGGAATGAAGATCAGGGCCATCCCCACGTTGAATATGGTGTGGGCGTTGGCGATCTGGCGGTTGATCGTACCGCCGAGGGACTCGGTAACCCGGGCCAGGGGGCCGATGAAAAACATAAAGATGACCACCCCGGCAATTTTGAAGAAGGTATGGGCGATGGCCACCCGCTTGGCGTTGCGGGTGGTCCCGATGCAGGCCAG
>PUNC01000147.1 GCA_003551625.1 PVC group bacterium | reverse complement strand
CGGGATGGCCTGGGCCGACCGGGCCTACCAGTCGTCCTTCCAGGACTGGCGCCGCTGGCTGGACGAGGGCGCGGTCGATTTCGTGGCCACGATGAACTACACCCCGGACCGCCGCCTGGCCAACTACCTCACCCGGACGGCGGTCGCCGCCCAGGGCACCCGCCAGGTCTATGTCGGCCTGGGGGCCTACCTGCTTTCCGACCGGCCCGACGTCCTTATCGCCCAGGTCGAGGACGCCGTCGCCGCGGGCGCGCAGGGGGTGGTTCTCTTCTCCTACGACTCGATGCTCGCCGATCCCGGCATCTTCAAGAAACTCAAGGACGGTCCCTTCCGCCGGCCGGCTCGCGTCCCCGCGATGCCCTGGCGGGAAAACCGGTGATCGGTCCCGATAAAAGACTATCGGGATCTCCGCTCTGCTCCGATAATCCGTTATCGGTGATCCGGTAAAAGCATTCCTCGGCTAAGCCGTCCCCGTCCGCTCCTCATTCTTTGTTGTCTTTCCCTTCGGCTCAACGGCCAAGGTCACTTGCGCCGCCACCAAACCTTGCCGCGTCAGCGCCGCAGACGTTTTCGGCGTCAAGTGAACCGTCTGGTTCGGCGTCGCCGTTTATTTAAATTCATGGCTTTGAATGGCGAAAGCGACCTTTTCCAGCCAGCCAATAAGAGTTTGAATTTCCGTTGTATTTAGTTTCCGATTTATCAGGGCCTTGAGTTCCCGGCCTGCCGGTTGAAATAGACCTGTTGCCTGTGCCTCTTGCCAAAGTTGATTCATTTCCGACTCGGGAACGTCCAACTTACTCAGGAGCCCGCCTCTGCCGATAAGAGCTGTGTAGACCGATTGTTTGAATACTGCTTTTGGCGGATAGCCATAGCAAATAGCGACATGCACACCATTTTTGTCTACGTTCATTGAGAAACCTTTCGTACCCCAGTGAATGGGAAATGATTTCTCGTCAGCAAATTTGAGCAGTTGACCGAATACTTCTTTTCCGTAGTTGTCCAGAGATTCCATGAATGAATCTTTCGAGACGATTGGCAAAGCCCCGGAGGATATTTGTTTTATTTTTGTTGGTTCTTTTCCAACTACGATGTCATAGGAAAGGAGATGCTTGCCGCCATTCGCTTGAAAATAGGAAAACTCAAGGCATGTAACTCTCATGCCTTTTCTGCGTAAGAAAGATGCTGTTTGCCGAATTTCCCCGGTGACTCGCTGCCCAACAAGGACAATTCGTTGTTCTTTATTGAATGAAACGGCTTCATCCGTAGCGAGTTCAAAATAATTTCTGTGATAACTGGCAAGATTTAAAGCCTCGTCACTTACATACCGCTGGAGAATTTCTTCGAGCTGATCCGTGTCAAGTTCCTCTACAAATGAAGCATATTCCAAAGCCTGGGCCAAAGTGTCACGAGGCGTTCTGTCACGTTTTAGCTCGATGACGACAGTATTTCCTTCTCTATCAATTCCAAGGAGGTCGATAATGCTCCCGAGATTTGTTGTGACCTGCCGGCCAATAATGAGAAGCTTGCTGTCTTCGAGAATATCGTCGGAGTTACTCTCAAGCCAATTTTCCAATACCGCTTCCTCATGATCGACATGGAAATGTGTCTGAGAGAACTCTTCAAATTTTCCATCTTCTTTGATGCTAAATATTCTCATTGGCATATGCCTTTATCGCCGAACGTCGCAAATCAGCGGCGCGGTTTACCGCGTACGCTGGATTTGCCTTGTTGGGCTGCCTCTGGGCTCTTCAAAAATATCCCTGTTTCAGCACCTTGCCTGCTTCCGGGTCACTGTCATCGGCCATACGTTGGATCTTGTCGATCATCCGTTGAAACACATCCGCGTAGTATTTCGAGGCGTCGAGAAATGCGACGTGTTCAGCACGATGCTTCTTCCTGTCCTCAACGCTCCGGTACTCCTGGCGGACATTGGAGGACATCCGTTTTGCTTTCCTGACGATGAGAACGTCATCGATCTGTGTTGATGTGATAGAAACTGGCGTCATGTCAAGAAACTCACACACGAGGAAATACAGGGATGCCGGTACGGCCATCTTCAAATCCCGGCTCGTAGCAATTGCCTCCTGAAACATGGTCTTGTCCAGATTCGTCTTGCACTCCGCACACACGTACCCAAGATGCGACTCAGTCCGCTCGGCGTGCTCAAAGTCCTTATCAAAAGAGGTCATCATGTACAGTCTCTTGCCAAGGACGAAATCTTGGTCCTTTGTCCGAAGGGTCGGTCGTCCTCCCGTTCCCGAGTTCGCAAGCGATGAAGTGAATGCTAGCCCTGCGAAAGTCTTCTGTGGACCAAACTCAAAGCTGCTCTCAGGCAAACTCAAACCCCGATAGAGGAGTTGTGGAAGAAATTCCTCCAGAATGGTGTTATCCAGCTTCAACTGCCCTTTTTGACGATAAAGAAAGTCCCCGGGGCTGTCGAAGATTAAGTCGAGTTCGATGAACTGCTTGTACCGGTTCGTGGCGTCAACTAGCTTCTGGACGGCCCCCTTGCGTCCAGGTTTGATTGCTTCAAGATCATGAATCCATTCTTGGTAGCGTTTCAGGGCCTCCTCAACACGCGGTCTGTCAGTTTTTGGAAGGCGTTGATTCTTAAGAAGTGCCTTGAGCTTGGCAAGATGCGGAGTCGGTAGAACGGGGGAATTTGTCGTCATATCATGTGCCTTTCTTTCTTTGACCATCATAACGTGATCACGCGTCTGGTATTCCTCGTAAGAGAAGCTGTTAAATATTCTTGTGCCTTGAATGGTTGGGATAGTGGACAGGGCGTTGCCCAACAAGTCCTTGTTGCGATCCGACGTAGCAGCTAAGGCACGCTGAAGCGCGTTGCTTGCCACTGAGCGCCCGACGACCTCGGCAATTCCATTTCCATTCGTGTACGTTGTCCTGCTCAAATTCAATACGTCCTCACGTATGGCCTGACCAAAGCGATTTGTGAAAACACGCTGCTGCCGCAACACAGTTGTGAACATGTCGAGTTCATTCGCAATATCGTTCACAATCTCAGCGTTGTGGAATGGAGTCCCCAGAACTCGAGATTCATGCCCCACGATAAGGACAGCTCGTCCACTTGGTTTCAGAACCCGTGCCATCTCCTGCAATGCAGTCGCCATGTCGATACTGTACTGCACGACGGTAAGGAATCGATTACCCCTGTTCGCCCTGTTCGATCCGATCTCGGATCGCGCTACCCGAAGCAAGTCCCACCCGAGCAGTTCTGCTGAGCGACGGTAATTCTGGTGGTAGTTGAAGACGTTGATGTAGGGGGGCGAAGTGACAATGAAATCGACGGATTGATTTCCAAGGGGCAACTGCCTTGCGTCTTGAAGGTCCGCTTTGATCTGTGCGTCACTGAAAGGCAGTTGTCTGATGAGATCAGAAAGGGCTGTCAGGCGGCTCTGGACGAGGTCGCCAGTGATGCGGTTGTTGTAAATGTCAAGCAATACCACCAGTGCATTGCACACGATCTTCGCCTTGTCGCCGACAGACTGAGCTATTCGGACAATGCGTTCCTCTACCTCTTCCGGGGGTATCTCATTTTCGCTGAACAAGACGATGGGAAATTCTTGCTCGACTTCACCGCGAAGCTCGCAAAGAACCTCTTCTCGATCTCTCGGAGGGATGTTTGCGAACTCGTAGAGTTTGCAAAAACTCCAAGCTGCCGGATTAACTTCATATCCGAAGGCTGGCAAGCGTTTCATTGCTGCTTCACGCAACACGGTACCGCTTCCAGCAAACGGGTCGAGAACGACGGATTCAGGCAGGCAGTAGGCGTCGAGAAGAGCCTCAATGAGCTGAGGGGAAAACTGACCTCGCCACGCGAAGATATTCGAGCGGCTCTTGTTCTCGATATTGAGTCGCCCCTGCGGGACGGTCTGTGCGAAGTCCTTCAAGTATGGATATCTCCTTTTAGAGCCCAACGATTGATTAGGTTAAACTTCGCTTTGCGAAGTAAATTTAACAAAACGAGTTGCTATCTACAATAAAAAAACAGAGAAAAGACCTTGATTTGATGGTTAAAGTTCGTTATTGCTGGCTAATATCCAGAATATATGAAATTATACATAGCAAGGAAGGCTGATATATGCCTGCTTCATTAGACAGACTGTCGAAGGTTCTCAAGGAATTCGGGGAATATTTGAACCGGAAACAATTGGCCCCGAAAAAGACGCAACCGCACCTTGTTCGATGGGCAAGGGATTTCCTCCGCTTTGCCGGCAAATACCGCGGACTCTCCTTTGAAGAGGCAATGGCTTCCTACTTGCAGGACCTCGGCAAAAGACAGGAGATCAAGGATTGGCAGGTGCGCCAGGCCGCGGACGCTTTGCGGATTTATCGTTATCAGTTCCGCGCTGAAAAGCCAGGAGCGGAGTCCCCGCCGGCGCCGCCGCCGGGCACCGAGGAAGATCAGCTGGCAAGGTTCCGGCAGGTTTTACGATTGCGCCGCTACTCCGACCGGACCGAGAAAACATATCTTCAATGGACGCGCCGGTTTATGGAATATCGAAAATCCGCCGGCGGTCAAGCGAGCTCTCTTCCTTCCGAAGCGGACTTGAAAAACTTCCTGACTCGCCTCGCCCTCGTGGACAAGATCAGCGCGTCAACTCAGAATCAGGCATTTAATTCGCTGTTGCTCTTTTTCCGGGATGTGCTGCGGCAAGATTTATCGGCTATGAATAAAACCGTCAGGGCCAAGCGCGGAGCCAGACTCCCGGAAGTGCTTTCCCCGGCCGAGGTGCAGGCGGTATTGTCTGAGATAGAGGACAGGACATATCAATTGATGGCCCGGTTATGTTACGGGGCGGGTTTGCGATTAAATGAATTGTTGAATCTGCGAGTGAAGGATTTCGATTTTGATACCGGCCTGGTTTACATCCGGAGCGGCAAAGGCGATAAGGACCGAACCTCTGTGCTGCCGAAGGCGTTATATGATTCCTTGAGGAGCCACTTGGAGAATGTCAAGCAGATGCATACCCAGGATCTTGCCCAGGGGCACGGTGAGACTGTTCTGCCGGACGCATTGATCCGCAAATACCCGAAAGCCGGCAAGGAATGGCCCTGGCAATATGCCTTTCCTATGAAAAAGTTGAGTGTTGATCCAGCGTCCGGGGTGATCAGACGTTATCGTGTTCTGGAAAAGACGTTTCAGATGGCTTTTCGGAGAGCGGTGCAAAAGGCAAAACTCTCCAAACGGGCTTCGGTGCATACCTTGCGGCACAGTTTTGCCACCCATCTTTTGATGGACGGAGTGGATATCCGGCGCATACAGGAATTATTGGGCCACAAGAACGTGGAGACAACGATGGTATATACACACGTGGTTCGCAACCTTTCACCGCCGGTGGTGAGCCCGTTGGACAGGATGGTTATGGGAAAAGAGGCAAAGCGCGATGGGTAAACCAAACCCGGCGTCGCCGGTAAAACCCGTCTGCGGGCTGCTCGCCGCGGACGAGGAGTTGCTGGGGAAGGGGAGGGAGGCGCTCGGCAAACTGCTGGGGCCGGTCGATCTGCAGAGCCGGGTCTTCCCCTTCGACCTGACCGCCTACTACGAGCCGGAGATGGGCCCCGATCTCCGGCGGCAGTTTCTTTCCTTCGAGAGGCTGATCCCGCCCGAGGATCTTGCCGGTCTGAAGCTCGAGACGAACAAGCTTGAAGAGAATTTCGCTTCCGGCTCCGGAAGAAAACTCAATCTCGATCCCGGCTACGTCGATCTCTCCCGCCTGGTCCTGGCCACCACCAAGGACGCTTCCTGGCGGGTCTATCTCGGCCGGGGGATATGGGCCGAATCCACCCTGCGCTATCAGAAGGGGGGATTCGTGGCCTGGGAGTGGACCTACCCGGATTATCGCCTGGAGGCGACCCGGGAGTTTTTCGCCCAGGTCCGCCGGATCTACCGGGAAGCGATGAAAAAGGAAGGTTAACCCCGCAATCCGCCGCGCTGTTGACAGGCAAGGAATAGTGAGAGAGAAGCTGTGGTCTTCTTCGGTCTCCAAGCGATCGCGGCGCTAGCGGTTCTGGTTGTTTTTTCGATCGGCGTCTGGCGGGATTTTGAAAAATGGCGGGAAGAAAAGGCGGACGCGCCGGAGAGGGAGCCCTAACCTTTTTTGGTTCTCTCCTAACCCGACTTTCGCGATTCGGCCTATTTGCGAGTCATAAGTCCTTGTAAATCAACAAAACCTTCCCAAAGGTCTGTACTACATTTCCACTGCTCTTTTTGCAGTTATCCGGGGCGGCGGCTGTTTCGGCAGCCGCCATCCCAACTGGCTGAGCAGTAGTTGCTGTTCTTTTTCTGGTTGGGTATATCGGGTAAATATCAACTCCCGTCCGTCCGTGGTCGGGAAGTGCACGTCCAGCATCTGCATCATTCCCAGACTATCCAGCGCCTGCCTTACCGTCAGCCCCGGCGCTCTCTGCCGCAACCGCTGGCGGAGGGTGACGTAAACACAGTATGCAAGGAAGGCGAGGAAAATATGGGCCTCGATCCTCTCCCGGCGCTGATGGAAGATCGGGCGCACCGCCAGATCGCCTTTCAGATTCTTGAAGGCGGCCTCCACCTCCACCAGGAGCAAATAGAACTCCCAGAGCTTTCCCGGATCGGTCTCGACCAGGTTTGAACGCAGTAGATATCTTCCCTCCCTGCGTCGCACCGCCCGCAGCTTTTTCTTGTTGAGGCTGTACGTGAATGACACTCGCCGGGACCGCGCTTTCCTGTCCGGTGGCTCGGGCAATTTAACTTCGACCAGGGACCAGACCCGCCCGGATTCCTTCTTCGCCGCGCCCAGCTTCAGAAGCAGGTTTTCGTAGGCCGGGCGCTGGCGTTGCAGTTCCTTCAGCCGCGCCCACAGCCGCTTGAGCTTCCGCTTCCGCATTGACCTCTCTTTACCCACCCGGGGTCGGCTTTGTACCCACACATAAAGATCGTCTTCACGGGGCAGGAGTTTGACCTGAACCCCCGGCCGCGCCTCCTCCCAGGACCTGGCTAACAACTCCTTCTCCAGCCTGGTCAGCCTCCCCTTCGGGGTTCCGACCAGATACAGCATCCCGCGTTCCTTCATCCCGGCCAAATGCTCTTCGGTCGGGATGCCCCGGTCCATCAGCCAGATCCGCCGGGCCTTGCCGTACCGCGATTCAATCTTCTTCAGGAACTCCGGCAGTGTGGCGTTGTCCCGGGTGTTCCCCGGCATAACCTCGTAGGCCAGGGGGAACCCCTCCGGCGTTACCACCAGGGCGATCACCACCTGCACGCAATCGGGCCGGTGATCCCGGCTGTACCCGTACTTCCGTTTGTCGTTCTTGTCGAAAGGAGGATCGCTCTCAAAATAGGTACTGGTCAGGTCATACAGGATCACGTCATATGTAATCCCGAAAAGATCCTGCCAGCGCCCGGTCAGGAAACTGAATAAATCCTCCTTGTGTTCCAGAAGCTTGTCCAGGCACCGATAAAGCTTATCCTTGGCGACCAGGGAGAACTCTTCGCCCAGCAGATCCCCCATCGCGCTCCGCTTGTACCATTGGCGGTGCAACCGCCACTCGCTTCCGGGATCGATCAAGCGATATGCCGCCAGAACCATCAGCAGGCGATACCACGATGTTCCCTTGCGACTGTTCTTCAGTCGCTCGCTCCAGAAGCGATCCAGTTCCAGCTCCTCCCAGATCCGGCAAAAGGTCCAACAGGCTCCCCACTGTCTCGGCCGCCGCAGCGTGAACTCTTCCAGGCAAACCTGGACGCCGTGATCGCCGGCGTACTTTGGTATTGCGCGATCTGACGGGAACAGGGCCAGTCTTGTCTGGCGGCGACTGGCGACATCAAAGGTGTCAATGCATCTCAGCCAGGATTCTTTCTGGCTGTCGTTAATCTCCCCCAGGTACAGGATGTGACGGTCGACAGACCTGCCGTTCCGACAGCGGTACTTCTCCGCGATGCTCCAGTAACGGTGTTCCTTCCCGTCCTTGAATCGCCGATGACACTTCAGGTACATAGTGGAGCCACAATAATGGAACCTCCACGTACCTGACAAGGGGGTAGGTCTGTACCACAAACACTTTTAAAAATCCGGTTGTTGCCGTACAATAACTTCCGTTAATTGACCCCCAGAAAATAGTTGATTTTGGGGTTGAATCGCGAAAGTCGGG
>PUNC01000068.1 GCA_003551625.1 PVC group bacterium | reverse complement strand
CCGTTGGCCGGGGCGCCGCGGCGGTCTCCCGGGCGATAGAGATCTTCAATAGATTCCCCCGGGAGATCACCGAAGCCTTCGAGCGCGGAGAACTCCGGCAGGCCCATCTCAATCACTTCTGGCGGCTGGAGGACCGGGCCACGATTCTGGCGCTCTGGCGGGCGATCAAGAGCGGGGAGCTGACCGGCTGCCAGGCCCGCGAGAAGGCTCACCGGATCGACGACCACTGGTTGCCGGGCGACCGGGAAAAACTGCGCGACAACCTGGAAGCCGATCCCGTGATCTCTCCGCTGCTCGGCGATGAGATCAGGGTCGCCAACCTGATGAACAAAAGCCGGCTGACGATCGAATACACCGACAAGAAAAGGTTCTGGGAGCTGGTCGGAATCCTGGCCCGCCGGGCGGTGAAAAAATCGAAAGGCAAGAGTAATTAAGTCGGTAAGACGATAAGCTGCCAGGCCCGGTCTTCCAGTTCGCGCGCGGCCGCCGCCAGCCCTAACTAACCTTAAGCAGCCGGTACTCCCTCTTTCCCAGTCCCTCCCGCTCCGCTGCGGCCTGGAAGACCTCGACGTCGATATCGAAGAGAGCGGGAAACTTCTCCCCCGGATTCGGCATTACCACCCCCTCCGAGGTCGCGCCCGGCGGGTTCTTTTTCAGGTAGCGCGCGACCAGGGGAGAACCCGGGATCAGGGGAGCTCCGGCAACCAGGTCCAGGGAGGCCTGCTCGATCGCCAGGATATCGCGGGAGGCCAGCACCCCGAGATCGGGTACGAAGGGGGGGGCGGACCAGGAGCAACAGTCGCAGTCGGGAGCGACGCTTAAAAGAAAGTTGAAGCAGAGAGTCTTTCCCCTTTTGTCGGCCAGGGCGGCGGCGCACTGGGCCGCGGTCTTTTCGGCCATCACGGCGATCTCGGTCTCCCAGTGAATGGGAATGGCCTGGACGGGGCAGACCGCCACGCACTCGCCGCAACCGATACAGGTCTCGGTATCGATTACCGCCTTTCCTCCTTCTCGAATCGAAACGGCTTCGACCGGGCAGACCCGGACGCAGGTCCCGCAGGCGATACATTTCTCTTCCTTCACCCGCGGCTTGAGATCGGAATGCATCACCTGCTTTTCGGCCGGTGAGGCCAGCCCCATCGCCACGTTTTTAACCGCTCCCGCGTAGCCGAAGATCACGTGCCCGGTGACGTGGGTTATCAGCAGGGCGGCGTCGGCTTCGACAAACTCGCGGGCGACCCGGATGGCGCGGCCGGACGAATTTACTTCCTTGAAATCGGAGCTGATCACCACCGGGGCGCCGATCTCATCCGGCCCGAAACCGTGGCGGTGGGCGGTGGCCAGGTGGGCGGCGGTCTCGTGGCGCTGCCCCCGATAGAGGGTATTGGTGTCGATCAGGAAGGGGCGTGTGTCGAGTTCCTTGAGTTCCGAGACCAGGGCGCGGGCGAAGGCGGGGTTGAGATAGGAGGTGTTTTCTTCCTCGCCGCAGTGAAACTTGACGGCCACGGAATCTCCCCGATCAAAAATCTCCCTCCCCCCGGCTTTCTTGAAAAGATCGCGAAGTTTGTCGATCAGCGACCTCTCCATCCTTCCGGTGGGATCGCAGTGATAGACCGCGCTTTTCCGGCTTATTTCAGGCATCAGACTCCCTTTCGTCAAACGTTTCCGGGGTGCGAGGAGAACCCCCTATTCCACGACCAGTCTCTTCCCGAGACGGAAGGCCCGGCCGGCGTAATACTCCACGCCCCGCTTCTCCACGCCGCCCGCGTAGAGGCTGCCGACCATCCGGGCGCCCAGCGAGCAGCGGCAGACATCCTTGATCAGGGGAGTGGCGTTGTCGCAGAAGCGCCTCAGGACCGGGAGGATCAAACCGGAGCTGACGATGGCAACCGCCCGCTTCTTACGCGCCGACCGCGGCACCGGACAGCCGGGAAGCGGCCGGCGGCCGGGTTTGGCCAGAACCCAACAGACCCGCTCCAGGAAGGTCTTGAGCACCGCTGTCGAGCTCCCCATATTGACCGGCGTGGCGACGATGTATCCGTCGGCCCGCTCCAGGAGCGGATAGATCTCCCGCATATCGTCGTCGATCACGCAGTCGGCGACCGGCTTGGCCGGATCGTCGTTCCGGCAGACCATACAGTTCTTGCAATACTCGATCCGTTTTTCGATCAGGTTGATCCTCTCAACTTCGGCCTCCGGTTGAGCCGAGCGGACACCCGCGACCGCCCGGTCCACCAGGGTGTCGATCGATCTTCCCTTCCGGTAACTTCCAATTATCGCTACTATTTGCATCCGCCCTCCCGTCCCGCTTGTTAGATCCCTCCGAAAATTTTACGACGACACTGTATCACAACGGCCAGAACCACAGGATCAACGGCACCGCCGCCGCCGGCACGATTATAGACATTGGCAGCCCCATCCGCCAGTAATCGCTGAATTTATACCCGCCGGGACTCATTACCAGCGTGTTCGACTGGTGACCGATCGGAGTGAGAAACGGGCTCGACGCCCCCACCGCGATCGCCATCAGGAAAGGATCGACGGAGACGGCCAGCCCCGACGCCAGGCCGACGCCGATCGGAGCCATCAAAACCACCGTGGCCGCGTTGTTGACGACATTGGAGAGGAGCATTGAGGCCAACAGGATAATCGCAACCGCCGCCCCGGCGGGGAGATTCTCCGCGAACCTCATTATCCCCGCGGCGATAAGTTCCGCGGCCCCGGTCGTCTCCAGGGCCCCCCCCACGGGGATCATCGCCCCCAGGAGGATGATCACGGGCCAGTCCACGCTCTCGTAAATATCCCGCGGCGATATGACATTGGAAACGACCAGAACAAGAGCCGCCAGGGGGAAAGCCGCCTGCACCGGCAGCAGGCCGGCCACCACCGACGCGATCGAACCGCCGAAGATTCCCAGGGCCAGGATGATCCTCCGCGATTGGCCGATCTTGAGTCCGCGTTCGACCAGCGGCAGGCATCCCATCGCGGTGACGGCGTCGTTGATCTGTTCGGTCCTTCCCTGCAACAACAGCACATCTCCCACCTGGAAGCGAATATTATCGATCCGGCGGCGCAGCTTTTTGTCCCGGCGCGCGACGGCCAGCAGATTCAGGCCATACCTGGTGCGCAGCGACAACCCCGCCGCGGTATTACCGACCAGTGGGGAGTTGGCCATTACTACCGCCTCGTTGACGACGATATCCTTCGACCCGATCGCGTCCCGGCGGAATTGCCTTCCCCCGACCAGCTTCACCCCGCTGCTGTTGACGAAATCTTTCAGGTCGGCGGAATCGGCTTCCAGGATCAGGATATCGTGGGTTTTCAACTCCTCTTTGGCATCGGGGATGTTGATCCGGCGCTTCTTACGGATCAAACCGACCACCCGGACAACCCCGCCGGTCAACCGGTCGATCTCGCCGACCGGCTTCCCCTTGAGCCTGGAGTCCTTGGTCACCCGGACCTCGGTAATGTAGTCCTCGATCCGGAAGAGGTCTTCGGGAGATGATTGGCCTCGCCTTTTGGGGAGCAACCGCCAGCCGGCCAGCGATATGAAAGCGACTCCGAGCGCCGCCACTCCCACGCCGACCGGGCTGAAGGCGAACATCCCGAAAGGCTCCCCCGTCTGGTCGGCCCGGAAGGCCGCGATGATGATGTTGGGGGGAGTGCCGATCAGCGTCGTCATCCCCCCGAGCAGGGAACCGAAGGCGATGGGCATCAGGATGTATGACGGCGGGTTCGAACTCTTTCGGGCGATACGCAAGGCGACCGGCATAAGGATGGCGAGAGCGCCGACGTTGTTCATAAACGCCGAGGCGACGGCGATTAAGACAGTAAGCGACACGACCTGAACCACGACCGATTTGCCCAGCTTGATAACCTGGGAGGAGGCAAGATCGATAAGGCCGGAGTCGGCCAGCGCCCGGCTGATGATGAGAACGGCCGCTACGGTGACGACCGCGGGATGGGCGAAACCGACGAAGGCGCGATCGGCGGGAACGATCCCGGCTATCACCAGAGCGAAGAGGGCGAAGAGCGCCACCAGGTCGTGACGGAGTTTTCCCCACATAAAGAGAACAAGAGCGCCGGCCAGAGTTAAAAAAACGATCAGCTGATTCATCCCCCGCCCTCCGCGCTCAAGCCCCTTTCCTCCGCCGCCGCTGCGGACGGATGCGCGGGTTGAGCGATATTGCGCAGCAGCCGGCCCAGAATATCGGCGCCGGTGACGACCCTCGGGCGCTCGCCCCACAGCAGAATCAAGTCGTCTTCAACAATATCCTCACCCGGTTTTCCCGGCCGGGCCCGGAAACGCTGAATCAGCTCGCCCAGCTTTCGGCCGGGGTCGCCCACCACGATCGGGCGATGGCAGTGGCGGTAAGGATTGAACTTATCCGGGGAAAACAGCGCTTCCCGGGTGAATTCTTCCGCCTTGAAGACCAGCCGGGGCTTCCCCTCCGGATCGACGATCACCACCCAGCCCTTCCCGGAGCGATTGACCGCGCCCAGGAAAGGGTCGTCCGGCGAGGGTTCGATTCGGGGAAAGACCGGGCGAGAGCCGGCGAATTGGAGCCGGATAACGCTTTCCGGATCCACCGGTTCGCCTTCTTCGGCCAGGGGCACGTCGTCGATCTCCAGGAAGTTCAGGGCGCCCTGCCCTTCCACCCGGGCGATCTCGCTCTCGGCGGACTCCATATGCAGCCGGATCAGGCCGCGAAGATCCCGCTCCCGGAAGTAGCGGATCCCCTCCCCTCCCAGCCAGGCGTCCAGGATCAGGGCGGTGGGGCGGGCGATCGGGTAGAGGAGAACCTGGTAGAAACGGAGAACCGGCGAAAACCGGGAAGCCACGGGCAGAGCGTGACGGGTGAAGTAGGCCTGGGGGATGATCTCGGCGAAAATCGTGATCACCACGGTTGAGAAGACGAACGCCGCGGCCCCGGCGAGTACCGAACCCGAAAGCAGGGCGAGCAGGACGTTCACGGCGACATTACCCCACAGTATCGTAACCAGGGCGAAGTTGGCGTTTTCGCGGAAGCGCAGAACCCTCCGGGCGCGCGGATCGCCCTTGCGCGCCTCCACCTTGAGTTCGAGCTTGCTGAGCGAAAAGAGCGCCAGATTGAGACCGGAAAGCAGCGCCGATTGCGAAAGACAGAGAAGAATGCCGATCCAGGAGACCGTTATCATATCGGAGCCCCCTATCCCCGATTACTGCTTTCTCGAATGGCCAAGCTTATCATTTCGTTGTTCTTACACCCCGGATTATGGAATACCCGGGTTCCCAGGATTGAGCCGTCACCATTAATGAGGCCCCCGGGCAAGTTCCTTCCGCGCCCAATCGAGCAGGACGCGCATCGCCCGGCAGTCGTCCTCGTTATACTTGATTATCCTTTCCTTAAGCGCGGAATCTCCGGTTACCACCCATTCGTGATACCACTGAATGGAGACAGCCCCCGACGGCTCGGGGTCCCGCCACTTGAAGCCGAGGAAGGCGGCCAGGGTCTTGATCGAGAGATCGTGAGTCGGCCAGACCATCTTGGGGCGGACCAGCCCGCCGTATAGGTCCACCACCTCGTTCCGGCCAAAAAGCTTTTCCACCTCTTCCGCCGTCGCCACGCCGGGATGGCGTGCCGCCAGTCTTTTCAGCGTCGTCTCTTCGTAGTGCGAATAAACGTAAAGGGCGGAGAAATCGGAGGCGGAGATATAATTCCAGGCCGAGACGAAGGCTTCTCGTTCGTCCTTCTCCGTCGGCCGGGCGGCGAAAAAAGACAGATACCTTTCGCCGCGGGGGGTTCGTTCGACAAAGCCGTGCAGGTAGCAGACCTCCCGCATCGGGTCGGTCTCGACGTCGTAGAAAAGCTCCATCCCCTCCCTGGGCAGCGATGCCTCCCCGGTGAAATACGGCTTCGCCCCCGGCGTCTTGATCAGCCGCGCCCGGTCGTGGAACTTACGGAGCGTTTCAACGCCGATTCCGGGAACCAGGCTCCTTTTGCCGTCGGCGAGCTTTTCGGCGCCGGCCTCGGCCAGTGCCTTTATCGTGGGCAGGTGGGGGAGCATCTTCTCTCTCTTCTCTCTTCCCAGCTCCGGGATCAGGGTCAGGTCGTCGGAGGCTTTCATCCGGGCGAAGCAATGAGAGCGCCAGTGGCAGAGCTTGCAGGCCGCGCAGAGGCCGGGACGGGTAAGGCTCGCCCGGCGGCAGATCTCCCGGACCCGTTCCCGGATCTCCCGGTACTCTTCCCGCATCGGCGGCAGCCGCGTTCCCCGGGCCGCGTCCAGGTCGTAAACCACCTCATCTCCCCTGACGTCCAGGACGAACGGTTCGGCGGCGGCGGACAATTCAAGCGCCTCGAGCAGCTCCACGTAAAGGGCGAGCTGGACGGCGTAATGCTTCTTGGGCCGGCCGGGCTGGTCCTGCCCCGTCCCCTCCAGGCCCGACCCGCTCTTGATATCGCCGGGAAGGTAGCCTTCGCCCCGGCGGCGGAGAAGGTCGGGTTCCCCCAGCAGGTCGCCGGCGGAGATCCGTCCGCCGTAGATCAGCCCGGCGCCGGATTTCATCGCCTCGAGCGTGCGCCGCTCCCTCTCTTCCGCCGGTTGGACCTCCCGGAGATTGACGAAGGGGACCTTGAGACCGGCGACGATCTCCTTCTCGTAGAGGTTTCCCCGCTCCCACAAAAGCTCGACGAAGGGGCTGACCGGATCCCGCTTGGCGGGATCGCCGAAGAGGTCGAGGGTGACCCGGTGGGGGCATTGAACGTAGCTGTACAGCATCGAGGCGGTGATGGGAATCATATCTTCAAACCCAGAATTCAGAATGCTCCGCAAAAGGGCCGTGATCAGTCCCGATGAAAGACTATCGGGATCTTCGCTTCGCTACGATAATCGGTGATCCGTAACCGGTAAAAGGCCCAGTCCCTGGGACCCTTTTTTGAACTTCGTTCAGAATGACCCGTCGGATCAGATTCTTCCCCTTTGCTACGCTCAGGGTCAGAATGACTCGTCGGGTCAGATTCTTCGCTTCCGCCGCCTGCCCTGAGCGCGCTGGTAATAACCCGGATAATAATCCGGGTTAACCCATCATTTTCCTGAATTCGGACTCGGAGAGAATCTTCACGCCCAGGGAACGGGCCTTTTCGAGTTTGGAGCCGGGATTGTCGCCGGCCACCACGAAGTCGGTCTTCCGGCTGACACTGGAAGACGGCCGGCCGCCGCGGGCCAAGACCAGCTCCTCGGCCTCGGGCCGGGTGAAGCCTTCCAGGGCGCCGGTGAAGACAAAGGTCCGGCCCGCCAGCTCGTCTCCGGCTCCGGCCCCTTCGTCCCGCCGGGTCTTTACCCCCGCCTTCTTGAGCCGGTCTATCAGCTCGCGATTCTTCCGGTTTTGGAAGAACCGCTCCACCGAAGCGGCCATAATCGGGCCGATCTCGTTTATTTTCTCCAGCTCCGGAGCCGAAGCCGCGGCCAGGCGTTCGATATCGCCGAAGCGGACGGCCAGGGTCCGGGCGGCGGTGGAGCCCACGTGACGGATACCCAGGGCGAAAATCAGCCGGTCGAGCGGACGTTCCTTAGCCTCCCCGACGGCCGAGACAAGGTTCTCGGCCGACTTGTCGGCCATCCGTTCCAAGCCGGCGAGATCCTCCTTTTTCAGGGAAAACAGGTCGGCGACGGTCGCGACCAGCCCCTTGTTCACCAGCTGTTCGATCAGTTTCGGCCCCAGCCCTTCGATATCCATCGCTCTCCGGGAGGCGAAGTGGCGCAGCCGCTCCTTCACCTGAGCGGGGCAGGAGATGTTCTCGCAACGGTGGGCGACCTCGCCTTCCGGACGAATAACCGGGCCGGAGCAGGAGGGGCATTTTGAAGGCATCGTGAACTTCTTCTCCTTTCCCGTCCGTTTCTCCTTCGCGGCGGAGACCACCTGGGGGATGATCTCTCCGGCTTTTTCCACCAGAACTTCGTCTCCGACCCGGATATCCTTGCGTTCGACCTCGTCGAGGTTGTGAAGGGAGGCGCGCCGGACCACGGTTCCCGAGATCTCGACCGGATCCAGGACCGCCACCGGGGTGAGCTTGCCCAGCCGCCCCACCTGCACCACGATATCCCGCAACCGGGTGGTCCGGCGCTCGGCGGGAAACTTGTAGGCGATCTGCCAGCGGGGAGCCCGGGAGGTCTGACCCAGCCGCCGCTGGAGATCGAACGAGTCCACCTTGACGACCATACCGTCCACCACGTAGTCGAGTTCCGACTTCCGGTCCTGCCACTCGCGGCTGAAGGCGATCACCTCGTCAAGCCCGGAACAACGGCGGTAATGCGGGTTGACCCGGAAACCGATCGCCCGGAGCCTGCCCAGGAGTTGATGCTGGCCGGAACAGCCGAGCCGTTCGGGATAAGGCGTCGAGTAGATCCAGCAGTTGAGACGGCGGGAAGCGGTGATCTTCGGGTCGAGCTGCTTGAGGGAGCCGGCGGCCAGGTTGCGGGGGTTGGCATAGAGCGGCTCCCCCTTCTCCTCCCGGTCGGCGTTTATCAGCTCAAAGCTTTTCTTGTCGATGTAAACTTCCCCGCGCACTTCCAGGCGGGGAGGAAGACCCTTCCCCTCCAGCCGGAGGGGAAGGGAACGAACGGTGCGAAGATTGGGGGTGATATCGTCGCCCACGGACCCGTCGCCGCGGGTCGCCCCCGTAACCAGAATTCCGTCTTCGTAGAGAAGCGCTACGGCCACGCCGTCGATCTTGAGTTCTACCGTGAACTCGAAGCTATCTCCGGCCAGGATCCGCCGGTTGCGGCGCACGAATTCCTCGAGATCCTTCTCGGAGTAGGTATTGTCCATACTCAGCATCGGAACTTCGTGCCGATAAGGCTTGAACCGCTCCAGGGGTCGGTCGCCAAGGCGCCGGGTCGGGGAATCCGGGGTCGCCAGTTCGGGATATTCACGCTCGAGTTCAACCAGGCGATGGAAGAGCCGGTCGTATTCGTCGTCCGGAATCTCGGGTGAGTTGAGCACGTAATACTTGTAGTCGTGGCGGCGAATCAGTTCCTTGAGTTTCTCCACCTCGCGGGCGGCTGGCGCTTTTTTCATATCACTCTTCCGCGTTGTTTCGGTTCGCGCCGGAAGGAAGCTCTTATCTTCCGGAAAAAAGACGTTCGGCCAGGAAAGACGGCAGGCCGGCGGCGATAATCTTGGCCGCCGCTTTTCGCCGGTCATAATCAACCCGGACCATCTCCACCCGGGCGGAGTCCGAATCATAAACCGCGAAAGACGACCGGGGATCGCGATCGCGGGGCTGGCCGACGCTGCCGGGGTTGATCATATACTTGGTCCCCTTGTCCAGAATCAAGGATCCGCGGACCGCCTTCACCGCGCCCCGGGGTTCCCGCCGGTAGGCGATCGCCCGATGGGTATGCCCGAAGAAGCAGGCCCGGTTCGAAAGAAGCGAAAACGAGGGGAGCGTTTCTTCGGGCGATAGAAGATACCGCCAGTTCCCGGGCTGATCCAGGGCGGCGTGAACCAGGACGGCCCCGGCCGTTTCGGAGACCAGAGGCAGGGCCCGGAGATAATCGAGTTGGGGGCGGCCGAGAAGGCCGGCGGTCCATTCAATGGCGGCCCGGGCGTGGTCGGTGAAATCCGCCAGGGCGGCGAGACCGCAGGCGGCGCTGTCGTGGTTGCCCCGGACCACCGCCGAAGGTTCCAGTTCCCCGAGCAACTCCAGGCAGGCAACGGGGTCGGCGCCGTAGCCGACGATGTCGCCGAGGCAGACCACCGCGTCCGCCCCTTTCTTCCCGATCGCGGCCCGCACCGCCGAGAAGGCCTCGAGATTACCGTGGATATCGGCGACGACGGCGATCTTCATAATACCGAGTCGGGGCGGGCGGATTTGAACCGCCGACCTCACGGTCCCGAACCGTGCGCGCTGAACCGGACTGCGCTACGCCCCGAAGAATAACTATCACAACCTTAACCGCCGACCTTCCCGAACGGCTTCGGGACGCGCTGAACCGGACCGCGCTACGCCCCGAAAACGGCCAGCAATATAACACGGTCCCGGAGGAAGAACCAGACAAAACCGTTCTTTCCCCAGGACTTGCTCGTCCGCGGCGATCAGTCCCGCAAGGCCGCTCTCCCGCCGCCGGTCAGCAACAGGGAGATGCAGGCCGCCAGGATAACCATCGGCAGCCGGGAATCGAAGAAACCCACGGGAATGTGAACGGTCACCAGGGCCACCACCATCACGATCCCGATCAGGGCGGCCGCCTGGCGGGTGAAGATCCCCAGAACCAGGAAGATCCCGCCCACGAACTCCACGACCGCCACGACCACCGCCCAGGCCAGCGGCGGCCGGATGCCCAGACCGCCCAGCATCCCGCTGAAACCCCGCAGGCCGGCGCCGCCGAAAGCGCCGAACAGCTTCTGGGCACCGGTGGCGATAAAGATCGCGCCCACGGCCAGTCGAAGAAAAAACGGTCCCCATCCGGAAAACCTGGACAATGCTTTCATCCCCGCCTCCTTGTTGATAAGACCCCGGGTTGAAGTTTCCGCTTCCGATACCTTCCCGGAGCGGAAACCGGTTTCATAGTTACCCGAACATAAGATCGCGGACGATCCCCGAACGGTTGGAAAAGGAAAACGACCGCGCGACACACATAAAATAGTGGAGAAAAGAGCCCAAACGCCCGCCCACCCGCCGGCCCAGGGCCACTCCCCAGGCCTTCCCCGATGAAAGCGGAACCAGGTAGCCCAGGTCGCAGGGACGCCAGGCAACAGCCGGTTTGCCTTCGGTCCCGCGGATGATATTCCGGGCCGCGTGGGCGCCCTGGCTCAAGGAAAACTGGATCGCCATCCGAACCGACTTTCCGTTCGACGAAAACGAAGCCGCGTCCCCCGCGGCGAAGATCCGTTCCTTTCCGGGAAGGCGGAGTTCGGGCTCGACCTCCAGCCGCCCCTGACGGTCCCGGGGTGATTCGATCTTCTGTATGAAGTCCACGGTCTCGACCCCCGCCGACCAGACCAGGGTGAAATCGCCGATCCTCTCTCCCCCGACCTCGACCCATTCCTCCCGGACCTCGCCCACTCCGCTCGAGACCAGGACCTCGATTCCCATCCTTTCCGCCTCGCGGCGGACCGGGGCGGCGATATTTTCAGGAAGACCGCCGAGAACGGCCGGACCCGCCTCCACGATCCGGATCGAGATCGGGCCGGCGCGGGAATCGCGGCGGCGGAAACGATAAGCCAGGGCGGTGGCGGTCTCGAACCCGGTGTAGCCGCCGCCCACGACCACGAAGTTGTGCGGCTCCGGGCCGGCGGCGGCCGCGGCGGCGCGGGCGGCCAAAGCCTCGGCGTCTCCAATGCCGTAAAGCGTCCGCGCGATCCGGGATATACTCCCTTCCCCCGGCAACCGGGGACGGCCGCCGGCGCAGAGAAGAAGATAATCGAAATCGAGGCGGGACCCGTCATCGAGCAGCAGGCGGTCTTCGCCCTCGATCCCGGCCGCCCGCCGCCGGATGAAATCGATCCCGAGTTTACGGCAGAACGGAGCCAGGGGAAAAAGAAGCCGTCCGGGACGGATCCGGCCCGAGACCACGTCGGGAAGAAGGGGCAGAAAGACCGAGTCCGGCCGGGGATCGACCAGGCTCAGCTCGAAACGGGAGGAGGCGGCCGCCAGGCGGCGAACCGCGCTTATCCCGGCAAACCCTCCTCCCACTACCGCCACTCTAATAATCTTCCGCATCACTCCTCCCGGGTCCGGATTAAAAAAAGCCGGCGACGATGGCCGCGATATGAAATATAAAATATAAGTTTAACACACCGGCGGCGGCGGCGGAATAATCTTCCCCGCCGCGACGCAGGCTTCGCCGGACGGCGGACCAGGCGCGCCCGGCCCACCAGCCGGTGGGAAGGACGAGGAGAAAAGAGGGCGGCAACCGGCGGAAGGCGATTCCGGCGACCGGGGCCAGGTAAGCGCCGGCCAGACAGGCGCCGGCGACGACGACGGCCTTCCGTTCCCCCAGCCTGACGGCCAGATTGCGCTTGCCCGCCCGGGCGTCATCGGGGCGGTCGGGCAACTCGTTGACGATCAGAAGGCCCGCGATCAAAAACCCGCTGACAGGGGAGAGCAGCAGCACCGGGAGATCGACGCGGCCGGACTGAAGCAGGTAACCGCCCGAGACCAGGAGCGGGCCGAAGGCGACAAAAATCGCCGCCTCCCCCCACCCCCGGTAGACAAACGACAATGGCGGGGCGGTATAGGCCCAGCCCAGAAAAGCTCCGCCGGCGCCCAACAGCAAGACTGCCGGCAATCCAAGCGACAGGCTCAAACCGGCTCCGACGGCGGTCGCCGCGGCCAGGCAGAGACGGGCGGCGCGCCTCACCGCCCCGGGCGGAACCAGCCTTTCCTGGATCGACCGGGATCCGCCGTAATGGGGCTTGAAACCCTTCCCGGTGAGATCGGCCCCCAGGCGGTGATCCCAATACTCGTTGAACAGATTGGCCGCCAGCAGCGTCAGCGCGCTTCCCGCCAGTCCCGCGACAAATACCCACCCCCGGAAAGGCCGGCCGCGCGCTCCGAAGACGGAGCCCACCGCGTAGGGAAGAAGAACGGTGGGAAGGAAGTTCGCCCGGGAGACCCGGAGCCAGGTTTTTAATCCTTGATTCACCCCTTACCCCACACCTCAAACCTCATACCCCATACCTCATAGGCCGTCTATTTCTTCCAGCCGTACTCCCCGATCAGGGGAACGAAGACACAGCCCCCCCTCTCGCGGCGATGGATCTTTCCCTCCTTCTTCTCGAGCACCGCCAGGGTCTGGGAGTAGCCGCTGCCGACCGGGATCACCAGCCTTCCCCCCTCGTCAAGCTGATCGAGCAGGGGCGGAGGAACGCCGGGAGAGCCGGCGGTGACGACGATCCCGGCGTAGGGGGCCTCCTCCGGCCAACCCCTGGTCCCGTCGCCCACCACGACCTCGACATTGTCGTAACCCAGTTCCTTGAGCCGGGCGTGGGAGGAAGCGGCCAGTTCCGGTATCCTTTCAACCGACCAGACCTCCCGGGCCAGCTTGGAGAGAATCGCGGCCTGATAGCCGGAGCCGGTGCCGATCTCGAGAACTTTTTCTCCGCCCTTCAGCTCCAGGGCCTCGGTCATCAGGGCGACCATATACGGCTGGGAAATAGTCTGGCCCCGGCCGATCGCAAGCGGAAAATCGCCGTAAGACTCCTCCGGGGAGGCCCTCCCCGCGAACTCGTGCCGGGGAACGGTCCGAAAGGCTTCCAGAACCCGGGGATCGGAGATACCCCTTCCGATCAGTTGGTTATCGACCATCCGCCGGCGAAGTATTTCGGCATTCAATTCTCTCTCATCCTTCATTTTGAGAGCCGGGAAACATCCTCCCCGGCAGATGGCGGAAGACAAGCCGGAAAAACCTCAACGTATCCCTGACCGGCCTGATGCGGGATTGCTGGCCGGAATAGATCGCGGATACCGGAACCGAAGCGATGCGCAGGCCCATCTTCCCCGCCGTTATCAGCATCTCCGATTCGGTGTCGTAGTTTCCGGTCTTCAGGCCGAGACGCCCGGCAATCCCCGCTTTCAAGAGGCGAAAGCCGCACTGGCTGTCCGGAACGTTCTGCCCGGCCAGGAAACTGATAATGCCGGACATAAAACGATTGGTCAAGCGCCGGAGCGGGGGCATCTTCCCGGCATCCCGCATCCGGTTGCCGACGACGATATCCGCGCCGGTCTCATCGGCGGCTTGAAGGAGGCGGGGGATCTCGGCGGGATCGTGCTGACCGTCGCCGTCCAAAATAATCACCCGGTCGCAATCTTCGGCGGCGATCTCCGCGAACCCCCGGCGCAGGGCGGCTCCCTTACCCCGGTTCTTCCCCATTAAAATCACCCGGGCCCCGGCCGAAGACGCCCGGGCGGCGGTCTCATCCTCGGAGCCGTCGTCGATCACCCAGACCCCGTCCACCCGGGGAAGAACGGCGGCGACGATATCCTCGATCGTATCGCCTTCGTTGAAAGCCGGTATCACGGCGCAGATTTTCATCGGCTTATCTTATACTACTCCCAGAGGGGATAGAACATATACCACTGGTCGAGATGGCGGAGAATGCATTCCTCCATCTCCCGAACCAGAAGCCCAATGATCCGCTCCACCTGTTCCTCCTCGGGCAGCGAACGGTCCCATTCCAGGGGCGGCCGGAAGACCACCCGGTAGCGATGAAAAGAATGACGGACGAAATATCCGAACAGGATCTCCGCTCCCGAACGAACCGCCAGCACCGCCGGGCCGCGGGGAATGGCGGACGGGCGGCCGAAGAATTCGGTCACCACTCCTTTCTCGGTGACATCCCGGTCGCTGAGCAGAACCACGACTTCGTTGCGGCGCAGGGCGCGGAGGCTGCGGGCGGCGGCCCGACCGACCGGGATCACCTTCACCCCCCCCAATCCCCGCTGACGGACAAAGAGACGGTTGAGCTTGGTGTTTTCGTGGGAGAGAGCGATGGCGTTGATCGGGTATCCGAGCCGGGAAAAAACGATCCCTCCCAGTTCCCAGTTACCCACGTGAGCGGTCACCCCGATCAGGCCGCGGCCCCGCTCCAGCGCCCGGTCGACGTGGTCCCGACCGGCGATCTCGATCAGCGAAGGAATGCTGCCGGACGGAAGGTTGGCGAAGCGGAAAAAATCTATCAAGTAGTACGCGAAATTTCGAAAGTTGAGACGGATTAAACGGTTGACCTTCTTTTTCCCGGTTCGGGACCCTGCGTCTTCTCCCCGGAAAGTCAAAACCCTCTCCAGGTTCCGGCGAAAGCAGCTTTTGCTTCGCGAGGGCAGGAAGTAAAAGAGCCCCGCCAAAACGCTCCCGATCAGGTAGGCCGCCCGGCGCGGAATCAAGCGGTCGACCGCTCGCAAGGCTCTGAACAGGAAATATTTAATCATCGAGGAGTTCCTTCAGGCGGCGGGCCGCCAACACGGCGGAGCGCGGCCGGCGCAAATCGTCGGCCGCCCGTTTCAGGCGGAGATTGTCGGGTCCTCCGCTAATCAGCGAAGAGACTAATTCGGCCGCCGACCGGTCGTCTTTCGGACAGAGCGCCGCCCCCCGTTCTTCCAGCAACCGGGAATTGGCGACCTCCTGACCGGGAAGCGGATCGATCAAGACCATCGGAAGACGCTTGATCAAAGCTTCGGTTATCGTCAAACCGCCGGGCTTGGTCACGATCACGTCGGCGGTTTCCATTAATTCATCGACGGAGTCGAGAAAAGCGAAGGCCCGCAGGGGGTGGCGAAGGCGGGGCCGAATCTTTTCCAGGGCCCGGTGAAGCGCCAGGTCCCGTCCGGCCAGGGCCAGGATCTGAAAAGGCTGATCCAGCGCGTCAAGTGACCTGATCAAACCGAGCGTTCTTCGCCCTCCCCCGCCGGCGCCCATTACCAGCACCCGCGGGCTGGAAGGACTCAGATCGTATTTTTCCAGAACATCCGTTCCCGAGCGAAATCGCGCGAAACCGGGGTCCACCGGTATTCCGGTCACGGCCGTTTTATCCCGGGGGACACCGCCGGCCGCCAGGGAGCGGAGACAGAAATCGGCCGGGACAAGATAGAGGTCCACCTCGGGGAAAATCCAGTAGCGATGAACCAGATAATCGGTGGGGACCGCGGCCAGCCGCGGGCGGGCGCGGCCGGCCAGCCGGCGCGCGTGCGCGGTCAGGGCGCAGGGGACGGCCTGGGTGCAGGCGACCGCGGCCGGGCGGAATTGGTCAAGGATACGAAGCAGGGGCGGGGCCGACCGGCGATACAGATGTTCCAGGAGCCCCGAAGACTTTCTCTGGACCGCCGGGTGGTCGTAGAGATAGTTCCACAAAGAGGGGGCCAGGGAGACCAGGCCGCGATAGGCGTTTAAAAGCAGCGAGACCAACGGGGCCGGATAGAGCCGGAAGACGTCGAGGGTGACGACTTTGAAGTCGGGAGCGACAAGGGAAAGACCGGCCCGGAGCGCCTGGGCGGCCTTCCGGTGACCGTGGCCGATCGACACGTAAAGAATCAGGATCGTCCTGGAAACGGGTGGATGATTCATTCCCGGAATCTTTCATCGGCGGGCCGTCAACCGCCCGCCGCGAGGGTCCGGTAAAATCCCGCGATCTTCTCGCAAGCCTCCCGCATAATCTCTTCCGGCGGAAGAAAAACCACGCGAAAATGCCCGGATTCCGGCGGCTGCCCGAAACCGCTGCCGGGCACCACCACCACCCCGGTCTCCCGGAGCAAGGCTTCGCAGAATTCCCGGTCGGAGCCCGCGATCCGCGCGCGGGGAAAAGCGTAAAAGGCTCCTTCCGGCCGGACGCAGGAGATTCCCTCTTCGGCGTTGAGCAGTTCCATCATCAGGTCGCGGCGGCGGGTGAGCTTGGCGACGACCTCCTGGAGATGGCTCTGATCCCCCTCGAGCGCGGGCTTGATCGCCCACTGCTCGGGATGGTTGGCGCAAAGACGGGCGCGGAGCAGCTTGTTGACGGCCTCGACGTATTCGCCGAGGGCGGCGGAGCCGCCGCTGATAATACCCCATCCCACCCGGAAACCGGGGGCCAGGTAATTCTTGGACATTCCGTTGAGCGTGACGACCGGCGCGGAGGGGTCGAGGGAGGCCGGGGAGACGTATTCCCGGTCGTCGAGAAGGAGACGGTCGTAGATTTCGTCGGAGAAAAGCACGATCTTCCTCTCCGCGGCCAGGCCGGCCAGGGCCGCCACCGTATCCCGGTCGTAGAACGCTCCGGTGGGATTGTTGGGATTAATCAGAACGATCGCCCGGGTCCGGGAATCGATCTTTTCCCGGATATCGTCGAGGTCGGGCTGCCAACCGTGGGACTCGTCGAGAAAATAGGGGCGCGATTCCACTCCCAGCTTGGTCAGGATGGCGTTGTAGGTCGGGTAGCCGGGGACGGGGATCAGCACGTTTTCCCCCTCGTCGGCCAGAGCGGTGAAGCAGATGTCGATGGCCTCGGTGGCCCCGGTGGTGACGAAAATGTCGCGGATCGAGCCGATTCCCCTCCGCCCGGCCTCGGCCCGGATCGCTTCTCTCGCCTCTTCGATCCCGGAAGACGGCGAGTAGCTGTTCTTGTTGTCGCGCAGCGCCCGGCAGATGGCCTCGACGATATGGGGCGGGGTGGCGAAGTCGAACTTGTTGGGGTCACCGATGTTGAGATAGAACATCTTTTTCCCCGAGCGGGCCACCCGGTCGGCGAGCACGACCACGTCCCGGACCGCGTAGGTTACGCCGGCCACCCGGCGGGCGGGCCTGATTGGTTTACCCGGATCAGTTTTCATCGTTTCGCATTCTCCTACATTTCCTCCGGGGCGGCAACCCCGAGCAACTCCAATCCCTCCTCCAGAACCCCCCTCACCGCGCGCAACAGGGCCAGGCGGGCCGCGGTCAGGGCGGGGCGGCCGCCCAAGACCCGGCAGCGATTGTAGTAACTGTGAAACCCTCCCGCCAGATCTTCGAGATAATTCGGAATCAGCTGAGGCTGGAAGGAGGCCGCGGCGGCGGAGACAACGGCGGGGAACTGAAGCAGTTTCTTGATCAGGTCCATTTCCACGGGGTCCTTGAGCGGATCCAGGTCCGCCGCGGCGAATTCCGGCAACGAGCGCCCGCCTTTGCGGAGGTACCGTTTGAAGACGCTGCTGATGCGGGCGCAGGCGTACTGGACGTAATAGACGGGATTGTCCAGGCTTTTCCGGCGCGCCAGCTCGAGATCGAAATCGAGATGGCTCTCCTTGCGGCGCCGGACGAAAAAGTAGCGGGCGGCGTCGACGCCGACCGCGTCCATCACCTCCCGCAGGGAGACGAACTCCCCGGCCCGGGTGGACATCCGCAACTGCTTCTCGCCTTCATAGAGGGTACAGAGCTGGACGATGACGACTTCCAGCCGGGCGGGATCGTAGCCCAGGGCGGCCATCGCCCCCTTCAGCCGGGCGATATAGCCGTGATGGTCCGGTCCCCAGAAGTCGATCAGGAGATCGTAACCGCGCCGGAATTTTTCCCGGTGATAGGCGATATCCGAAGTCAGATAGGTCAGCTCTCCGTCCGACTTCCTGAGGACCCGGTCCTTCTCGTCGCCGAAATCCGAGGACCGGAACCAGAGCGCCCCCTCTTTTTCATAGGTCGCGCCGCGCTCGCCGAGTTCGCTTAAGATTCGATCGACCAGCCCGGCCTCCACCAGCCCGGTCTCGCTGGTCCAGGTTTCGATCTCCACCCGGAAATCGGCGAGGTCCTTCCGGATCGAGTCCAGCATCCGGCCGGCGGCGAATCGCCGGCACCAGGCGACGGCTTCCTTGCCCTCGAGTTCTTCCGGGCCCCGGCCCTCTCCCTCCAAACGGCCGGGAATCTCCCGGGCCAATTCGATGATGTAATCCCCCCGGTAATGACTTTCGGGATAATCGATCTTCCCGCCCCGAAACTCCTTCCAGCGCAGACAGACCGACTCGCCGAGAATCTCCATCTGGCGGCCGCGATCGTTGAGATAATATTCGCGGCCGACCTTGAACCCGCTCTTCTCCATTATCCGGGCCAGGGCGTCCCCCACCGCCGCCTGGCGTCCGTGGGCGACGGTCAGCGGTCCCGTGGGGTTGGCGCTGACGAACTCGATCAAGACCTTCTTCCCGCCGCCGGAATCCGTCTCGCCCCACCGGCCCGGCGATTGAAGAACCTGCCGGAGCGTGTCCCGAAGCGCGGCGGGGCTCAGGGTGAAATTGATGAAGCCGATCCTGGGATCGGCCTCGACGGAGCTGATCGAGGGCGAATCGGCGACCAGAGACCGGAGATAGCCGGCCAGCGCCTCCGCCGTGGAGGCGGGAGGACGGCGCCAGTGACGGGCCATCTTGATCGCGATCGTCGAACTCAGGTCGCCGTGGTCGCGGTTGCGGGGGATCTCAAGCTCGAGCGGGCAGAGCTCGGCCGGGGGCAGTTGGCCGGCGTCGACGGCCGCGCCGACCGCCCGCCGGAGAAGCGAGACGATTTCGTTGTTGATCTCGGGAACCATCCTGAAAACTGTGATCCGTTACCAGCAAAGCAGTAAGCAGTAAGCAGTAAGCAGTAAGCAGTATGCAGTATGCAGTAAGCAGTAATCAGTAATCAGTGAGCAGTGAGCAATAAAAACGGGATTATCCTTAAATAACCCATCACGGATTACCCATCACCATTCTTAGACTCTTCCTCCTCGATCTCCAGCAGCCGCGGGGCGTCGCCCCAGAGCGACTCCAGCCGGTAATAGTCCCTTGCCTCCCGCAAAAATACGTGGATAAAAACGTCCAGGTAATCCAGAACGATCCACCTCCCCTCGGCCCGACCCTCCTGCCGCTTGGGAACCGCTCCCCCCCGCGCCAGCCGGTCAAGAATCTCGTCCACGATCGCCTGGACCTGCCGGACGCTGGCGCCGGAGGTGATAAAGAAATAATCCGCCGCCGGGCTCAACCCCCTCATATCCATCACCACGATCCGGCCCGCTTTCTTCTCCCGGGCGCCTTCGACCGCCGCCTCGATTATTCTTTTCGACTCCACCGATTAATTGACACCCTTTTCCCGATTGCCACTTTTAATAACCCGGTTTCTTTATTATCCCCGGTAAAGGCCGTTACGACGAATATACTCTTCCACGCCGGCGGCGACCATCCCCGAAAGACCCCTCCCCGCCGCCGCCGCGGCCCGGACGGCCGTGGATGAGACCGGAACCGAGAGCGGCACCGGCCGTCCGGCGATCCTCCCGGCCCAGAAACGGTCGGTCTCCGAGAGCGGACCGGGTTTCCTTCCCGGTCGTTCAAAAACGATAAAGCGGGCCATCTTAACCAGATCGGCGATCCTTTTCCACGTTGAAATCCCCTGCAGATTATCGGCCCCGATGATGACGAAGACTTCCCGGAAACCGGGCGACGCGCTTAAGAGCTCCTCCACGGTTTCGACGGTATATGATTCTCCCCCGCGGCGGATCTCGATATCCGAGACCTCGAACCCCTCCTCGCCTTCCAGGGCCAGGCGCAGCATCTCCAGCCGGTGGCGCGCCGGAGCGAGTTCGACCGGCTCCTTGTGGGGGGGACGGGAGACGGGAACAAAGATCACCCGATCGAGTTCAAAAAGACGCCGGGCGGAGCGGGCCATCTCCAGATGGCCGAGATGAACGGGATTGAAGGTCCCTCCCAGAATTCCGATCCGATCGCCGCCGGCTTTCATCCGCCGGCCGAAGGAAGCTTTCCCGGCTTCCCCGGTCATGGGCGCGCCTGGCCGCTGCCGCGGATCACCCACTTGTAGGTGGTCAACTCCTCCAGGCCCATCGGTCCGCGGGCGTGAAGCTTGTCGGTGCTGATGCCGATCTCGGCGCCGAGGCCGAACTGGCCGCCGTCGGTAAAGCGGGTGGAGGCGTTGGCGTAGACCGCCGAGGAATCGACCCGGCGGAGAAAGATCTCGGCCTCCTCTTCCGAACCGGTGAGGATGGCGTCGGAATGCCGGGATCCGAATTTTTCGATATGGTCGACCGCTTCGCCGACCCCCCCGACCACTTTTACCGCCAGGATCAGGTCGAGATACTCGGCATACCAGTCCTCTTCGCCGGCCGCGGCGATATTCGTTAGAATCCGCCGGGTCTCCGGGCAGCCCCGGAATTCCACGCCCTTGGCCCGGAGAAGATCGTAAAGGCGGGGCAGAAAGCTTTCGGCGATCGCGCGGTCTACCAGGAGGGTCTCGACCGCGTTGCAGACGCCGGGGCGCTGGGTCTTGGCGTTGTCCACGATTCTCAGGGCGGACTCAACCCCGGCGGAGGCGGCCACGTAGATGTGGCAGACTCCCTTATAGTGCTTGATCACGGGGATGGAGGATTTGGCGGCCACCGCCCGGATCAGGCTTTCGCCCCCGCGGGGGATGACGACGTCGATCAGATTGTTGAGCTTGAGCAGTTCGTCGACGACCTCCCGGTCGACCACCTCCACCACCTGGATGGCCGCGGCGGGAAAATCGCTCTTCCGCGCCGCCCGACGAAGAACGCCGGCCAGAGCCCGATTCGAATTGACCGCCTCCTTCCCGCCGCGCAGGATGACCGCGTTGCCCGATTTCAAGCAGAGGCCGGCCGCGTCGACGGTGACATTGGGCCGGGATTCATAGATGATCGCGACCACGCCCAGCGGCACGCGCACGCGGCTGATCTCCAGGCCGTTGGGACGGACCCGGCGGTCGATCACCCTGCCGACGTAGTCGTCAAGCCCGGCGACCTGCCTCAGCCCCCGGCACATCTCCTCCAGGCGGGCGGGGGTTAACCGGAGACGGTCGATAAAAGCCTCCTTGAGGCCGGACTTTTCGCCCGCGGCGAGGTCCCGCAGATTGGCCTTTTCGATCTCGGCCCGGCTGTCCTCCAACGCTTCCGCCATCGCGACCAGAGCCCGGTTCTTCTCTTCGGCGCTCAATTCGGCCATTACCCGGGAAGCTTCCCGGGCCGCCCCGGCCAGCTCTTCGGCGTATCTCCTGAAATCCATCCTTCACCTCATCTGCTGGGTTTATCGCAAGATCACCAGGTTGTCCCGGTGTATCACTTCCCGGTAAGGCTCTTCCCCGAGAACCGCCTTGATCTGATG
Organism: PVC group bacterium; assembly: GCA_003551625.1. Lineage (GTDB taxonomy): Bacteria > Auribacterota > Erginobacteria > Erginobacterales > PUNC01 > PUNC01. The sequence goes on along the minus strand of PUNC01000068.1, from coordinate 7,354 downwards.
GGATTTTTTCCCTTTTATCAACTCCACTTCGCGGCGGCCGTAGTTGGTCAAACCCCGGGCCGCTTCAATCCCGTCCGGCCCCTTGATCCCCACCATCTCCCCGGCGCGGAATTCTCTTTCCGTGCCCGTTATCCCCGAAGGAAGCAGGCTCTTGCCTTTCTTCACGATCGCCTCCAGGGCGCCGGCGTCGACGATAATCGATCCTTTTTTCAGGCAGGAGTAAGCGATCCAGCTTTTCCGGCTGCGGACTTTTCTGGCCGAAGGCAGGAATAACGTCCCCACCTCGCCGCCTTCCAGTATCTCCGGCAGGACATTCTCCCGCCGGCCGGAGGCGATTACCGCCATCCCCCCGGAACCGGTGACGATCCGGGCGGCTTCAATCTTGGAGCGCATACCGCCGCGGGAAAGTTCCTTGGAATCCGCGTACAGAAGACTTTCCAACTCGGGCGTTATCTTCTCCACGCGGGCGACCGGCCGGGCCCCGCCGCCGGGCCGGAGAAGCCCCTCGACATCGGTCAGCATAACCAGGAGATCGGCCCGAATCAGGTTGCAGACCAGGGCGGCCAGGAAATCATTGTCGCCGAACCTGATCTCCTCCACCGAGACGGTGTCATTTTCATTGATAACCGGAATCACGCCGTCGCGCAGAAGGCGGCAGAGGGTGTTGCGGACGTTGAGATGCCGACGGCGATGGTGAAGGTCTTCGCGGGAGAGCAGGAGCTGTCCCACCGCAAACCCTTCTTCCTGGAAATAGCGCCGATAGATGTGCATAAGGTTGGTCTGACCGACCGCGGCGGCGGCCTGCAGGCCGGGAAGATCCCGGGGACGGCGTTGGAGCTTCAACTCCAGGACTCCGGCGCCGATCGCGCCGGAGGTGACCAGAACCGCCTCCTTCCCGTCCCGCCGGAGACCGGCGATCTGGGAAACGATCCGTCGAATCGTCGCCGAGTCGAGAGGTGTATCCTCGCCGGTCAGGAGATAGGTCCCCACCTTGACCACCACCCGCTCCACGCCCACGAACAGTTTTTTTCGTTCGGTTTGCACGTATTACAGATTCCAGCCCGCCTGTTGCCGGCGGGTAAATTTTAGATTATAAATGCTCCGCGGCCTATTCCCCTCTTGTCTCACACAAAGACGCCAAGGCGCAAAGTGCTCCGCACCCTCCCCCCCTATTTTAAACTACGAATAATATATGTGAAGTAATGTCCAATGTCGAAGGGGCGCCCCCGTTCAAGCTTCCATCAAACCCGTAATCTTACACATACTCTTGCACGTACTCTTACGCATACTCTTACCCGTACTCTTACGCATACTCTTACTCGTACTCTTACACGTACTCAAACCTGTTATTTTCGCGCGGGGAAGCGGAGTTTAAATTGCTCCGCGATTTTGCCCATATCTTGCCAGCTTGGCGGCTCCGGGAAAACAACATCGCGTTTATCGCCTCCCGGCGGAGAGGCGGAAGATCGCCGCGCGCAACTTTTCCAGGCCGAAGCCCTCCCGGGCCGAGACCGGCAGCACCCGGTCCGCCGGGAGCCTCGTCCGTTTGATGAATATCTCCAGGTTGGCCCCGGCCCCGGGAAGATCCATTTTGTTGGCCGCGGTAAGGAAGGGCCGGCGGGACAGCTTCCGATCATAGAGCGCCAACTCCCGGCGCAGATCGCGGTAATCCGACCAGGGTGTCCTTCCTTCCTCCCCGGCCATATCGATTACCAGGAGCAGAATCCGCGTCCGCTCGATATGTTTGAGAAAGTCGTGCCCCAACCCCTCGTTGCGATGGGCCCCCTCCAGCAGCCCGGGGATATCGGCCAGAACCAGTCTCTCCTCTTCCGGACCCGTCATTACCCCCAGCACCGGCTTCAAGGTGGTGAAAGGGTATGACGCGATTCGGGGACGAGCGTTGGAGAGGCGGGAGATCAACGAAGATTTTCCCGCGTTGGGGCAACCCACCAGGCCGACATCGGCGATCAGCTTCAGTTCCAGGGCGAAGAAGCCTTCCTCGCCGGGCGTTCCCGCTTCCGCTTCCCGGGGAGCCTGCTCGGTGGCGGTGGCGAAGCTCGCGTTTCCCCGCCCCCCCTTTCCACCCCGGACCAGGACGAATCTCTGCTCCTCTTCAGCCAGGTCAACCAGGAGGGAACCGTCTTCGGCCTTCCGGACCAGAGTTCCCCGAGGAACTTTCACGACCAGGTTCTTCCCGTCGCGGCCCCGGCGATTCTTGCCGCCGCCGCGGCCGCCGGGGGAAGCGTGAACACGCGGCAGGTAATAATAGTCGATCAGGGTGGCAAGCTGGCCGGAGGACTGAAGGATCACGTCCCCGCCCTTGCCTCCGGAGCCGCCGTCGGGGCCGCCCCGGGGTTCGTATTTTTCCCGGCGAAAGCTTACGCAGCCGTCTCCGCCCCGGCCCGCCCGGGCGTGAATCTTGACGCGGTCAATGAAAGAATGCTTCAAGATCGAAGCGCGGCTTAATGCGAGGCGGCGGGATGGACGGAGACGCGCTTCCGGCGGCCGGCGCCCTCAAAGACCACGGTTCCATCGACCAGAGCGAACAGGGTATCGTCGCGGCCCCGGGCCACGTTCCGGCCGGGATGGAACGGCGTTCCGCGCTGACGGATGATGATGGAGCCGCCGCGGACCGACTGGCCCCCGTAACGTTTCACTCCCAGCCGCTTGGAATGACTCTCTCTCCCGTTGCGGGAGCTTCCCATTCCTTTTTTATGCGCCACTGCAACTCTCCTTACTTGGTATCCTTCTTCGCCTTGGCGGCGGTCTTCTTCGGTTCGGCCTTCACGGCCTTCTTCTTGGTTCCGGCTTTCCGGGCGGATTCAGGCTTGGCTGACTCCCCGGTCTTCGGCCCGGCGGTTTTGGGCTTCGCCGGCCGGGCGGCCTTGGGCTTGGCCTTGGCCTTGGCCGTTCCCGGACCTGAGATGCCGTCCACTTCGACACTGGATACCCACTGGCGGTGTCCCACCTTGCGGTGGGAATCCTTGCGCCGTTTAAACTTGTAGGATATCACCTTGGGCCCCTTCTTCTCGCCCAAAAGCTTGCCCTCCACCTTGAATCCCTCCAGGTGGGGGCGGCCGAGCTTGGCCTCTTTTCCATCCCAGAAGAAAAGAACCCGGTCGAAGGTGACGCTGTCGCCCTCGGCGCCTTTGAGTCTTTCGGTCTGAATGACGTTGCCCGGCTCGACCAGATACTGCTTGCCGGCGATTTCTACTACTGCCATGCTCATTGTTTTGGCTCCACGGTGTTTAACGGAGCGGAATTAAAAAGGATATCCCCTTCGCCGTCAAGAGCAATTTCCCCGCGACTTATTTTTTCGTGGCGGGGTTAAGTCGCTTGAGATTATTATAAGCGGTTATGGGCGCTTCATCAAGACCACCCGAGACCGCGACCGCCCCTCCGGCCCGAAAAATGTTTCCGGCGGCGCTCAAGAATCTCACCGTGATTATTTCCCGCCGGGGAATCCCCGCCGCCGCGGCGCTCATCTTCGCGGCCGGCCTGGCCGGAACGGGATGCGCGGGGAATCGTCACTCCCGGATCACCATTCTTCACACCAACGACCTGCACGGCCACGTGCTCCCGCGGAGTTTGGCGGGCGAGGGCGAAAACACCGGGGGCTACGCGGTTTTCGTCTCCTGGGTCGAAAGCGTGCGAAGGGAGAACCGGCGGCGGGAGATCCCCACCCTGCTCCTGGACGCCGGCGATATCTTTATGGGAACTCCGGAAGGCAACCTGACCCGGGGGGCGGCGGTGATCGAACTGATGAACGCGGCCGGTTATGACGCGCTGGCGGTGGGCAACCACGAGTTCGACTTCGGCTACGAAAACCTCGAAAGGCTGGCCGGAATCGCCGACTTCCCCTTCTTGAGCGCCAATATCCGGCTCGGCCCCGCAGGCCCCCCGCCCGACTTCATCACCCCGTTGGCGAAAATTGAATACCCCGGGCTGACCGTCTTTCTGATCGGCCTTACCACCGAAGAAACCGGCAGAATCTCGCTTCCGGGACACGTGAGCGAGCTGGAATTCGGCGATCCGGCCGAAGCGCTGCGGGACCTGCTTTCTCTCCCGGAATTTGAAGCCGACAATCTGCTGGTCGCGGTCACCCACCTCGGCCGGGACCGCGACCGCGAGCTGGCCGGCGCCGTGCCCGAGATCGATGTGATCATCGGCGGCCACAGCCACGACCTGATCCGCCGGCCGGAACTCGCCGAAACCGGCGCGCTGATCTGCCAAGCGGGGGCCTACGGTCTGCACGCCGGAAGGCTTGACCTCACGGTGGATAAGAAGACCGGCCGGGTGGTCAGCCACCGCTACCGGCTGTTTGAAAACCGGGAGGGAGTTTATCCCCCGGACCCGGAGATCGCCGGGCTGCTGGGGGAGATCACCGAAAATATCGGACTCGAGCTTGACCGTGAGGTCGGGAAGGCCGAAGGGGATCTTTTCCCCCCGGACCGCGGCGAGAGCGGCTTGGGGAACCTGCTCTCCGACGCCATCCGGGAAACGGCCGGAACCGATATCGCCTTCCACAACGCCTACGGCATCCGTTCCCCGATCCCGGCGGGGAGGATCACGCTGCGCGATCTTTACCTGGTGATGCCCTTCGACAACACGATCGTGACGATGGAGCTTACCGGCGGCCAGATCGGCGAGCTGCTGGAACAAAGCCTTACCCTGCGCAAGGGAATGCTCCAGGTCTCCGGCCTGCGGGCTGAATACCGTCTCCAACCGCCGGAGGGGGAAAGGCTTGTCGCCCTGGAGATCGGCGGCGCGCCGGTCCGCGACCAGGCCGTCTATACCGCGGCGGTCAACAGTTTCCTGGCCGCGGGCGGAGATTACTTCGATACCTTCACCGCCGGGTCGAACGCCCGGGATACCGGAGTCGCGGTCCGGGACGCCCTGGCCGAGACGGTGCAACGGAGATCTCCGCTTCCTCCCGAGGGGGCGCCGGAGAGGCTGATCGAAATCCCCTGACCCGGGAATCAGGCCGGGTGTGTTATATTCTTATAACACCGGTCAGTTTCCGAACCGGGATTCTCCTAAAATGTCCATCGACAGACATCGCGGATTCCTCCGCCGGCCCAACCCGGCGGCGCCGATCGCCGCGGCCGTATTCCTGCTGACCGCGGCGGCGCCGGCCGTCGCCGGCGAAGCGGCCCGGCTGGCTTCAAGCTTCGACCAGGGACGGCTGCTGGCCTTCGCCGGCCTGTTTCTGGTCGGACTGGCGCTAAACCTCACCCCCTGCGTCTATCCGATGCTGGCGATCACCGTCTCCATCTTCGGCGCGCGAAGCGGGAAAAGTTCGGCGACGATCTTCGGACGGGCGCTGGTTTACGTTCTGGGAATCGCCACGATGTACAGCGTCCTCGGGGCGGCCGCCGCCCTGACCGGCGGGCTCTTCGGAGGGATTCTGCAGTCGGGAGCGGTCCTGTTCGGAATCGGCGCCCTCTTCATCCTCCTGGCCCTGAGTATGTTCGGTCTCTACGAGCTCCGGCCGCCGGCGGGGTTGATGAACCGGCTGGGAGCCGGGCGGACCGCCGGGTGGGCGGGAACCTATCTTTCCGGGCTTTTCGTGGGGATCTTCGCCGCCCCCTGCATCGGTCCGCCGATCATCGGCCTGCTGGCCCTGGTCGGCCGGCGGGGCGACCCTGTTTTCGGATTCGCCGCCTTCTTCGTCTTGAGTCTGGGGCTCGGCTTCCCCTACCTGATCCTGGGAACCTTTTCCGGCCTCCTGAACCGGCTCCCCCGGTCGGGAGAGTGGATGATCTGGGTGAGAAAACTGCTGGGAGTCGCCCTGACCGCCGTCGGCGTATTTTACCTGTCGCTGGCCCTCGACCCCGGGCTGGTCTTCGTCCTGATTCCCCTGGTGCTGGTCGCGGGGGGCGTTTATCTCGGGCTGATCGAAAAATCGGGGAGCCGCGCGCGGCTGTTCCCGTGGATCAAGCGGCTGGCCGGCGCCGGATTCGTCATCGCGGCGGTAGTCATCTACCGCGGGGGGCGGCTTCCCTCGCTTGATTGGGAACCCTACGACGATAAGCTGGTGGCCGACTCTCTCCGGGAGGGCTTGCCGACGATGATCTATTTCTCCGCGGACTGGTGCGTACCCTGCCTCGAGCTCGACCGCCGGACCTTCACCGACCGGCGGGTGATCCAGGAATTACGGCAACTGCCCCGCTTCAAGGTGGACCTGACCAGTTACGAATCTCCGGAAGCGGTCCGGCTGCGAAATCTTTACGGAATCGCCGGCGTTCCCACGATCGTCTTTCTCGACGGGCGCGGCGAGGAGATAACCGGCGAAAGAATCGTGGGGTTTGTCCGGGCCGACCGTTTGGTTGAAAAGCTGGACCGGGTGAAAGCGGCGACCGGGGAAGCGCTGACGGAAACCGCCGCGGACGAAGAACCGGGCTCCACCGCCCGGCTGATCGCCGACGTAAAATGGATCCGGCCCGGCGATCCTTTTCAGGCCGGAGTCCTCTTTCAAATGAACCGGGGTTGGCACGTCTATTGGCTCAACCCCGGCGACTCCGGAACCGCCCCCCGGATGGAGTGGACCCTTCCGGAAGGTTTTGTCGCCGGGGAGGTCGAATGGCCGGCGCCGCGCCGCTTCGATGAACCCCCTTTCGTCACTTTCGGTCTTGAAGGCGAGATGCTGGTCTCGCGGAAGCTGACCCCGCCCGCCGGCCTTGAAGCGGGCGACGAGCTCCGCCTGGAAGTCAAGACGTCCTGGCTGGCCTGCAAGGATTACTGCGTAGGATTCGACGACCACCTGGAGCTGGTCATCCCGGTCGGCGACCGGCCGCCGGAGCCCTCCCGCTGGCGGAGCGCCTTCGAGCGGGCCGAAGCGCTCCGGCCGGTCGCCGACCCCCGGTGGGACTTCTCCGCCCGGATGGACGCCGCCAGCATCACCCTCGACGTCCGCCCGCCGGCGGAGGTCTCCGCGGAGAAGATGAAGCGGGCCGAGTTCTTTCCGGCCCCGGCCGGCGTCGTGCGCTCCGAGAGAAGGCCGTGGGAAGAGGTCACCGGCGGTTATCGCCTGCGGATGCTCCGCGAAGGGCCGGAGCCGGAGCCGGTCTTCGACGGCGTTTTGGTCGTTCCGGCGGCCAAAGAGGGTGAGAAACAACTGGTGCTGACCGTGGAAGCGGAGCTTTTTTTGAGGAGCGATTAAGCCGGACTGTCGGCGGCGGCTGAGATTGCTTCGCAATGACAGAAATAATATTTCGGCCCGGAACAATAAATAATCCGAAAACCGGCTTTCCCGACGGGGAGAAGCCACAACCGGTATCAGGAGGTGTGGGTATGAGAAAAAGAGGTTTTCTTGTCGCGGCGGCGATAGTTTCGGCGATGGTAACGGCGGGGG
>PUNC01000031.1 GCA_003551625.1 PVC group bacterium | reverse complement strand
TCGATAGCGATTTCGATCCCGATTTCGACGGTGTCCGCCGTAGTTTTCAAACGAAGGCGGATTGACGCCATGCCCTATGCTCTATGCGCTTTGCGTCCTTTCATAAGGTGCGGAGCAACAAACCGGTTCGTATTCGCGTCCATTCGCGTGATTCGTAGTTAAAACAAGCCGTTTAGTCGTCTTCTTAACCCAACTCCCATCTTCCATTAGTTTACCACCCCTGCCCTTGGTTTCTCGCGGTCGATATCTCTCCGGATCGCTATCTTGTTTTCTTAACCACGATCTGCCGGAGCCACCTCCGGTCGTCGCGATGAGGGTGATCGAGGCGGTAATGGCCGCCGCGGCTCTCGGTCCGGGCCAGCGCCGACCGGCAGATCAATCCGGCCAGGATCAGCATATTCTGGACCTCCCACCCCCGGCGGTCGGCGGTCTCGAACCGGAGGGCGTAATTCTGCCAGAAACGAATCCGCTCCCGCGCTTCTTTCAGCCGGTCCCCGGACCGCTCGATCCCCGCCTTCATCCAGACCAGGCTTCTCAGGGAACGGCACAGATCCTCGATATCGAAGCGCCCGGGCGGAGAGAGCCGCCGCCGGGAAACAAGGGCCGGGCGGGAGGAAAGCCGGCGCTCCGCGGCCGCCCGCCGTCCGGCGCGGGCGCCGAAGACCAGACCTTCCAGCAGGGAATTCGAGGCCAGCCGGTTGGCGCCGTGCACGCCGGTACAGGCGGCCTCCCCGCAGGCGAAAAGCCCCTTGAGGCCGGTCCGGCCCCAGAGATCGGTCTTCACCCCTCCCATCGCGTAATGGGCGGCGGGGCGGATCGGAACCAGGTCCCGGCCGGCGTCGAGGCCGTACTGGCGGAGAAGGGCGTTTATCTTGGGAAAGCGGCGCTGGAAACCCCGGCTGGTGAGCGATCGGACGTCGAGATAGGCGCAACTGGAGTTGGTCCGGCGGATCCGGTCGACCAGGGCCCGGCTGACGATATCCCGGGGCGCCAGTTCCGCGTCCTTATGGTAATCGGGCATAAACCGGCGGCCGGCGGCGTCCCGGATCACCCCGCCCTCGCCCCGGACCGCTTCCGAGATCAGGAAACGGGGAGCGCCGGCGAGATAAAGCGTGGTGGGATGAAACTGCACGAACTCGAGATCGGCCAGCGCCGCCCCCGCCCGCCAGGCCATCGCCGGGCCGTCGCCGGTGGCCACGCCGGAGTTGGTGGTCTCACGGTAGATCTGTCCCAGTCCGCCCGTGGCCAGCACGACCGCTCCGGCCCGCAGGGCGCGAAGAGAACCGTCCCTTTCGGCCACCAGGGCCCCCAGGCAGCAGTCCCCGCGGCGCAGCAGGTCCACCGTCATCGTCCCCGGCAAAAGGCGGATCCGGGAATTGTCGGCGACGGCCCGCAGCAGGGACTTTTCCACCTCGATTCCGGTGGCGTCGCCCCGGGCGTGCACGACCCGGGCGCGGCGATGGGCCGCTTCCCGGGTGAAGACGATTCTGCCTCCCCGGCGATCGAATTCCGCCCCCAACCCGATCAGCTTTTGGACCGCCCCCGCTCCCTCCCGGGCCAGGACTTCCACGGCGGCCCGATCGCAAAGCCCGTCGCCGGCGGCGAGGGTGTCGTCGCGATGATCCCGCCAGCTGTCGTCGGCCGGAAGCGCCGCCGCGATCCCGCCCTGGGCGTCGGCGGTGTTGCCCTCCTCCGGGTCTCCCTTGCAGATCACCGCCACCCGGCAGCGGGCGGCGGCGGCCAGCGCCGCCGAGAGGCCGGCCACGCCGCTGCCCAGGACCAGGAGATCGACCTTCTCCTCGGGAAGCGCGGAGAGCCTGAAGTTCACCAGATAATCAATCTTCATATCTTTCTCTTTGAAAGAAGCGCGCCCGGCAAAATATACAGGGCGAGCAGGGACAGCGCCAGGCTGACCGTCCCCAGGACCGGGTTTCCGAAGTGAAGCAGGTTATCCCAGGCCGGCTGGACCGGCGCCGCCGGCGGCAGGCATCCCATTAAAATATTACCGCGATCATCCCCCTTCATCCCTAATGCAACAAATTCTATCTGGAAGAATTTGTTGCATTAGCGGGGAGAAGGGGGCGATTTCCGGGCCAGGGCCCGGACGGCGAAGACGCCGGCCAGGACGGCGACGCCCGCCAAGACGAACATCGCCGGATAGCCGGTAAAGGAGGCGATCCCGCCCCAGAAGATGGCTCCCAGCCCGACCCCGACGTCGTAACTGCCGGTGTAATAGCCGGTGGCGGTCCCCCGCGCGCAGTCGTGCGAACGCTCGATGACCAGGGCGTTGAGCACCGGATAAAGAAATCCGTGGCCGAGCCCGGCCAGCGCCGCCGCCAGCGCGATCAGGGTGTTGGAAAACAGGGCGGCGGCAAGCGCCACCCCCAGGCTGAAGACCGCCAGCGCCGGTGCCAGCACCCGGAGCTTCCCCCTCCGGTCGGCCAGCGGTCCGGCCGCGAACCGCACCGCGCCCGCCGTCAGCGAATAGATCAACAGAAATACGCCGGCCGAGACCGTTCTTCCCCCGGAAAGATGATCGGCGGCGAAGGAGACCAGGACCCCCCGCCCGGAACCGAACATAACGGTGATAAACAGCAATAGCCCTACCCCCCCGGCCAGCGACTTTTTCATCGGCACGGGAGCGGTCAGGCAGAACTCCGGCGGCAGGCTCTCCCGGGAAGCGGCGGCGAGAAAGACCGCCAGCAGCGAGGCGGCGGCGGCGGCGAAGAAGATCGAGTTGAAACCGAAGACCGCGATCAGCTTTTCTCCCAGCCAGGGAGCGAGAGCCAGCGCCAGCAGTCCGGCCATCCCGAAGTTTCCCAGCCCCTCGGTCATCCGGCCGGAAGGAGAAAGATCGGAGATGACGGTGAAGACGGCGGTAAAGTAAACGCCGTAAGCCACCCCCTGGATCACCCGCAGAACGACCGGAAGCCAGTCGACCCGGCGAACGGCCAGAAAGGCCAGCACGACACCGGTGTTCACGACCGCGCTGCCGACCAGAAGCTTCTTTCTTCCCAGCCGGTCCAGCCGGCTGCCGCCGAGGAAACGCGCCGCCACCGCGCTGACCTGGGCCGCCCCCATTATCAGGCCGATCTCGAACTTTCCCCCGCCCAGCTCGGAGATCCTTATCGGCAGCAGGAAAAAGATCCCCCAGGAGAAGAAGAGCAGAAAGAAGACCGCGGTGATCAGGAAATACTGGCGGGTGTAAAGGGGCTGCAAAGAATCTTCGCTCATCGATCCTGCGCGGTCGGAAAACGAAAAAGACGGCGGGCGGCCGCCGTCGAACTCGCCGCCGCCTCCTCCGGACGGCAATTCTTGATCTCGGCCAGCGCCCGGAGGGAGACCGGGAGATCGGCCGGTTCCGTCGGCACTCTCTCCTCCCCCCGCTTGAGCGGCACCGGAGAGTCGGTCTCGACCACGATCCTTGAAAGCGGGGCGGCGGCCAGGGCGGCGCGATGGGGAGGGCTGCCGGCGGCGGCCGGCGCGGCGGAAAGATAATGGCCGTCGGCGAGAATCAGCTCGAGAACGTCAAGCGGGCCGCTATACCAGTGAAAGAGAACCGGTTGCAGCCCCGATTCCCCGACCAGGCGGCGACAGTCGTCCCAGGCGCCCCGGCTGTGAATCACCGCGGTCAGGCCGAAGTTTCGGGCGAGTTCCAGCTGGAAGCGGAAAATCCGCCGCTGCTCCCCTTTCTTCCTCTCGTCCTTCTTGGCCCGCCAGTAGTCAAGGCCGATCTCGCCCACCGCCGCCAGGCGGGAATGATTCTCCCCGATCAGGGCGGCCACCGCCTCCAGTTCCCCGGGAACGATCTCGGTGGGATGAAGGCCGGCGCAGGGCAGAACCGCGACCGGAAGTTCCCTTTCCGACAGCCGCAGCGCGAGGCGGGCGGAAGCGGCGTCGACCGCGGCCGCGATCACCGTGGCCACCCCCGCCGCCGCCGCCCGCTCCAGCGCCGGAAGGAGGGGATCGATCTCCTCGAGATGAGCGTGGCAGTCGATCAGGCCGGAGAATAAGGGTTCGGAGGAACCGATCATTCGAACAGCCTCCGGATAAAATCGCCGGGAGCGCGGATTTCGTCTTCAAGCCGGCGGTCAAGTTCCCGGCGAAACCCCTCGCTCAACTCCGACTCGAGCGACTTCAGGTCCAGCCCCGTCAACCGCCGGAAGAGGCTGTTCCGGGTGGCGGTGATCAGGATCAGCCGCCAGATATCGGCCGAACTGGAAACATTCCTGAACTCTTCCTCAAGATCGAGGTCGATCGTCTCGCTCCGGCCGCTCCCGAGGTCGCGGAAATTGGCGCGACCGATTTTCAAGGCCAGTTTCTCCACCAGAAACTCCGTCGGGGGTTCGTCGTCCGGATCGGGTTCTTCGGCCACGGGGACTTCTCTCTCCGGAGGGGGTTCCGGGAGCAGGACGTCGAGGTTGACGCGCCCGTCTTCGCCCCGGACGACGTTGAGTTCGTCAATCCAGATGGCGACCTCCCGAAAATGGGCCTTTCCCCGCAGCAGGGCGGCCGGAACGTAATCGATCCCGATCGCGGGAATGACCAGAGCGTCGCCGCCGCCGAAACCATCGGGATTCTTCAACCTCAGTCCCGACATCTCCACGCGGCTCCGACGAATGCCGATCCGTACTTCCTCGACCGTCAGTTCGGCTCCCAGGGCGGATCTGACCGCTCTGACCATAGCCGCCCGCACGATCGAGTTCCGGCCGACGACCAGCAACGCGGCCAGAACCGCCAATATCGCCGGAATAACTATAACTTTTTTCATCCTTCCCTCCCTTGATCGGCGCCGGCGCCCGGTTAAGGTTTTCAGTTCTCTTTCGTGCGATAGTTATATTATAAATCGGGCGGTTCCGTAAGCCCCTTGAAGCTCACGGTTTTTCAACCGATTCCGCCGGGCGAAAGTCCTTCAGGATCAACTCGAGCTGATCGGCGCCGCGCCAGGAGCCCTTTCTCACCTCGTAGGCCGCGTCGATCCGGCCGCCGGCAAGCTCCGGTAGCCTCCCCGCCATATCCCATCCCAGAAAATCCCGGACGATTCCGTGCTTCCCCAAGCGGATCTTCAGGTGCCGGCGGCCGCGACCGAGAATCCTCGCTTCTTTCCCCACCTCCAGCCCGGCCGTGAAAAAAATCGGGGAAGAATTGCCCCGGCCGCACGGTTCGAGTTTCTCCAACTCGCCGGCCAGGTTCAGGTCGAGCTCGCCGAGATCAAGTTCATCGTCAAGCTCGAGAGCTGGAATCGCTCCTTCCGGACCCAGCTGCCGTTCCGCCTCCCGGTCCAGAGCCTCCCGGAGTTCATCCAACCGGCCGGGGGAAAGACTCAACCCGGCCGCCTGCCGGTGGCCGCCGAACCCGGACAGGCAATCCGAGCATTCGTTCAGAGCGGCAAAAAGGTTGAATCCGGGAACGCTTCTCCCCGAACCGGTTCCCTCCTCCCCCTCGATCGAGATCACCACCGCCGGACGGCGGTACCTTTCAACCAGCCGGGAGGCCGCGATTCCCACCACTCCCCGGCTCCAACCCTCGCCGGCGACCACGAGCACGCGGCGAAGATGTTTTTCCGGGTCCTCCTCGATCATCGAGACGGCTTGGACGAAGATCGCCTTCTCCAGCGCCCGCCGGGAAGTGTTGAGCCGGTCGGCGGTCCGGGCCAGGGCCGCGATCTCCCCGGGGTCGCGGGACATCAGCAGTTTCCGGCCCACCTCGGCTTCGCCCAGGCGGCCGACCGCGTTGAGACGGGGCGCGATCCCGAAGGCCAGCCGGCGCGCGGTGAGCCCGGGCGGCGGCAGCCCCGCGACCCGGCAGATCTCCCGGAAGACCGGGTCTTTCCCGTTGCGAAACCCCTTCAGGCCGACACTGACCAGAACGCGGTTCTCCCCGCGGAGGGGGGCGACGTCGGCCACCGTCCCCAGGGCGGCCAGCTGCCAGAGCCGTTCCCAGTCAAGCTTCAGCCCCCAGCGTTTCCAGCCGGCCTGGACAAGCTTGAAGGTTACCCCGGCCGAGGCGAGATCCTTGAAGGGATAGAGGCAGTCCTCCCGTTTCGGGTTCAAGAACGCGGCGGCGGGGGGCGGCGCCCCGCGCAGGCGGTGGTGATCGGCCACGATCACGTCCAGGCCGCCGGCGGCCGCCGCGGCGATCAGTCCGCCCGCCTCGGTTCCGCAGTCCAGCGCCACCAGGAGAGTGGCGCCGGCGGACCGGGCCAGCCGGATCGCGGCGGGGTTGAGACCGTAACCCTCCCGCAGCCGGTGGGGCTGATGGGCGATGACGGGCAGTCCCGCCGCCGCGAAGACCTCGCCCAGGATGGCCAGCGAGGTCACCCCGTCAACGTCGTAGTCGCCGAAAAGAACCACCCGCTCGCGGTCGCGCAGGGCCCGCCCGAGCCGCTCGACGGCCTTTTCCATATCGGCCATCGCCGACGGTTCGTGCAGGTCGGCGGGAGCGGGCTCAAGAAACCGCCGGGCCGCGGAGGAATCGCCGACACCCCGGCGAAGGAGGACCCGCGCCAGGGCGGGGCTGACTTCAAGCTCCCGGGCCAGGACGGCGGCGCGGCGGGAATCGACCGGCTGAAGACTCCATCTCATCGGACGGTCCTAACCGAGGATCGCCCGCTCGACCAACGCCATCACCAGGCGGCTGGGCAGGAAGAGCCAGCCGAACAACCCGATTCCTCCCACCCGGATCCAGTTGCCCACGACGATCAGGACAAGGAGAGGAATGAAACCGGCCGACTGCAGGCGGGCGAAGAATTCGCGGGCCTCGCCGCGGAGAAAGTAGGCCAGAATGTGGGAGCCGTCGAGCGGCGGGATCGGGATCAGGTTGAAGTTGGCCAGAATCAGGTTAATCCAGACCATCACGTAAAGGAACCGCAGAAAAGTCTGCAGCAACGGGGAAGGGAATACCCGGTAGATCGAAATGGTGAAAGCCAGAACACCGATCGCCGCCGCCGCCAGAACGAGATTCGAAGCCGGACCGGAGAAGGATACCTTAAGATTGTCCTTCTCTCCGTTACGGAAGAGGTAGGGGTTGACCGGGACCGGCTTGGCCCCGCCAAAGATGACCCCGCTGCCGGAGATGATCAGGAAAAGGGGCAGCAGGATGGTCATAAAGGGATCGATATGCGGAACCGGGTTGAAGGTCAGCCTTCCCGCCCGGAGAGCGGTGTCGTCGCCGCAGCGGAGCGCCATCCAGCCGTGGGCGAACTCGTGGAAGATCACCGAGAAGAGCAGAACCGGAAGAATGATGATGATCTCGTTCATAAATCGGAGTTTTCGGGCGGGACGGTGTCCCCACCGTCCCCTTCCCCGGTCCCGGCGGGGGAATCGGGAAGGCGGGCCGCCTCGTGGGAAGAGGCCAGTTTCAGGCTCAAGCCGGTCAGCCGCTTGTCGGCCGATTCATACTTGGAACGGGCGTTGGTAAGATGCGTCCCCACCAGCTCGAAATCGGTCTTGAAACGTTTCAGGTCTCCTTCCAGGCGAGCCAGGGAACGGTAGATCTCCATCGCCCCGGCTTCGATCCGCAGCCCCTTCAGCCCCAGGATGATCACCTGCAGGTAGGCGTAGAACGAGTTGGGGGAGACCGGGATCACCCTCCGCTGGAGCGCGTGGTTGAAGATCCCCTTCTCCTCGCCCAGGGTCTCGTCGCGGATGATGGTTTCGTAGTAGATGTTCTCGGCCGGGATATACATCAGGGCGAAATCGAAGGTCCCTTCGTCGGGAAGGATGTATTTGCGGGCGATGTCGTCGATGTGTTTCTTGACGTCCCGGATGAAACTCTTACGGTGGACTTCCCGGTCCCGGTCATCGCCGGCGCCCTGGATCCGGCGAAAATTATCGAGCGGGAACTTGGAATCCACCGGGACCAGGCTGCTCCCGATCCGGATCACCGCGTCCACCGTCTCGCCGCTCTTGAAGCGGTGCTGGAGCGAAAATCCGGAAGGGGGCAGGATCTGACCGAGCAGGTCCCCGAGGAAGAGTTCCCCCAGGCCGCCGCGGAACTTGGGGGCCTTGAGCATCTCCTCGAGCTGAGAGATGTCCCGGGCCAGGTCGTAGACCTGGCGGGTGGCCTGGGAGACCTCGCCCAGGTCCTTCTTGACGTCGGCGATCCGTTCGTCGATCCGGCCGGTGGTCGATTGCAGCCGGTCGGCGACCAGCTGCAGCTGCCGATCCACCTTCTCTTCCAGCTGGCCGATCCGGCCCTGGAGCAGAAGAGCGGCGGGAGAGGTTTCCTGCGCGCGGGCAAGGTCGGTCAGGCG
>PUNC01000103.1 GCA_003551625.1 PVC group bacterium | reverse complement strand
TCAGCCTTTCAGCCGGTCCTTCTTCTCCAGGGAATAGCTCCCGCCTTCGCGAAACCTGCCCGCCGTCATCGCCGCCAGGAGAGAGACGACCACGATCCCCACCAGCGACGCCGCCGCGGCCGCCCAGAAAAACAGTCCCGGCGCCCACTGAAGCCCTTCGAAGGCAAACGGCCAGAAAGCGATCGCGGGAAAGGCCATAAAGGCCAGGGCCAGGACCACCCCCATCGCCAACAGGGCCATTCCCAGCAGGATCTTGAGCGCGTCGGGACGGGAGATCACCGCGTAGATCCCGGCCAGGGCCGCGATCATTATCAACAGCGCGATCATCGTCTCCCCTCCTCCGCGGAAGGATCGGCTTTTTCGTCGCCGGCGGCCGGGACGTATCCGAGGAAGAGGCGGATCCCGACGGCGGCTACCAAAAGTATCCCGGCCAGTCCGAGCAGGTCGAAATAGCGGATGGCAAGAGTACCCAGTATCCCCTGGGGGCCGGTGGAGAAGATCGACCGGTCAAAAGCTTCCGGGGCGATTTCGGGCGGAACGAAGCGACGACCCAGCAGGGCGGCGACCGCGACAACCGCCGAGATCAGCAGAACCCGCGCCGCCGAACGGCGGGCGGGCGGCGCGGGTTCTCCGGCGGCGCGGACGGCAAAAACTGTTCCCGCCCGGTAAACCAACGCCAGAAAGACCGCCTGAAGCAGGGCGGGAAGCCACGCCCCCAGCAGGAGAAGAACCGCCACTCCGCCGGCGACGGCCAGCGCGGCAAACCTGACCGCGCGGAGATAGTCGCCGGATACCGCGGCTAGAACCGCGGAAACGGCGACGCCCATAAGGATGATAACGATCGCCATCATAAGCCCATCAGAGCCAGAAACACGGCCAGCGCCGCGAAGCCGGCCAGGATCCAGCCCACGTAGGCGGAAAGCACGCCCCGGTGCAGCAGTTGAAGGGATCTGGAGACTTTCAAGGTTGCCTCCGTGGCCAGGCGATAAAAGTCGAAGCGGCCGGCGGCCGCCGCGCGGTAGAACCAGGACAGCGGGGCGCTCCGCTTCAACTCAAGGTAAAACCCGGTTCCCGTAACCCGGCTCTCCTCCGGCAAGAGCTTTTCCCCGCCGATGAAGGGGGTATCGCGCCGGTAACCGGCCGCCGCGCCCCACCAGTAGATCAAGACTCCGGCGGTCAGGGCCGCCAGCAGAAGCACGGCGGCATAAAGCGGGCTGAAGAAACCCGGCCATTCCGCGGCCGGGGCCAGGCCGGCGACCGCCGCCCGCAGCCAGCCGTCGATCACCAGGGGATAGGCCAGAACCCCCGCCGCCAGGCATACCAGGGCCAGAACCGCCGGAGGAATCAGGGTCGACCACCCGAGACGGAAGCTCTCGCGCCCGGAGCTCTTGTCCCCGCCCTCTCCCCGTCCCAGGAATACCGCGTGTACCAGCTTCATAAAGCTGGCCAGGGTAAACGCCGATCCCGCCATCGCCGCCAGAAGCCAGACCGGCCAGAGCCGGGAGGCAAGTCCGAAACCGGCCCAGCGCATCTCGAGCAGCCCCATATATATCATCCACTTGGAGATAAAGCCGTTGAAAGGCGGAATCCCCGAGATCGCCAGGGAAAAGACCGAAAACGAGCCGAAAGTGGCCGGAAGAGAGCGGGACAGCCCCCCGAGCCGGTCCAGGTCGGTCGTCCCCCTGTCCCTCTCCACCGCGCCCAGTCCGAGGAACAACCCCTGCTTGTAGACGGCGTTGTTCAGCATATGAAAAAGCCCGCCCGCGATTCCCAGGGCGGTTCCCGAAGCGATTCCCAGGATCATATAACCGGCCTGGCTGACGGCGTGAAAACCCAGCAGCCGCCTTCCGTTTTCCTGGACCAGGGCCGCCAGGACCGCGCCGACCAGGCTCGCCGCTCCCAGGAGGAGCAGGAGCAGGCGGAGATCCGGAGAGAAGGAGAACAATCCGGTCGCCGCGCGGGCCAGAAGAAAGATACCCACGATCTTGTCCAGGCAGGCCGGAAGAAAAGCGGCCGCCGGAAGGGGAGCGTTCTCCGAGACGTCGGGGACCCAGGAATGAAAGGGAACGGCGCCGATCTTGGCCCCGGCCGCGGCGGCGACGGCGAAGAAGGCGGCCGTCGCGGCCCAGCCGCGGACCGGCAGCGGAGCGGCGTCGAACGACCAGGAGCGGTTGAGATGGACCAGCAGCGCCGCGCCCAGGAGAAGCAGGGCGTCGGAACCGCCGACGATGATCAGGGTCTTCTTGGCCGCCGGCGACGCGGCGGAACCGCCGCGGTCGGTCAGGAGATAGAGACAGATCCCGATCAAGCCCCAGAAAACCAGAAGGGGAAGAAGATGGCCCGAGAGCAGAACCCCCTGCGCCGCGCCCCAGGAAAGAAGCATCAGGGAAGAGGAGCCTTCGCCGCCGGTTCGCGAACCGGGTTTGAGAGTGTAGATCGCCATCAGGACGGCGAAGAAGGCGACCGCCGGCAGCAGAAAAGCTCCCAGGGGCTCGACCCGCAGTATCTCGATCCCCGACCAGGAATAAGCCGGTGGGGCGGCGGAGGGGAAACGGCTGGTGAGAACCAGCGACAGAAGGGCGGCAGCCAGGCCGAGCGCCGGGGCCAAGCGCCGGTGAACCGGCCCGAAAACCCGGACCAGCGCGGCGGCGGCAAAAGGTATCGCTAACGTAACCGGCAGGCTCACGACCTCGGCCCGTTCTTCTTGAGAGTGCTCTCCGGTTCCACGCCCAACTCGGAAGCCAGGCGCAGGGTCTTTCGGCGCGAGATCTCGACCAGGCGTTCGCCGTCGATGGTGCGGCGGCGGCCGCCGGAGACCACCGCCATCCGTTCCGTGCAGCAGTAGCAGGGATCGACCGCCGCCAGGATCAGGGTGGCGTCGGCGACCGTCTCGCCCCGGGCGGCGATATAATTGGTGGTCAGGTTCATAAAGCTGGGGGCCCGGATCTTGTAGCGGACCGGACAGGAACTCCCGTCGCTTAACACATAGTGAAAACACTCGCCGCGCGGGGCCTCGTGGCGGCCGATCCCCTCCCCCGGCGGCATTTCCTTAAGCCGGAGGTCGATCTCCCCGGGCGGAAGGGCGCGAAGACACTGCTCGATAATCCCGATCGACTCCTTCATCTCCAGGACCCGGACCCAGGCCTTGTCGAAGACGTCGCCGGCGCTCCCGACGATCACCTTCCACTCGACCCGGTCGTAGGCGGCGTAGGGTTCGTCGCGGCGGATGTCGATATCCACGCCCGAAGCGCGGGCGGTGGGGCCCAGCGCCCCGGTGACGGCGATGTCTTCCGGGGTCAGAACGCCGACGTTCTTGAGCCGGAGATGAAGCACGGGATCGTCGTCCAGCGCCTTGTGGAAGAGATCGATATCCGGCTTGATCGAATCGAGGGTCTTGAGCACCCAGGGAATGTCCTCGGCCTTGAGATCCCTTCTCACCCCCCCCGCCTTCATCATCGCGTAGTGGTTGCGGTTGCCGCTGATCCGCTCCATTATGTCCAGGACCGGCTCCCGCGCCTTCCAGGCCCACATCCACAGCGTGTTGTAGCCGATGAAGTGGCCGGCCAGCCCCAGCCAGAGCAGGTGGCTGTGAAGCCTTTCCAGTTCCCCGATGACGGTGCGGATGTAGAGCGCGCGCTCGGGGGCGCGGATCCCGGCCAGGTCCTCCAGGGCGTTGGCCGCCGCGATCGGGTGGGAGGTCGAGCAGATCCCGCAGATTCGCTCGACCAGGAAGATCACCTGGTCGTAGGTCTTGCTCTCGGCCAGCTTTTCGATCCCGCGGTGGTTGTAGCCGATGCGGATGACCAGCTTCTCCACCCGCTCTCCCTCGACGTGGAGCTCGAAGAATTCCGGCTCCTCCTGGAGCGGATGGTAGGGCCCGATGGGGATTATTGTCTTCATTAAAGACAGATTTCAGATTATGGATTGGAGATTCGAGACAACAACGGTCGCGTTCAGTTTATGAACTCCGGATTGTCAGCCTCTTCTTTCAAGTAAAGGGGTGATCCGTGCTCTTTTTCAACAGCCCGGATAAAACAGAAGATCATTTTATTCATTTCGTCGTACTTGCCTTTAAGGGCTGAAAATAGTCTTCCATCGCTTAGCGATCCGGTTTCTTGAAGAAGTTCGAGATGTTCTATTGTTTCTTCGGAAGAAGCATACGCCCGATATAGGTAATGAAGATATTCGGCCTTGTACTTTCTCAAGGCATATCCCTCGACAATATTTGCCGGAACCGACTTGGATGATCTTCTGATCTGGCTTCCTTCTTCGTACATTTCAAATCGGGGAAGATTCATAGACATCTTATGAATTTCGACTGCCAGCTCATGGGCGGCCTGATATATCTTCAATTGTCTATGACCAACTTGCATTAATCTCCTCCAATCTGTAATCCGGAATCTGGAATCTCGCCGTTTTTCCGCAGCGGAAAGACTCCCTTCGGCCATTCCTCGCTGGAGAGCAGCGGCTCGGTGGAAGCGCGCCCCCTGAACTCAACCCCCATCAGTTCCGCCATCTCCCGCTCGATCCAGTCGGCCGCCGGCACCAGGTCGGCGATGGAATCGGCCGCGGGCGGCCCCTCGCCCAGGGAGACCCGGAGGGAAAGAACCACCCCGCCGCGGTCGAGGGCGAAATGATAGAGGATTTCAAAACCCTTCAGAATATGAGCGGCGGTGGCGGTGCTCAGGCGCAGGCCGAGACCGGCGTAAAGGTGCCGGGCCATCTCCCGCAGGGACTCCGGCTTAACGGCGGCATAGACCCGGTGGGGACTCCTCTCCTCCCAGCTCAGGATCCCTCCCGGAAACTTCGACTCCAGTTCGGATTTCAGTTCTTGCGCGTTCATCTCGGTTGCCGGCAGCCGGACTCTTGCCCGGAACTCAAAAAACGATTTCGATAGCGATTTCGATCCCGATTTTGATGGGATTGAGACTTTGAACCTCTAAACCTTTGAACCCTGAACCTGTGAAACTTATCAACTTATAACCTTATAGCATCTTATCAATTCTCTTTTCTCCCTGGAACTTCTCCTTAACCACCTCCAGCGCCTTGACCAGCCCCAGGATCATCGCCTCGGGTTTGGGAGGGCAGCCGGGAATGTAAACATCGACCGGGATGACGCTGTCCACCGGATCCGGGGTGTTGTAGGCGCCCCGGAAGATTCCCTGGTCCATCGAGCAGGCGCCCATCGCCACCACCGCGCAGGGGCGGGCCATCTTCTTCCAGACCTCCTTGACCCGGGGGAGAGCCTTCCGGGTCATCGCGCCGGTCACCAGGAGAACGTCGGCGTGGCGGGGACTTCCGACCAGCATCACGCCGAAACGCTCGGCGTCGAAGCGCGGCGTGAGAACGTCGAGGATCTCGATGTCGCAGTTGTTGCAGGAACCCGTGCTCAAGTGGAATACCCAGGGCGATTTAAGCAGGGCCTTCTGAGTTATCTTCAGGTTCTTCTTCACCAGCCCTTACCTCTCACAAACCGAAGAGCGCCAGAAGCAGCGCCGACGCCGCCAGGATCGTCACCGGACCCCAGAAAAACTTCACCGCCTGGTCGATCCGGAGACGCGGATTGGTATTCTTGATCAAAACCGCCGCCGTAACCAGGGCCAGAACCTTGGCAACGGCGGCCAGATGTCCTCCGAGCGAAGAACCGATGCCGTTCCAGAACACCGTGACCAGAAACAGGGGCATTACCGGGAGCATCAGCATCTTGGTGAACTTAAACAGCGCCAGCGGCGGCCCGGAGTATTCAATCAGGGGTCCGGAGCTGATCTCGGTCTCGGCCTCGGCGATATCGAACGGCGGCAGGCCGAGCTTGGCCTGCTGGCAGAGCACCGCCGCGGCCAGCGCCAGCAAGCCCGACCAGCTCCCGGCGATCGAGCCGGCGGCGGACTGGTGGGCCAGGATCCCTCCCAGGCGAAGACTCCCGGCCTGGACGACGGGAACCAGCAAACTTAAGAGCAGGGGCAGCTCGTAGGCCAGCAGGAGCTTGATCTCCCGGCCCGCCCCCAGCGAGGCCAGGGGATTAGCGGAGGCCGATCCCCCGACAATCAGGGCGAGAGCGGGAACGCTGAGGAGGTAAAACACCGCGATCAGGTCCCCGACAAAACCCATTTCCGGCCGAAGCAGACTCAGCCAGATAATCCACGAGGCGACGAGGACCGCCGCCAGTCCGGCAACCGGAGCGAAGAGAAAAAGCGGGCGGGAACCCTCGGCGGGAAGAATCGTCTCCTTTCCCATCAGCTTGGCCAGGTCGGCGAAAGGCTGGAACCAGACCGGACCGCGGCGCCACTGCAGCCGGGCGGAAAGCTTGCGGTCGAACCAGGAGAGCAGCCCCCCGGCGAAACCGGTAAAAAGCAGCCCCGGAAAGATCAAGAGGTTAAAAAGCAGAGTCATAAGATAGTAAGTTTATAAGATGATAAGTTTATAAGTTGATAAGTGAAACCAGATTTCAGATTACGGATTCGAGATTTCAATTCATCTCCTTTAATTATTCTCTCCACTGGAATCTCGAAACTGAAACCAGTTTCTCAAGTTTTCTCCCCCATCCATTTCTCCGCCCTGACCAGGAGGTTGTCACCGACCGGGAATATCCCCGCTTCCTCGTCGGCCGCGAAGTCTCCGTAGCGGATCTCGCCGGCGGGGGCGGAAAGCGCGCAGAGCGGAGAGGCGCCGTTATCCAGACGGGCCAGGCAGAAATCGCAGACCGAGGTCTTGAGCGGGATATATTCCGGAACGATGATCCCGAACGGGCAGGCCGCCGCGCACGAGTAACAGTTGGAGCAGCGCAGGACATAGCGCTTGACGATCTCATCGGCCTGTTTTTCCAGGGCGTCCTGGGGGCAGGAGGCGACACAGGGCGCCTGCTCGCAGCGCCGGCAGATCAGGGCGAAAGTGGAAAGTTCGATCAGCGCGGCCATTCCGCGGTTGGCGGGGTGGTCCCGGTATGAACATTCCACCGTCTCCGGCGGCAGTCGGCGCAAAGCTTCCAGATCGATCAGCAGCTTCATCCTCAGTCCCAGATATCGGGCAGATCCTTGACCTCCTCAAAGGTCAGGACCGGCCCCTCCTGACAGACGAAATACGGCCCCAGCCGGCAATGCCCGCACTTGCCGAAACCGCAGCTCATATTCTTCTCCATCGAAAGGTAGATGGCGGAGGGAGGCAGGTTAAAATCCGCCGCCAGCCGGAAGGTGACGAATTTCATCATTACCGGCGGGCCGCAGACCACGGCCACGCAGTTTTCCGGGCCCGGCTTCAAACCGTCCAGGGTAACGGTGACCACGCCCACCTTATCCTCCCAGCTCGCCCCCTCCGGAACCTTATCGACCGAGAGGCGCAGGGCGACCCGGGGGCCGATCTTCCTCCATCGATCCAGGACCAGCGGCTTGTAGATCATATCCTCCGGGGTCCGGGCGCCGGCGCAGAGGGTCACCCGCTCGAACCGGTCAAGCTCGTGAACCAGGGCCAGGAAAAGGGCCCGCAGCGGCGCCAGGCCGACGCCGCCGCCGACCAGGATGATCTCCTTTCCGGCGAACCTGTCCAGAGGGTAGGCGCGGCCGTACGGCCCCCGCAGGCCGATAACGTCTCCGGGCCGGCAACGGTGGATCCGGGAAGTCAGGCGGCCGGCTTCCATTATGGTCACCTCCAGCCGTTCGCGGATGTGGGGGGAAGACGAGGGGGTAAAGGGGGCCTCGCCGAAACCGGGAATGGAGAGCTGAACGAACTGGCCGGCGAGGAAAGAAAAATCCTCGGCGGGTTCGAGAATCAGGGTCTTGATCGCGGGGGACTCGTCGATCACGTCTTCGACCCGGGCCGCCATCGAGCGGTAGGGGTTGCCGGCGGCGGACTCGTTCGAGATTGTCTTGGTTTCAGGCATAAAAAAAAGCTTTTAGATTTGAGATTACAGTTTGATAAGTCGATAGGCTAAACCGGATTCCGGATTACAGATTAAAGATTTCAGTCCATACCCCTATTCTGAATCGTCAATGTGAACGGGTACGTGAACGTGAACGGGCCTATCAACGTGAACGGGTATGGGCACGGTTTTTCCTTATCAACTTATAATCTTATCAACTCTATCAACTTATAAACTCAATCCGTTTGCTTTTCTTCCGTCGCTATGATCTTGAGAATCTCGCGGATATCGATCTTTCCCAAACATCCCTCGTAACAGCGGCCGCAGCCGGTGCAGGCGATCACCCCGGCCTTTTCGGGAAAGAACTCGAATTTCTTGCTGAAGCGGTTGCTCAGCCTCTGCCCGCGTCGGGAGCGCGGATTGGCGCCGCCGGCGACCCGGGCGAATCCGGGATACTGGCAGGAATCCCAGTTTCTCCAGCGCGCCGCCGACTCCGCCGTCCCGGCTTCCTCGAGAATGAAGCAATGGCAGGTGGGGCAGACCAGGTTGCAGGCCCCGCATTCCACGCAGGGGACCGCTTCCT
>PUNC01000093.1 GCA_003551625.1 PVC group bacterium | reverse complement strand
TTCTTCCAATACAAAGCCAGAAGCGATACCGGGAAGCTGCTTTCGGGGGCGATCGAGGCGGTTTCCGAGCAGGCCGTCCTTCAGAAGATCGAGGAGATGGGTTACACCCCGATCTCGATTCAACAGGAGCGCGCGCGGGGAAGGAAAGAGGGCGGCGGTATTTTCAAGCGGTTCGAAAAGGTCAAGGCCAAGGATCTGGTGATGCTCACCCGCCAGATGGCCTCGCTGATCAAGGCCGGCATCCCGATTATGACGGTCCTCCAGGTCCTGGAGAAGCAGACTGAGAACAAGCTGATGGTCAAGACGCTGGCCCAGCTGCAGGAGGACGTCTCGGGCGGCGCCAGCTTCTCCGAGGCGCTTTCCCGTCATCCCGGCGTCTTCTCCGACCTTTACGTCAATACGGTGCTGGCGGGGGAGACCGGCGGCGTTCTGCCGGAGGTTCTCGACCGCCTGGCAACATTGCTTGAATCCGAATTGGAGACCAGAACGGCGGTGAAATCGGCGATGCGTTACCCGGTGATAGCGGTGTTCGTGATGGTGGCCGCCTTTTTTATACTTACCACTCTGGTGGTTCCCCAGTTCGCTGAAATCTACCGGGCCGTTCAGCTTGAGCTGCCGATGCCGACCCAGGTGCTGATCGCCCTCAGCGATTTCATCAATACTTACTATTATGTGATCTTCCCCGCAATCTTAGTTTTGATTATGGCCTTTATCCGTTTCAAGAAAACAAAATACGGGCATTATCAGATCGACAAATACAAGCTTCGAGTTCCGATCTTCGGCCCCTTATTCATAAAGCTCGCGATGTTCCGTTTCTCCAAGATGCTCGCCACGCTGGAAAAGAGCGGTGTGCCGATTCTCAAGATCATCGAGATTATCGGCAAGACCGTAGGCAACGATATCATAGCCGAGCAATTGGCTTCCCTTCGCGCCGATGTCCGCGACGGCAAGGGGATATCGAAATCCCTGATAAAACTGCCGCTATTCCCCCCGCTGGTTACCAGTATGCTGGCGATTGGGGAGGAAACCGGAAGAATCGACGAGATGGCGGAGTTCATTGGATACTATTACGATCAGGAAATAAAATATACCATAGCTACCCTAACCGATCTCATAGAACCGATATTGACGATAGTGATCGCCGTGGGCGTTCTTTTTTTCGCCCTGGCTATTTTCCTGCCGATGTGGGATCTGATCCAGGTGATAGGATAAAGGTAGATTCCAGCATTCAGATTGGAAATTTCAGCGAAAAGGCATTAATGTTTAATATAAAAACAGTTGAAGTGTCTGTAAAATAAACAGCTAAGCATTAATGTCAGGCTTCAGCATTCTTTGTGTTGATTGTATGTCGTTCCTTTGCAGTTGAATAAGATAATTTGGATAAATTTTCTTATAATGGCACGCATATTGCTTCCTTCTGTTGCGAACCTGTTGCAAAGGAGGTGAGCAATGAAGGGATTTACGTTGATCGAGTTGATCATCGTGATCGTGATCATCGGTATCCTGGCCGCGATCGCGGTGCCGAGATTCCTGGACTTGACCGACAGCGCCCAGCGGGCCCAGATACAGGCTAACGCCAAAGCTGTCCAGTCCGCCGTTAACCTCTATTACGCGGAGTCTATGACAACGACCCCGCAAAGGGAGCCCGCTTTTCCGGCAGAGATTACAGCCGACCTGTTTGCTGACAACAGGGTTCCCGCCGAAGAGGCCGGCGATTATTCTTGGTCATATGATCCGGCTACCGGTCAAGTGACCAGCAACGCCTTTGATTAATGCTTAAGGCGTCGAAAAAAGCCCCGCTCTTTCGGAGCGGGGCTTTTTTTGCCTTACTAACCCGGATTCTCATCAACTTTTTTTATTTCCACATAATGGTTGTTAAAATTGACACATTTCAACAAGCCCGGTAACCTAAATCTATCAAGTATCCATTATGGGTAATCGATGAAATTTGAGTCCTGGTTAAAGTTAATGGAAGGAGAAAAGGCTTCCGATCTTTTTTTAAAGGCCGGACAGCCGCCCTTGCTGCGGGTGAACAACCGAGTCGTTCCCGTCCGAGAGGCTTCTCCGTTGACCGTTGAAGAGATCCGGGAGGCGACAGAGATCATACTCGACCGGGACCAGCGAGAGGAGTTCGCCGGGACCAAGGAGATGGACATATCTTACGCGGTCAAAGACGGCTCCCGTTTCAGGATCAACATCTTCTTTCAGAAAGGAGAGCCCGCGATAGTCGCCCGAAAGGTGAAAAAAGAGATCCCCGGATTTTCCGAGCTCAACCTTCCGGTAGATTCACTGGAGCGGCTCTCCCTGCTTCCCCGAGGCCTCATTCTTGTGGCCGGAGCCGCCGGCGCGGGAAAATCGACCACGCTGGCCGCGATGATCGATTTCATCAGCAAGAACCGCGACGCCCACATAGTCACCATCGAGGATCCGGTCGAGTTTCATTTCGAGGACAATAAGTCCATCGTCAGCCAGCGGGAGATCGGCTTCGACGCGGTCGATTTCGCCGGCGCGTTGAAACACGTGGTCAGGCAGTCACCCGACGTGATTATGATCGGAGAGATGCGCGACACCGAGAGTATGGTAAGCGCCATCCAGATCGCCGAGGTGGGCCACCTGGTCTTGAGTTCGCTCCACGCGATGAACGCGGTTCAGGCCCTGGAGAGAATCTTCGGATTTTTTCCTCCTCACCAGCTTCAGCAGATCCGGATTCAGCTTGCCTTCACCCTCCAGGGGGTGATCGTTCAGCGCCTGCTTCCCCGAAAAGGCGGCGACGGACTGATTCCGGCTTGCGAGATCCTGGTCAATACTCCCACTGTTAGAAAGTTGATAATGGAGGGTAATACCAGCGATATCTTCCAGTCGATAGAGGATGGGGAGACCTTCGGGATGCTCTCCTTCAACCAGTCCATCCTCAAGCTATACCAGGACGGAAAGATCGGCTATGATACCGCCATCTCGGCTTCCGACAAGCCCGCGCTTTTAGAGTTGGCGATGAAGGGGATATTTACGGGGAGGGACACGTTCAGGACCGGTAAACAGTGATCAGATAAAGTCCGCAGAAGATAGCAAGGTTGTTAGAGTACGTGTAAGAGTAAGTGTAAGAGTACGATTTCCGAAGGAAAATTTATATGCACCTGAAGGAAATTCTTGAACTGGCGGTGGAGTCGAAGGCTTCCGACCTCCATATTACGGCCGGGGAGCCGCCGATCATCCGCGTGGACGGCAGTCTGATCGCCACCGAGTTCCCGGCCCTCGGACCCGAGGAGACAAAGAAGCTGGTCTATGGCCTGCTCAACGACAGCCAGCGGATAAGATTCGAGAAGGAACTCGAACTCGATTTTTCTCTCTACATTCCGGAGTTGAGCCGTTTCCGGGTGAACGTTCATCTTCAGAAGGGCTGCGTGGAGGCCGCCTTCCGGGCGATTCCCACGAAGATCCCGCCCCTTGACAGTCTCAACCTTCCTCCGATCGTCAAGGACCTCAGCCGAAAGCCCAACGGCCTGATTCTGGTTACCGGACCCACCGGGGTGGGAAAGTCCACCACGATGGCTTCGATGGTTGACCTGATCAACCGCGAACGAAAGTGCCTGATAATCAGTGTTGAGGATCCCATCGAGTATTTGCACCAGAACAAGAGCAGCATCGTCAAGCAAAGGGAGGTGGGCAGCGACACCCGCTCTTTCGCCGCCGCTCTCAAGCACGTTCTGCGTCAGGACCCGGACGTGATCCTGGTGGGAGAGATGCGGGATCTGGAGACGGTATCCACCGCCATCACCGCCGCCGAGACCGGCCACCTGGTAATCTCGAGCCTTCACACTCCCGACGCCGCCCAGACGGTAGATCGCTTGATCGACGTCTTCCCGCCCGCCCAGCAGAAGCAGATTATGACCCAGCTGGCCGGTTGCCTGCAAGGTGTGGTCGCCCAGACGCTCCTGCCCTTCAAGAAGGGGCCGGGTCGAGTGCCCGCCACCGAGATAATGCTGGGGACGGCGGGGATCAGGAATGTCATTCGGGAGCACAAGACCCACCAGATCCTCACCCAGATTCAGACCGGATCCCAACACGGGATGCATAGTATGGACCAGTCACTCAAGCGCTTGATTCTGGAGGAAAAGGTGGCTTTCAGGGATGCCATTAAATTCGCCCGGCATATCGAGGATTTCCGGGATATTCCGGTGGAGTTGAAGAAGGAGGAAAAAGAAGATAAGGAAGAAGAGAAGAAGGAAGAGAAGAAGGGCTTGAAGTTCGGGCTCTGATTAAAGGCGGTAATCCGTAATCCGTGATTGAAAAAGTAAGATAAACCACAGAGCTCACCCGCCGTCGCTAGAGCTATGGCGAGGCAAGCAGAGAGCACGGAGAAATAAAGGGTTCCTAACCGGTTTGCTTCTAACAGGTTTGAAAGACCTTTTAACTACGAATCACGCGAATGGACGCAGATGCGAACCGGTTTGTTGCTCCGCACCCTGATAAAAGCAGATTTTAGCCCCGAAAAATGGCTCCTACGGCGCCATCTCGGGGTAAAATTTCAGAATTTAGATTCCGGTTATGCTCCGCACCCTATCCCTCTTTGTTCTCGCGCAGAGACGCGGAGACGCGGGGTTCCGCACCCTCGGACGCGTTAGAAAGGACGCTTAGCGCATAGGGCATAGCGAAAAAAATCAAATCACAGCCACTAAACCACATAGCCCATTTAAACTACGGAATTATCAATTCGCGTAGATCTGTGTGATTCGTAGTTTCTAATATTGGCATTTAGGAGTTTGTCTGCTTCAGGGGAAACTGAATTGTTCTGGCTGAAGCCAAATCCTGTTCCGTCGGGAGCCGGAGGCAAGGCTCTGACGATCGCGGTGGTCAACCAGAAGGGAGGAGTGGGCAAGACCACCACCGCGGTGAACCTGAGCGCCCACCTCGCCGGGGCGGGAAAAAAGGTGTTGCTGGTCGACCTTGACTCCCAGGCCAACGCCACTCTTTCGCTGGGGGCGGCGCCGTCGGATGACGGCGGAGCATACTCGGTTCTGATCCGAAATGATTATCCCGTCTGGAGCGCCATTCACCCCACCGCGCTCTATAATCTCGACCTGATGCCGGCGGGGCTCAAGCTTGCCGGGGCCGACCTCGATCTTTCCGCCGTCCCCGGACGGGAGACGGTTCTGAGGAAGGCAATAGCCGAAATTCTGCCTCGTTACGATTTTATCCTGATCGACTGTTCGCCTTCTTTGAGTCTTCTGACGGTAAACGCCCTGGCGGTCGCCGACGAGGTGCTAATACCGACTCAGACTCACTACCTCGCGCTGGAAGGAATGAAGCTGCTCTTCCAGACAATCAAGATAATAAAAGACCGGGCCAATCCCGATCTGGCGATTATGGGAATTCTGCCGACGTTTTACGACCGGAGGCTGACGCTGTGCCGGGAAGTCCTGGAAGGGCTGAGAGGATATTTCGGCGGCAGGGTCTTGAAAAGCGTGATCAACTCAAATAGCAAACTGGCCGAGGCGCCCAGCGCCGGACTGCCGATTCATCTTTACTCGCCCCGCTCGCGCGGGGCGGGCGATTACCTGCGATTGGCGGAAGAAGTTCTCGTGCTGGCGGGGCAGAGATAGGCTGGTTTTAGGGAAAGAATACGTGTAAGAGTAAGTGTAGGAGTTGCGGAGCATAGAGTGGGTAGGAGAGAAGATTACTCAAGAGAGCATAAAATAGAGCAAGAATCAATCACCTGGTCATTGCGAGCGTAGCGAAGCAATCCCTTGACAAATAAGAGGTTGAGATTGCTTCGTCGCGGAGTTTATCCCGCCTTTGGCGGGGCTCCTCGCAATGACGATTAAACTATTTTATGCTCCAAGTAATAACTCCAATCTGAAATCAGGAATCTGTAATCTGTTTTTGCTATGGACGACAAAGACAAAAAATCGGGTTTGGGGAAAGATATCCCTTCCATCTTCTCCGGCCTGCCGGAGATAAATAATGGACGGGAGGAGCAACCGGTTTCCGGACCGTCCGTTGAACAGTCCGCCCCGGAACGTGAAGAGAGGTTTGTATTTGAACGAACGGCGGGCGAAACCCTGTTGGACGGGTCCTTTCCCGGCCACCGCCAGGCGGTGCTGGGAGTGGATATCGGCGCCAGTTCGATCAAGCTTGTTCAGCTTAACCCGTCGCCCGAAGGTTGGGTGGTCGCCGGCTGGCTGATCAGCGAGAAGAGACCGGAAAGAGACGAAGGCGGCCTGGAGTCCAGGGAGTCAATTATCCGCCGGGTGAGAGAAGCGGTGGAAGCCGCCGGGTTGAAGAACCGTTCCTCCGCGCTATCTTTCCGGGGAGACGCGGTTCACGTATCGCTGGCCGCCTTCGCCGCGATGCCGAAGAAAGAACTCACCGCCGCCGCCCGCCTGGAGGCGAAGAGGTGGGTTTCGTTCAACCTGGAGAAGGCCCTGGTTCAGACATACCGCCTGACCGGAGATCAAGTCCGTCCCGGGGCCAAGCAGAACCACCTTATCATAGCGGCCCGCAGGGAAGCTATCTCCCGGGCGTTGGCCGCGGGCGGCGGAGCCGGCCTGACCGTTTCGGCGCTGCTGCCCCAGGCGTTTGCCTGGAAGGGGGGGATGGCCGCGGCCGGGGAGGAGGACACCCGGGTTAGGGCGGTTATTGACATCGGTTCCGATCGCACGGAGGTTACGGTTTACCAGGGCGAAAAAATTCGCTTTTGCCGACAGTTCCAGACCGGCGGAGACGATATCACCGGCGCGATAATCCGCGCGGGCGCGTCCTTCAGTACCAGGGTGGAAATCAGCCCGGAGGAGGCGGAGAAGATCAAGGCGGAGATCGATCTCATCTACGGTCCCGCCTCGACCACGGTGAAGGAAGCCCTTACCGCGGGGCAGGCGGGCAGTATGGTCCGTCCGGTAATGGAGAGAATCGTCCAGGAGTCCATCCGTTCCCTCGATTACTTCAGCCAGTTGTTCGGAGAATTGGCGGTTGACACTGTTGTTCTTTCCGGAGGAGGAATTCTTGTTCCGGGACTGGAGCGGTTTTTTGGCGAGAGAATGCGGCGGCAGGTTGTAACCTTCGCCCTGCCGGAGGAGTGGAAGCTTCACGGCTCCCTGAGAAATCCGGAGACGCTGAAGAAAAACTTTCCCCGCCTGTCCCGGGCCGCGGCGCTGGCCCTGACGCGGAAACCGGAGGTCAACTTTGTTCCGGCGGCGGAGATTGTCTCCCAGAGGGTTGTGAAGAGCTGGCCGTCGCTGGTCATTCTTGCCGCCGCCGTTATCGGATTCAGCTATCTCGTTCATTTGCCGAAGTCCGGGCAGGTTCCCCGCTTAAGGGAGCTGGTTGCCGCTCAAAGAAGCGAACTCAATCGGCTTCAGGCGGAACTGGCCGATTTTCAGGTCCTTGAAGGCTTGAGGGAGGAACTAGCCGAACGCGAGCGGATCGGGCGGGCCGTTTCAGCCCGCCGGCCGGACTGGAACGGGGTTTTCCGGGAATTGAGCCGGATTACCCCCGACCGGATCATTCTCTGGAATATATACTTGATAGGAAGATCGGTTCCCAACAGCATCGTATGCGAGGGCAGGGTGATGCCGGGACCGACCTTGCCAACCGGCGTGATCTCCGAGTTTTTAGGGAAGATCAACGCGTCGCCGTATTTCCGCGAGGTTGAGCAGATCACGACGAGGCTGGATGAAAGAACTCAAAGCGCCGATTTCAGCTTCAAGACAACGTTGATCTACTGATGAACGCGACCCAAAAGGCTTCTTTACTGGTGCTGGCGGTCATACTTGTGATCGTAGTCTCCCACTTATTGGTATTTCGTCCCCGGGCGGCGGCTTTTTCGCAACTCGAGGAATTGAACCGTGATTTAACTCAACAGGTTGCCGAGGCGCGGGACCGCCGGGCCGCCCTTCCGCGCGTGCGGGAAGAGATAGCGGAAGCCAGAGAGCGGCTCGAGCGAACCGAGGAGAGATATCCGGATTCGATTGAACCTTTTTACCGCTTCCTTTCCGAAGCCGAACCGCTTACCGGAAAGAAGATCATCTCCACCCGTGAAGAGCGGGGTCCCGGAGTGGAAACTGAGGGCGTGGAAGAGCGTTTGATTCACCTGGAAGGAAGGGGGTTGTTCCGGGAGGTCGGTGAATTCCTGGAGAAGCTGAAGAATCTCCCGATCGGGGTCTCCGTTACCCGCCTTCAAATCCAAGGCGACGAGATGTGGCTTCCGGAGGTAAACGTCGAAATGACACTCTCGGTGTTCATCAGGAGAAACAACTGAAATGGACAAAAAACAGAAAGAGATGATACTGGCCGGAATTCTTATCGTGGTCTTTGCTTACGTGGTTTACGCGAACTTCATCGCCCCCGGAAGGGAAACTCCTGCGCCGGCTCCCGTGCCGGTGGAAGAGCCTCCGGTTGCTCCGCCCGTGCCCGCGCCGCCTCCCGCCCGGAGAGCGGTTCGCCCCCCCGCCCGCCCGGAACCGGATGAACCCCTGCCGGCGGTTGACGAGAGACTCATCCGGTTGCAAGAGGCTCGCGCCGACGAACCCTGGGGGAGGGATCCTTTCAACCCCGCCCCGACGCCGGCAGTTCCGGTGGATCCGGTATCGGAATGGCGGGATTTCCGCCTGACCGGCGTTATTCCCGGCCCGAGGGGAATGGCGATTATCAACGGCGAGGCGGTGAGTATTGGGGAGACGTTTCGCGGCTTTACGCTGCGCGAGGTGGACGTGGACCGGATCCAACTGGAAAAAGACGGCGAATTCTTCCCTCTAAAGATGCCCGAGGAGTAAAAATATGAAGACCAAGTTTGTTATTGTTCTTTGCCTGCTGGTCGGTGTAATCGTCCCGTCAGGTCGTCTTTTCGCCCAGGATCTTCCGGGAACAGTCCCGGAGGAATTGCCGCCCGAGGCGGAGGTTCTTTCCGAACTAGTGCTTCCGGAAGAACTAACCATTGAGCAGCGCCTCCGCCAACGGGGGAGTTTCAGGTTCGCCGACGAAGATATCCGAACTGTTATGAGGAGCCTGGCCCGGGCTCACGATTTCAATATCACGCTTGCCCCGGAGATCGAGGGGAGGGTCACGGTGGATTTCACCAACGTGGAAGTCCTTAACGCGCTCGATACCATTCTCCGCGACCATGGCTTCGGGTATATCATCACCGGCGATATCGTCCGGGTTACCACCCTTGACAAGATTCGCCTGGAGGAAGAGGCCGAGCGTTTCCGGAAAGAGCAGGAGGCCCAGCGGGCGCTGGAAGAGGCCGCCCGCGCCAAGGCGGATGCGGAGAGGGCGGCGGCGGAGGTGGCGGCGGAACCGTTGGAGGTCAGGGTCTTCCGGCTGCGTTATATCGACGCCGAGGACGCCAAGAACGCGATCGAGCCTTTAATTACGCCGGGACGGGGCAAAGCAACGGTTCTTAAAACCAGACAGTTCACGGGTTTCACCTGGGAACTGGCGCAAAGGGCCCGTCCGGCCGAAGCGGTGCAGTTCGAGCGTTCCACCACCCTGATCGTCCAGGATACCGCTACCTCCCTGCGGGGGATCGAAAGCGCCCTCGAAAAGCTGGATAGAAAGCCCCGCCAGATATTGATCGACGCCAAGATTGTCGAAATCCCCATCGACCAGAGATATCGCCTCGGCGTCAACTGGACGCGAGCCCTCGACGGCTGGGTGGTGGGGGCTGACCAGTTGCAGATGATAATGGAGAAAGGCTATCAGAGGGAAAGATTGTTTATGGATGACGTTCGCGGCGAAGTCGGTTCCGAATTCGAAGACCAGATAATTCGCCGCCGGGACGAGGTTTCGACCAGGGGCGATATTTCCAGCCGGATTTGGGGTGAAGAATTAGGCGTTATCTCGGACTCGTACAGCTTCGGCGATTTCGATCGCTCATTACGCCAGGATGGAGAAGGAACGTATCGCGACAGCTTCAGAATGGCTATTGCCGAAAGCGGGTTTTCGCAACTGCAGGATTCGAGGGTATTCCAGAATTATGTCCACACGGTCGCTGATACGTTGACAAGGATGGCGACCACCGGAGAAAGTTACAGCGCCATTCTTTCCGCGGCTCCCTTCAACTTGATGCTTTCGGCGATGAAGACCGATTCCAATATCACCTTCCTTTCCAATCCCCGCGTCATTGTCCAAGAAAACTACGCCGCCCAGATTCATATCGGCGAGAAGTATCCGATACTGCGGGCCGAGACCAGCGAGCAGGGAGTAGGTGGTTTCTCGGTTGATTACTGGCAGGACATCGGGATCACCCTTAAGGTGATCCCCCAGGTTAGGGAGAGCAGGGACGGGACCAAGGCCATCAATATGATTATTCACCCGGTGGTGAGCGTGGAGAAAGAAAAAATATTTGCCGGGGTCGGCGGGATCGGGACCTCGTACCCGGTTTTGAGCCTGCGAGAAGCCGATACCAACGTCACCATCAACGACGGCGACACGATCGTCATCGGCGGCCTGATCCAGAGCGATACTGTCGAGCGGATAAGCAAAATTCCGCTTTTGGGGGATATTCCGCTGCTGGGCTATCTCTTCAAGGAAAGATACTCGTCGCTGGAAAAGAAGAATATCCTGCTCTTCATCACCGCCCGGATTGTAGATGATACGCCGCTTTCGCTTTATGAAAGGATGATGTTGGAAAAAGCCCCTCCGGAAGCGCTCCGGGATGTTCGTCGGGTTCCTGACGATGAACTCCGGCCGTTCAGGTATCTCGGTTTCGAGGAGATGCCGCTGCCGGTTGAAACCGGGACGGAAGAAGAGGAGTTTGACGCCAATCCCGGGCCGTATTATCTTTACGACCGGGAACGTGACGCTTCCGGAGGCGAAGCGGAGGACCCCGGCAGGCGGGGGGTCAGCCGCGCCCGGGAAAGGAGTTTGAGAAGATGACCGGCTTTATCCTTATCGGAATCCTGGCGCTGGTCACCGGTGTTTTGTTCCTGGTCGCGCCTCAAATCCTGATACGCTTGGGAGAAAGGTTTAACCGCGTGGTGGCCTTTGACAGCAAGACTTTCAGATATCGGATCTCGATGGGGATAGTCCTGATCGCCGCGGCGCTCTTCTTTTTCGTAATGGCCTGGTATTTCTCCCAGCTCTCGTTACTTTAGTATTTTTCACGTCCAGTGACAAACGCCCCCTGCCGTCAAAAGCGGGGGGCGTTTGTTTGCAGGAAAGATCGGGGCAACCGTCTTATTCGGCGATTACCTCCTGCCAGTCCAACCGCTCGGTGGGCGGCCGGGCGGGCGGGCCGAGGATGTGACTGAAGTCCTGATCTCCCAGCGCCTCGTCGTAGTGGACGGCGGCGTTGTTCCAGAGAAAGACTTCTTTGCCGACCAGGTTGCCGTAGATCTGGTCGTTGTTCCTGACCTCGATCAGGGCGTTCGGGGCGTAGATGAAACCGAAGAATTTCACGTTGTTGGACAGATCCACGGTTGACGTGCCGTCGTAGTAGATCCGAAGACGGGTAGTATCTCCGACGAACTCGATCGGGGGGAGAAGCTCGGAGTTGTTCTCAAAGGTAATGCTTCCTCCGACGTAGATTTCAACCATCCCTTCATCCCCGCCGATGTTGAAAGAGACATTGTTCTTCAGTTCAAGATGATCGAAATGGTAAACGCCCGGCTCGAAGGTTACTACCGCGTTATTACTGGCCCGGAAAGAATTGCTGATAATCTCATATTCACCGGGCTTATCTCCCGTTGTTCCGATAATCTCTCCTTCCGGTCCTCCGCCGGCGGTCGTATGCCAGTCCGGCATGGAGATCGGTTTCAACTCCCAGGCGCCGACGTTGTAATTCACCTGGCCGGTGAAAGTGGAGTTATGGTCGAAGTTCACCCGCCCCTCTTCCTCGCTGGTCGTGACGCTTATGTCTCCCAGAACGACCGAGTTCTCCTCCAGCTTGACACCGGAGCCGTCATCATTGGGGTTGCAGTTGCTGGCGACCTGCGAGTTTTCTCCCGGGTTATCCGGGTCATACGGCCCCACGCGGGAGTCGTAACTGTCAACCAGAGCGTTCTGGTTGAGATGGACGCGATAGTCGCCGAATGGCCCCGGCGGCGCCCCGGAGAGGGGGGTGAGATTTGCTTCGACCCGCTCCCGCAACTGGCGGACCGCGTTTTGCGCGATTACCGGTTGAACGGCAAGACAGAAGAGGGCGAACAAAAACACTCCGCTGATAAGCACTGACGTGCTTTTCTTCATCACGCGCCTCCTGTTTGAAGGTTTGAACGTCTGTGGTTGATCATTTTGCTTTTTGCTTATCGCTTGCTCCGGTTTTCGATTCGAAAACGGTTCGGTTTAATCGCCCACGCTCCCGCTCGCGGTGAAAGAGAAAAACCGGCCTCCCTCGTAAATCACGGTGGCGCTGAAGGTCCCGTCTCCCAGGGGTTCGCCGGTGAAAATTTCAAACGACGTGGGGGAGTGCCACGACACGGTGTCCTTGTTATCGTAAAGCCACTGATTCGCGACCTGCAGGCCGCTCTCGGCCAGATAAAAGGCTTTTACGGATCGGCGCGGATGGGCGACGCCAAGGCGGTGAGTGGAGACGATCCCGACGAACGCGTAGGTGACAACACCCAGAACCAATACTATCGCCAGCAGGGCCAACAGCGCTATGCCGGCCTGTCTTGTAGGGTTCGTATCGCGTGGTTTCATTTCATTTTTCGTCTTGCCGCGGCAGAACGGACGTTTGAAGTTTGATTTCAGTATTCCCGCGCTTGACGGTAAAGCGGAGGGTGACCAAATCCCCTTCTTTTTCGGGAGCGAAGGTTCCCGGCTTGATATTCCGGGCCAGGATGAAGGTCCCCGCCGGCGAACGCCTCTCCAGGGAGTCGCCCTCTTGCTTGAAGGTGACCTGCAGGGACGGGTCCATCAGCGTCGGGTGTTTTTTGTTCAGCGTCAAAGCATAGCCCGCGGGTTCGTCGGCTATGACAACGTTGTCGGGATGGGCCTCCCTGATCTCGCGGACCATTCTCTCCATCGCTGTTTTGCCTTCGCGAAAGACCTCGAGGTAGTTTCGCGCCGAGGTGATATAGGTGCTCGTTCCGGAGACGATGGCCTGAAGGGAAGCCGCGGCCAGTATCGCGACCAGGACAATCACCAGAACCATCTCGATCAGGGTGAAGCCCGGCGTTTTCATCCGTCGTCACTCCTCCTCATCTTCTCCGAAATTTTTTCGGCTTCGAATTACAACAACCTCCAGAGAGCCGTTGCCGCCATCCGGCGTTACCGTGACCGTGAAGCGCTTGTAGCCCGTATCCTCTACGGTCTGGGCGTCGGCGTTGAATCCGATCGCCGGATCCACGAAGTAGTAATAGCCCTGGGACAGGAAAGGAAAGCCTTCAATCGGCTCGTTCCATTCCCCGGCGTTCGCGTATTCCCGGGCCAATATTCTTTTTTCAATTTCACCCTGGATCAGGAGGTCCATCGTCTCCTGCTCGACGGTGAGGTCGATCCGGCGCGTCGCTCCGACAAAAGGCATAATAATCGCCGGGAAGACGATGGCGGCTACGATAATTACCACGATCACTTCAATCAGTGAAAAGCCTCCGGTTTGAGCGGTTCTGGTCATTGCGGTTGAATCGTGACTTTTCCGGTAATGGGCTCAACGGTCAGGGAGACGACGTCGCCACCGGATGAGAAGTAAAGCGAGCTTTGACCGTCAGGTTCGCCCAGGGGAGAAAAAACGATTGTCGCCGACACCCCGGCGGTAACGCCCGGCGGCAGCGTGCGCGACTCGGGGACAAGCCCTTGAGCGATGTAAGAACCGGCTTGCGCGGTAAACTCAACGGTCTTCGGCGAGCCCAGGTTCATCGCCGCGGCCTGGACGGCCCGGATATCGGCGGCGACCATATCGGCGGCCATCGCCACGGTTAGTTTGGATGTCGAAAGCAGACGAGGAGCGGCATACGAAGCCAAGATGCCGATGATCAGAATCACTATCACCAGCTCCAGCAGGGTGAAACCGGCAACAACCGAAGTTGCCTGCCGCCCACGCTTCATACTATCCCTCCTTCTTAACACTAATATAGGGCGCAAAACCGCCATTTGTCAACCTTAAAAATAAAATATATTTAGTCGTTACTCAAACAAAACAATCACTCCGACGATGATTTTAACTTCATCCTGTCAGCAAAGGGAACTGTCGGCGTAATCCTATGCTGAAAAACCACATAAATCGCTTTGCCCTCAACGAATGTTGTGGGCCGGCGGAATTATTTATTGCTTCTCCGGGCAGCGAGGCGAAATCCCCGGCCTATTGCTTTCGCGGAATGATCGGTTTTTACACAACGAAAGGGCTTGACAGGGCCAAATGTCAGGAATATACTTTATATAGGCCATTGGTAGTAAAGCAGGGCAGACGGCGATTGAACAGAACTCTAAATTCAGGTATTTTACGCTCAGACCCATTACTTACATTATACATCAAATGAAGCTGTTTCAGCCACTGCAAAAAGTCACTGCCGGCATAGTGATCGGGAAGGCGGTATGCTTTCTCTTGGCTGTGCCGGCTTTTCCTTTTGAGACCAATCAGGCCGCCTCGGTTGTGATCGGCCAGCCGAATATGACCAGCCACAGCCCAAACCAATCCTGGAATTGGACGGATCCCGGTTACCCGACCAGTCGCACGCTTTGGTGGCCGGGACAGTTGCAGGTCCAAAACGGGAGGCTGTTTGTAGCCGATTACCATAATAACCGTGTCTTAATCTATAACTCCGTTCCCGCGGCCGATAACGCGGCCGCCGACGCGGTTGTCGGCCAACCGAATATGACCTCCAATTACCGCAATCAGCAGCCGGTGGGAGAACCCCCGTGGGTGCCGGGCTCGAACACCCTGTATTATCCCGATGGCGTGTATGTTTCCCCCGACGGGAAAATGCTGATCGGGGATTCCTTCAACAATCGGTCGCTGGTTTACAACGCTGTTCCCGCGATCAATAATCAATCCGCCGACGTGGCGATCGGGCAGAGCGCGTTTACCGAGTATCACGCCAACCAACTGTTGCCTACTCCGGACAAATACACGCACTATGAACCCAGGCACCTTTTCGTTCATTCCGATGGGCGGGTACTCATCGCCGACCGCTTCAACAATCGGGTGCTGATATTCGATTCCATACCGACAAGTCATAACGCCAAAGCCGGCGTGGTGGTCGGCCAGCCCGATTTCTGGAGCAACCAGACCAACCAGGGAATCGGCTGGCCTTCATCCGAAACGCTTTATGAGCCGACGGCCGTATTTGTTGACTCTTCCGGCAGGATGTATGTTACGGATACCGGGAATAACCGGGTTCTGATATTCAACCAGATTCCGTCATCCAACAACGCTTTCGCCGATATCGTCATCGGTCAGCCGGATTTCTTCTCCGGCGAACCCAACCGTGGGTTGGTTTTTTGCGCGGGAAATACCCTCGATGGACCATTCGGGGCGGTTTTTGCCGACGGCAACCGGCTTTACATTCCCGACTCCAATAACAACCGGGTATTGATTTACGAGCCGATCCCGACCGCCAGCGGGGTTTCGGCGACCAGAGTCCTTGGTCAGCCGGATATGAACTCCAACTGGGTGAACCAGTTTGATCCGCAACCTGATCCTAATAATCCGCC
Organism: PVC group bacterium; assembly: GCA_003551625.1. Taxonomy (GTDB): domain Bacteria; phylum Auribacterota; class Erginobacteria; order Erginobacterales; family PUNC01; genus PUNC01. Next base: position 14,292 of record PUNC01000093.1, on the reverse strand, counting down.
GACACCAACCGCTCGGACGCTTTACTGGCCGGATGGCGTATATTATTCCCAGAATAAGTTGCTGGTCGCGGATACCAATAATAATCGGGTGCTGATTTACCACGATCCGGATCCCCAACCCACACCGACCCCCTCGCCGCCCCCTGAACCCACCCATATCAACTGGTCGTTGCCGGCGGGGGCGACGATGATCGACGGCGTCAGCTTCGACACTTTTGTCCTGATCTCAAATCCCGGGGAGACCGCGGCGGCGGTCGAGGTCACTTTCTCCACCCACACCGGCCCGATCGCCTGGACGGAGCAGACGATCTCTCCGAACAGTCGATCTACGATCAAGGTGAATGATTATGTGGGCGGCGATCTTCCGGCCGTCTCCACGATCGTCAAGTCACTCGAAGATATCCCGGTTATGTGCGAGCGTGCGATGTATTGGGGCGGGGTTCCGGGGAACTGGGATGGCGGTCACAATACCATCGGGATCGACCGTCCCGGAAACGTCTGGAACCTGCCGGAAGGCGCCACGCATCTGTTCGATATGTATGTTCACGTTCTTAACCCGGAAGCGACCTGGGTCACGGCCACGGCCGTCTTTATGAACCAGGAAGGCGTAACCTGGGAGGCGGAGACGGATATTCCGCCTCAAGCCAACTGGACGATCGACGTGTGGGAAGAAGTGGGAAGCCAGCCCCAGATTTCTACCCAGGTGATCGCTTCCGGTCCGGTGGCGGTGGAACGGACGATGTACCTCAGGAATGGCGCGGGCGATTGGATCGGCGGCCACTGCTCACGAGGGCTGGCCGAGGCGGCCACGGAATGGTTCCTGGCCGAGGGCGCCAATCACATCTTCGACCACTATGTTCTGGCCTCGAATCCCTCGGACCAGCATTCCGCCCAGGTATTGTTCACCTTTATGGACCAGGACGGGGATTTTACGACCCATACCCATACCCTGGGGCCTCAAAGCCGCTACACGGTCAACGCGAACAACATTCCCGGCTGGGAAAATCGGACCCAGGTCTCCACCAGGGTTGAAAGCCAAAACGGGATTGACATATTCGTCGAGCGGGCGATGTATTGGCCAAAGGGCGGCCCCAATGCCTGGGCCGACGGCCACGATTCGATCGGAACGGCGGCGGGTGCTATGTCCGAAAAATGGTATCTGCCCGAGGGGGCCACGCATCTTTTCAACCAGTATGTCCTGGTCGCCAATCCTTCCGGCCAAACCGCCCAAGTCAAGTTCACTTTTATGGGCGCCGCGGGCGTAATCGACGAGTATGAAGTTAATATCCCGCCGGGCCGGAGATATACGGTCAATGTCAACAATCGGGTGGGGAGCGAGGGCCAAGTTTCAACTGTGGTGGAAAGCAATATTCCGGTTGTTGCGGAGAGGGCGATGTATTGGCCGAAAGGGCCGGCCGCGGGATGGCGGGGCGGCCACGGGACGGTGGGCATCGCGGAAGGCCCGTGATGGGTGACCAGTCCCGAAGAACGACTACCGGGTTTTCTCGCTAAGACGCGAAGAACGCAAAGAGTTCCGCACCCAGGTAAAGGACCGTAATCAGTGATCGGTCCCGATGAACGACTATTGGGATCTCCGCTTCGCTACGATAATCCTGATCCGGTTAAAGGCCCAGTCCTACTCACCCTTATTTCAACAATTGTTTCGGATTCCCGACAGGAGTGCGAGACGAGAGTCTCGCCCTTTTTTTGGCCGGGTATTCGCCCGGCATTTCGGGTTTAGGTGATGCCCGAGGTTGCAAAGCGGTTCGCGGCGGAGTAAGATTTGAATAATGAAAACTCGTTTTATTAAGCGTTTTCCGCTGACTATTCTTGTCCTGGCCGCTTTGGCGATTCCGCTCTTTCTGTTCGCCGAAAGCGACAGGACCCATCCCACTGAGCTTTACCAGTCCGCCTATCGACTCCGCCGTCAGGGCGCGACCCTGTTTCACCGGGGAGAGCACGAAGAGGCCCTGGAGAAATACCGGGAGTCGGAGAAATACGCCGAGCTTCTCGCTGAGCGCCACCCCTACTGGAACCCGGAAGCCTCGCGGCTTTTTATTGAAGAAGTTCGGGCCCTTCGCCGCGGCCTCCAGGAGAGCATCGAGGAGAAGAGATCCTGGGAGAACCCCCTGGTGGCGCATTTTATCGATGTGGGGCAGGGGGACGGGGCCTTGATCCAGACTCCGGACGGGAGCAATATCGTCATCGACGCCGGGTGGGGGACATCGCCGGCCTGGAGTCGCCGGGCTCCGAACTGGCCTTTCGTGCTAAACTACCTTCGGGAAGCGGGAGTGGAGAAGATCGATCTGATGATCGCGACCCACCCCCACGCCGATCATATCGGGGGGCTGGTCAAGCTGCTGGAGGAGTTTCCGGTGGACGTGGTGCTTGATCCGGGGATGGATCATACGTCCCATTCCTACGAACTCTTTCTCAACGCGGCGAAGAATTCCCCGAACACGAAATATATGCTGGGCAGGGTGGGGCAGACTTTTGAATACGGCGACGTGGAGGTTCAGATACTCCATCCCTCAGAACGGCTTCTACCCAAAGCCAACGACGTCTCGATTGTCGCCCGCCTGGTTTACGACCAGGTGGCGTTTCTGTTTACCGGTGACGCGGAGACCGATGCCGAACGCGAGATCCTGGTTCGCGGGCGCCCCCTGCGGGCCAATGTCCTGAAGGTCGGCCATCACGGCAGCCGGACTTCGACCACCCCCTCGTTCTTTCGGGCGGTCCGGCCGGAGATCGCGGTGATCAGCTGCGGTTTCCGCAACACTTATGGCCATCCCCACCGGGAGACGATGCTCAGACTGCAGACGGCCAATGTGGATACCTACGTCACCGCCGAGGTGGGCACGGTCGTCATCGCCAGCAACGGCAGGACGTTTGACGTTTCTCTTCCGGGTAGGGCGTATTCCTCCACCTATTCCGTCGCCCCGGAATATGAAGGGAAGGTGATCGGCTGCCGGACCTACCGGATCTTCTATCCGCCGGACTCGATCCACTATCGATCAATCCCCCACGAAGGCCGGGTCTATTTCGAGAATGAAGCGGAGGCTCTCGCGGCGGAGTTCATCAAAAGCAGCCATTAGCCCGGATTATCAATAATCCGGGCTGTCTTTATCGCCCTCCGACCGCCTTCCATAACGTCATTGGGGGCTTTCCTTGATCCCTCGATGGAGATCCTTCAGTCGCTTTGCTTCTTCAGGATGACAGGAAAACCGTCAGATCCTTCGCTATGCTCAGGATGACAAACGGCAGTCAGGCCCTTCAGTCATCCCGCTCCTTTAGGATGACTAACTGCCTAAAAAACCCTCTCCCCCCGACGGGGGGAGAGGGTGGGGTGAGGGGGGCTGCGGGCTTTTCGGGTAAGGTGTAATTAGAGCAAATGCCGGCGGGTTTTTCGATTTCGATCCCGATAGCGATTTCGATAACGGGAACTTGGGGAATGGATACGTCTTTCCCTTATCAACTCTATCAACTTGTCATCTTATCAACTTCGCCAACATTTCCCTTCAGCGTTTCGGAGACGAATCTTTTTGTCCAGAAAACGCCCAACAGGGCGGGGAAGAGGTATTCAACCAGGGTGAAGAGCAGGGCGGTTCCGGTTACCGGAGCCATCGGAAGGGCGCTGAAGCGGAGAGAGAGCTCCTGGAGCGAATATTCCCGGAGGCCCAGCCCCAGGAAGGTCAGCGGTACGGAGGAGATCAGGATCGCCGCGGGCAGAAAGACCAGGTAGAGGTTGACCGGAAAGGAGACTCCCAGGGCGGCGCCCAGCAGCCAAAAACTCGGAAGTTTGGCCGCCTGGATCAGAACGGAGAGACCGAGAATCGCGGCAATGCTTCTACCCCGGAAGCGCCCGGGCAGTTCGGCGGCCGCCCGCAACCAGCTGGCCTTAAAGGCCCGCGGCAGAAAAGCGGCGATTCGCTCGCGGAAAACGCGGGTCCTGAGCGCCGCCAACGATGCCGTCAACACCGCCGCCGCGGCCAGCGGAAGGATGGCCAGGCCTGCCGGAAGCCCGAGGAACAGGGCGCCCGCGCCGATGAGAACGGCCAGGACGATAACGTTGGGAACCAGTTCCGCCAGCACCGCCGCCGCGGAGAGCTTCCAGGGGAACCCGTGCCGCCGGTTCAGGTAGACCAACCGCCCGGCCTCGCCGGTCCGCAGCGGCATCACGCTTCTGATCGTCCCCCCCGCCGTCTTCATCAGCCAGTTTTCGCGAAAAGGCAGGTCGAGGCCGAGAGATTTCAGGATCACCCCCCACTTGAAGGCGGCGAGAAAGCAGTTAGAAAAGACGGAAAGAATAAGCGCCGGCAGGATATACCACAGCCGGGCTTCCCGCCAGAGGGAGGTTATTTCCTCAACGGGGACGCGGCGAAACAGGACTAGGAGAAATAACGCCGCGAGGAGGTATCCGGCGGGTTTCAGGAGCGGTTTCTTCATCAGGTCTGCTTTCGGCCTCTCTTAAGGAGTGGGCCTGCCGGAACAGGGCGGCCGCTTCCTCGATCATCATCTCTTCCCGGAACTCACCTGCCAGTCTTTGGTAGATGGGCCAGATGCCTTCCCCTTGCCCGCGGATAAAACGGTAGAACATCTTCTGGGTAAGGATCAGGTTTACCCTTCCACCCTCCTCCCGGTGTCTTCGCAGCAGGAAGTCCATTACCGCCGCCTGCTGGCGGGTTTCCAGCTGGACCGGAAAATCAATCCGGAAGGAGGTCCTTTTCGCCCACGGCATCAGCGCCGCCGCCAACAGCGGAAGCAGACAGAGCAGAGGTCGTAATTTCCGGGACGGCCGGGCGGCCGGGGCGGCAAGGGCACAGAAGGCCGGCAGGGCCAGCAGGAAGAAGAGCGGGGAAGCTGTCAACAGGGCTGGGGGAGCGTCGCCCCGCCCGGAGGACTTAATCCCCCAGCCGATCGCGAGGCCGACGGCGGCCAGGAAGGAGGCAACCGTGTAATACTTCTTGTTCTTGCCGCCGGGAAGGGGCCAGGCGGCAACCAAACCCGCGCTGCCGATGGCCGCGAAGGCGAGAATCAGGGCCGCGGAGGAACCGATCGCGATCGGTTGGGCGCCGGGCCAGGCCGGCGGATTCTTTATCAGGGAGAAGAGGAAGGGGAACAGGGGCAGCAAGAGCGGCCAGGCCGAAGCCGCCAGCCGTCTCCAGCGGCGGTGGACCAGGCCGAAACCGAGCGCGCCCGCGGTCAGGGCGACCAGGCCTCCCGGGGTCAGCAGGCAGGCCAGTCCCCAGGCGGGGAAAGGCCAGACATCGTTTCGGCTCAAGTGATGCCACGACATTACGGCGGCCAGTGCCAGGAAAGCGGGAAGCAGGGTGAGCTCGATCCTCCCTCCGGCGGCCCAGAGTGCGAAAAGACCCACCGCCGCGGCCGGGAAGAGGACCAACGGATCCGGACGTCTCTTATTCAGCCCGGACGCCTCGAGCAGGGCGCCCAGCGCCAGGATCAGCGTGAGCCAGGAGATGACGGAGCGGGCGATCGGATCCCCGCCGCTCAGAACTTCACCCAAAAGGGCCTGGGTGTGAGGGAAGAAACGGAAACGCCGATCGAGTTTATGCCCTTCGAAGAAAACCCCGTCGCCGGCGTCCTGTCGGGGGAAGAAACCGTTGGCTATGCCGTGCTCGGCTATCCGGAATTCGTATAGCCTGGAGGTGTCGGCCAAAAAGAAGGACTCCCGGAACCCGGCGGCGAACTCCCGCCGGCCGCCGGCCGAGTAATCCCAAATCTGCAGCGGGGCGGGTCCGGAGACGGCCCGGCCGGTCCGGTCCCGGACGTGGATCTCAAGCAGGTTTTCCCCCGGTTCCAGCGTCAGTTCGCGGTGGAAGAATTCCCGCGCGGGAAGCCAGTGGCGGGGGTGGTTGTCGGGGTCGAATGGAGGGGGAAAATAGTGGTGGAAGAGGTACCAGCCGTTGAAGCGCATCTCAAGCTGCGTCTCCCCTTCCGCGGAGAAGATCATCGCGAGCGGGTAAGATACCGTCTCCTCTCCGGTGTTGACCAGGTAAAGATCGGCCCGGCCGTCAAGAACGCGGAAGAGGCGTTCTCCAACCGGGCTCCAGCGGGCGTCGGCTCTGATTTCGATCTGCTCCGCCGTTCCGGGAGCCGGGTCGAATTCGGCGCTCTCGAACTCCAGGCGGTCGCGGGCCGGCCAGGGCCGGGCGCCGGGCCGGGTCGCGGTAAGGGTGTAGATCATACCGGCGGCGAAAGTAACCGCCGCGGCCGCCTTCCAGTAACGTCCTCCGGGGATCAGAACCGGAAACCGGCCGGCTCTTTCGGCAAGGATCGCGCAGACGATGGCGACGGCGGCCGTGCCGGCCAGGTGGAAAGCGGCGTTTACCGGCCGCCCGAGCAGGAATATCGAGGCCGCGATCAGCGCCAGGTTCGCGTAGAGATTGACCACGATGACCGTGGCCAGGAAGGCAAAACCGGGCCGCGGCTGTTTCCCAATCAGAAAGGGCAGCAGGAAATAGCCGGGCAAGAATAGGACGACCGCGGCCGCGGCCAGGTTGCGGACCAGGCGAAACGCGTTAAACGCGGCAGATCCGGCGGGAAGATATTCCACGCCCAGACCGGCCAGGAGCAGGACGGGCAGGGTCAGGAGCAGCAGTGCCGGGATCAGTTTTGAGGAAGAGTTGCTTTTCATAAAGCTTCCAGTCTGTTGTTCCAGGTTAAGCCGGAATGCTAAACACAAACGGGGAGAAGATAAAGAACAAAAAAGCGGGATAGAATTAGAGCTCCGGACCCTGATAAAAGCAGATTTTAGATTTGAGATGAGAGATTCCGGCTATGCTCCGCACCCTATCCCCCTTTGATCTCGCGCAGAGACGCGGAGACGCGGGGTTCCGCACCCTCGGACCCTAAGATCAAACAAACGATTGTTGAAAATCCGGCTTCTTATATCCGGCTACAGACGGAAGACGGAAATGTGACTGGATGTGATAAAATTGATCAACTTATCAACTTTATCAACTTATCATCTTATCAACTTAAGTTAGTTAGTGCGGCAGGCGCGGGGATTTCTGGTAGCGGGAGGTGAAGCGGGGAGCGTTTTCGTCGTAAGCCAGGAACTTCTCGTCCGGTCGGGAAAGCTTCTCCTGCTTGAAGACCATATCGAGGTAGGCCCGGAACTTGCGGCGGAACTCGTCCCAGGATTTCACCCCCAGGACCGAGCGGATGAGAAATCGGGGACGGGAATGGTAGGAGACGTAGGCCCAGCGCGCCAGCCGGTCGATCTCCTCGTTGCTCAACTCCGTCCAGGGGCGGGGGAGAACCTTCTCTTCGGTATTCCCGAGAATGTACCCCCTCCAGTAATCGTAGCCGGACTCCTCCACCAGTTTTTTCCACATCGTCGTCAGGGGCTTGGCGGTCAGCTTGGAGAACTGGACGTAGTCGAGGTCGAGCTTGCGGGCGAATTTCACCGTCTGTTTCACGGTCTTTGCCGTCTCGCCCGGGCAGCCGACCAGAAAGAAGCCCAGCGGTTTGATCCCGAGTTTCTTGGTGGCGGCGATCGTCCGCTCGATTTTTTGGAGCGTCACGCCTTTTTGCATCTTGTCGAGCATCTCCTGGACCCCCGATTCGAGGCCGTAATAGATCCGCCGACAGCCGGCCCGGTGCATCTCCTCCAGGAGTTCCGGGTCAACGGTATCGACCCGCGAGCGGCAGGCCCAGGTCAGGTCGAGGTTTCGCTTTTGCAACTCCCGGCAGATGGCCAGGGTCCGTTCCCGGATCATCGGGAATTCGTAGTCGAAGATATCGATCTCGCGGATGCCGTGACGGTCGTGGCACTCCTGCATCTCGTCAACGACCCTGATGGGAGTGCGGGGATTATAGGCGGTCTTTCCCGCTTCGCAGAACGTGCAGCGCATCGGGCAGCCCAAACTGGTTACCATCACGGTGAAGTTTTTTCTCTCCGTCGGGAACTCGGCGTAGAGATGGTTGGGAAGGAGATGACGGGCGGGGAAGGGGAAATCGTCGAAGACGATTTTCTGGGGGTGGGGGGTGACCAGGATTTCGCCGTCCTTCTTGTAGACCAGGCCCGGGACCCGGGAAAACTCCCTCTCGCCTTCAAGCTCCTTGAGAAGCGCCGGCAGGGTAAAGTAGGCCTGTTCCACGACCCCGAAGTCGATCTCCGGCGGGGAGAGCGACTCCCGCGGATATACCCGCAGGTTGTAACCGCCGACGACCACCGGCACCTTGAGCCGGGATTTGAGGAACCGGATCCACTCCAGGGTCTCGCGGAACATATAGGTGGTCATCAGGAAACCGAGAATGTCGGGCTTGAATTTTTCCAGCCGCGCCAGGGTCTCCTCCGGGCTCAGCCGCTCGGTCCGGGCGTCGACGATGATCGCCTCGTGACCGGCCTGCTCGGCGATCGCCGCCGTCCAGGCCAGGCTGAGGGGAGGGAAGAGGCCGAAATACTTCTGCACGATCCGGAGGTTCTCTTCGTGCAGCTTGTATTTGAACGGGTTGAAGACCAGCGCCAGTTTCAAAACGGTTTCCGGGGTTTTAGGGTTGCGGCCGGCTGGTGTCGCGTCTCAGAAATAAATGTAGTTATTCAGGTCATTCTTCATACACGACACTAGCGACGATTGGAAGAAAGTATAACAAATCTGCTATAATGCAACCAGATACTCATCATCGAAACCCGGGGGCGCCTTATGATTGAACTGGTATTGGTGGTATTTCTTCTCTGTATTCTGGCGATGGCGACAATGGTAATCAAAGCCGGATTCTCGATCATTGATTTCAACCGTTCGGTGGAAAAATCTCTCCGGGAGATCGTCGCTCTCTTGAGCGAAATCCGGAAAAGTCAAGAGTAAAGATTTGACCCCAAGGGAGGTGACGGGAGATGACGGTCAGGAAACCGCGGGTCGCCGGTTCTTTTTATCCTCTCTCTCCGGGAGAACTCAACCGGGAGCTGGATCGCTGCCTGATAGACGCTCGCCGCCGGGAGGCCCTCGGCGTGGTCTCGCCGCACGCCGGATACGTTTTTTCCGGCCCGGTCGCCGGGGAGGTCTTCTCCCGGATCGAGATCCCCGGCCGGGCGATTCTACTGGGCCCCAACCACACCGGACTCGGCGAGCCCTATTCGCTGAGTCCGGACGAATTCTGGCGGACGCCGCTGGGCGACGTCGAGGTGGATTCCGAGCTGGGAAGGGCGATCTCCGCTCGCTGCCCATTCGTGCGCCCCGACCGGATGGCCCATCTGGAAGAGCATTCAATCGAAGTCCAGGTGCCTTTCCTGCAACGCCTCCGGCCCGGGTTGCGGATAACGCCGATCGCTATCGCCGGGACGGACCGCGACCGGCTGCGGGAGATCGGGGCGGCCCTGGCCGGGGAGATTTCCGCCCGACCGGACCGGTTCCTGATTGTGGCCAGTTCCGACCTGACGCATTTCGAGAGACAGGCTTCCGTCGAGGCCAAGGACCGGCTGGCGCTGGATGCCATCGCGGCCCTTGACGAAGAGGCGCTCTGGCGGACGGTCCGGGACCGGAAGATATCGATGTGCGGCCTGCTCCCGGTCTATGTCACGCTGGTAGCCGCCAAGGTGATGGGGGCCGCCGGTGCCGAGGTGGTCAGTTACCGGACCAGCGGGGAGGTCTCCGGCGACTTCGACTCGGTGGTGGGTTATGGGGGAGTTGTAATACAGTAATCAGTGATCAGTAATCAGTGGGCAGATTGCTCAAGGATACAGCCGAGGCTTTAAATATATCGCCTTGACTGCTTACTGCTGACCGCTTACCGCTTACCAGTTGTTATTCCTTGTTCCGTTTCAGCAGTTCCTCGCGCAGTTTTCGGATCTTGCGGCGCTGTGCTTCCTCGGCTTCGGGGTCGGCTTCGATGGTGAAATTAAGGATGCTTCCTTCGTGGGTTTCCGGGGGGAGGAACTCGACCGGCCAGACGAAATCGCCGGCTACGCCTTCGATCTCCAGGACCGCCAGCCGGTTGTCCTCTATCCGGTCCACCACCACCCGCAGTCTCATCCTTCCTCCCGGTCATCGACGTAAAAACGGGTGGTCACGTCGTAGGTCCGCCCGTCGCTCTCGAACAGTATGTTTCCGTGGTAATCGGTGCGCAGTTTCCTGGTCGTGGTCTTGCGCAGGCGATTGGCAACCTCCCAGTGCGGATGGTCGAACCGGTTTCGCTTGCCGGCCGAGATGACGGCGACTTCGGGGTTGACCGCGTAGAAGAAATTGACCCCGGTGGAGGTTCGGGATCCGTGATGACCGGTATTGAGGACGGTGGATCTGAGACGGGCGCCGGAGGCCATCATCAGATCTTCCACGGAATGCTCGGCGTCGCCGGTGTTGATGAAAGAGAAATCTCCATATTCCAGTCTTACCACAAGCATATTGTCGTGGATGCTCAGATGACCGCGCCGCTCTAGCGGCACGGTAGGGGCGAGCACCTGGACGGTCACCGTCTCGCAGAGCGGGATCAGATCGCCCGCAATCGGGACCTTGACGGGAATCTCCTTTTCCTCGGCGAGTTCCAGCATTCTCTCGTAGGCGGTGATGGTGTGGGCATAGCCCGAATCGTAGATGGTTCCCACCGGAAACGCTTCGATTACGTCCGGAATCCCGCCGACGTGATCGTCGTGAGGATGGGTTACGACAATCGCATCCACTCTTTCAATTCCCAGCGACTTCAGCAGCGGGACAACGGTATCGCGGCCGGCGTAATAGGGGGAATACCGGCTTCCCGACTGGCCCGCGTCGATCAGCATCGTCTTTCCCGAAGGGGTGATGACCAGCGTGGAATCTCCCTGGCGGACGTTGATAACGATGACCCGAAGTTGATCGATTTCGGCGGCGGCCGGGAAAGCAAAGATCAGGAGCCCGGTTAAAAGCAAGGCCATCGTCAGGAAGCCCGCGCGGAATCTTGAAGATCGGTTCACTAGTTCCTCCTTTCGCAATTGATGGAGATTGGATGTTATGAATCTTACTAACAATTATAACGATTAGTTTGGTCTTGCGCAAGCCGATGCGGGCTGACAAAGGCAGACTACAGCCCCGAAAAATGGCACCTGCGGCGCCGTCTCGGGGTAAAATTCCAGGTTTTAGATGACCGTAATGCTCTCCACCACCCCCGTTAAGAAGGACGCATAGCGCAAAGAGCATGGATTACGGGGTTAAAGCACTCCGCCTCGGCCCTTTCCCTGCAGCCCGGTTTATCAGTGGTTACCTAATAGTCTAACAGTCTAAGCCCCTACAGCCTGATTTATGTCTCACACAAAGGCACAAAGGAACGAAGTATTTTGGTAAAGGCCCAGTCCCTCGTCTCCGCGCGAAATAGTCTTTTCAGCCGCCGGCCGGCGGCCCCGGAACCCCCGACGCTTTTTTCAGCAGGTGGTAGATGGCGACCTGCCGCCGGGCTTTTCGTCGCGATGACAGGTTGTCGAATATCTCCCGCCGGCTCGGCCCCGGCGATCGGCGCCGTCGGTCCCTTGCTTCCCCGGCTTTAAAGGCGGCCGCCACTTCGGGCAGGCCCCAGCGGAGGAAGACGGCGTTTTCTCCCCGCGCCGGCACGGGATCGAGGAGAATCCCCAAGGCGGCTCCGACTATCGCTTTCTTGAAAAACCGGTATCGCGTCTTGGCCGTGTTTTCTTCCTGGAAACGAATGAATATATCGGCCGTGGCCCGGGCGTCGCCCAGGGCCCGGTGCCAACCTGTGAGTTCGATATTAAGATGTTCGGCGAGGCTCTTGAGATTGTGTTTGATCCCCGGCAGACGCGCCCGGGCGATCCCCAGGGTATCGATCGTGGGATTGGTCAGCCGAATGTTGAGTATCCGGCGGGCGTAATGGCGGAGGAAGGTGAAGTCGAACCGGACATTGTGGGCCACCAGGGTGGCGTCGCCGATGAAATCGAGGAAGCGGGGCAGGACCTCGGCCAGCGCCGGGGCCGGCAGCAGATCCCGCTCGGTAATGCCGGTGATGGCGACAACCTCGGGGGGGATGGGCCGGTCGGCCTTTACCAGGGAATGGAACCGTTCGCCTACCCGGCCGTTGAGCACCTTCCACGCCCCGATTTCGATGATTTCACCCCGAGGAGGTTCCAGGGCGGTGGTCTCCAGATCGAAGACGACGTAAGGCCAATTGAAGTCTTTTTCCCGGAATAGCTGCTGGGCCTGCCCCAGCTTGAAAACCAGCCCGGACCGGTTCAGGGGTTGGTCCGGGTCGGGCGAGTCCAGCGAGAGGGAAATGACTTCGCCGCTCCGTCGCGGGCGGACGAGGAACAATTTTCGCGGTCGCCGGAAATCAAGCGTTGCCGCGGAAGCGGCGGCCGGTGGTTGTTCTTCCGGAAGCTCTTCGGCCTGAAGGCGCGGTCCCCGATGGAAGAGGAACCGGAACGCGGCCGCCGCCGCCAGGCTTTCCGGATCGCCGCCGTAAACGATACGAAGCGTTCTGTTCTTGTCTATTTCGGCGAGCAGTTCGGGAAGCCCCGGCAGGTCGAAGGGGTCTCCGAGAAGGGAGCGATGGGCCGCGGCGACGTCGGAATCCCGGCCGGGAACGCGGCCGATCAGAACCTTTAATTCCTCGCCGATGCCCCGGAGCCCCGGGATTTCCCCCAAGCGGGGTCCGTCGGGTTCCATCATCGGGTTAGACCGGATTATTCATAGAAAATCATCATTGGATGGGGCGATAGAGATTGCTTCCCGCCACGCTGCGCTCGCGGCTGAAGGCTATTCGCCCGCAATGACGTTCTAAAGGCGGTCCCGCAATACCCCCTTTCATTGTCATGGCGAAGCAATCTCGTCATTTCGCAGCAAATTAAAGCGGCTATGAATGAACCGGGTCCGGGTTAAAGGCTGTCGATGATTTCGATGATGAGATTGCCCAGGTTGCGTGCCGCCAGCCCGGCCGCCTCCATCACCTCATCGTGCGAGAGCGGCTCGGAACGCGCCGGGCCGACCAGGTTGGAGATGCAGGTCAATCCCAGGAAGCGCATCCCCAAATAGTTGGAGACGATGCATTCGGGAACGCTCGACATTCCCACGGCATCGGCGCCCAGCTGGGCCGCCATATTCAGTTCGGCCAGGGTTTCATAGGAAGGGCCCAGGAAGGCGATCAGCACTCCCTGATGCAGTTTGAGACCGAGTTTCTGCGCGGCCTTCAGGGATATTTTCCGAAGCTCGGAATCGTAGGGGCTGGACATATCGGGAAAACGCGGGCCGACATCTTCGTCGTTGGGACCGACCAGCGGGTTGACGAACATAAAATTGATGTGATCGGTGACCAGCATCAACTCCCCCGCCTCGTAGTCGGGATTGACCCCTCCGGCGGAGTTGGTGTTGACGACCGTCTTGACTCCCAACTGCTTCATAAGCCACAGCGGATACATCACGTTCTCGGCCCCGATGCCCTCGTAGAAGTGGACCCTGCCGATTTGAACGATGACGCTTTTCCCGCCCAGTTTTCCCAGAGCGAGTTCTCCGGAGTGGCCGGGGACGGTGGAGACCGGGAAATGGGGGATCTCGGAGTAGGGGATAACCGCCTTTTCCTCCAGGCGTTCGGAGACCGCTCCCAGCCCAGAACCCAGCACGATCCCGAACTCGGGCCGGATCGAGGACTTTGAGGCCAGGTATTCTTCCGTTTCCTTAAGCTTTTTCGGATCGATGATCATTCTCTCCTCCCGGTTTAATTGTCAGGAACTGATCGGAAAGGTATCCGTTAACGTTCTTGACCCCTATCAGCTTACCAACTCTATCAACTTATCATCTTATCAACTTGACCAGTTATGGTCGCCGGAAACGAACGATTAATCAACAGTTTTATACCGCGTCCCGGGGCTTCTCCCCGGCCGGCAGGTAGAGGTTTAACTCATCGAGAAACTCTTCCCGGAAGAGTCTTTTTTCGTTATCCGGCAGAAAAGCGGCATCCGCGGCGTTGGCCAGAAGAAGGCCGATTTCAAATTTGTCCAGTCCCAGGTAGGCCTGGGCGCGATAGAGTTCTTCGGTCAGGGTGACGGCGGACATCAACCGGTCGTCGGTATTTACGGTCGCCTTGATGCCGGCCGCGATGAAATCTTTCAGCGGATGGGCGGCGAAACTTTCCACCGCCCGGGTGTGCACGTTGGTGGTCAGGCAGACCTCGAGGGGAATCGATTCCTTCGCCATCCGCTCCCGGAGTTCCGGGTCGCCGGCCAGGCTCAGGCCGTGGCCGATCCTCCGGGCGTGAAGCGTGTCCAGGGCTTCCCGGATACTATCGGCCCCGCGCGCCTCTCCGGCGTGGACGGTAATGTTGAGTGCTTTCTCCGCGGCCAGATCGAAGGCCTTCCGG
>PUNC01000004.1 GCA_003551625.1 PVC group bacterium | reverse complement strand
GGAAAACGGGGGGAGAGGGTATAAAAAGATGGCAGGGCTAAAGCCCTGCACTACGAAAGGGTGAAGGTGGAAAACGGGGGGAGAGGGTATAAAAAGATGGCAGGGCCTCTCCGTCATACTGCCGGTTCCACGACGTTTTTCAGCCGGATCTTCGGAATGCCCCGCGCTAGGAGTCCTGAATCGCGGGTAAAGATGAGGGCGGGCAAGGAGTTAAATTCTTGACAAATTGAATTGCGCGCTTCCCGCTTTTAAGTTAAGTTATCTGGTTAAAGTAAAAATTTTTGAGAATACGGGGTTATTTAGGGAGCCGGATAATAAAAACCGCGCTGAAAATCTTCTTCGGCCTGGGAATTATGGCCTGGGCGTTGCCTTCCGAAGCCGCGATGCTGCTAAGAGAAGGCTTCGATGGTTTCGACCAGGGTTTCCGTCCCGCCGGCTGGGAGTTTGAACGATGTGACTGGGATGAGGATGTTTTTACTTCGACCGGCTACTTCGGCCAGGCAGCGCCCTCGCTGAGTCTCGCTCTCGATAACGCCCGGGCGACCAGCTCACAATTTCCCGCCGACCCCTCCAATCTCCTCCGTTTCTGGGTTAAAGGAGTATCGACGGACTCCACCAGCGCCCTGAAGGTGGAAGAATTCGCCGGAAGCTGGAAGGAGGTCACCACCATCGCGGAACTGCCGGTTCCCGGGAGATACCTGGGCCCGTTCCGGCTTGCTTCCGAGACCGAACGGATACGTTTTACTTATGAAAAAAGCTACGGCGCGGTTGCCCTGGACGACGTCCAGGTCCACAGCGCTCGCGTCAATCCCGGCACATATATGCGGGTTTATTACCTTTCCTGGACACATCTTCATCAATCCGGCCAATACGGGCAGATCATCTACGCGGAGCTGCCGGGTCCCGACGGCATCCTCGGCACGGCCGATGACGTACGGATTCTTTACGACGGAGGCGCCTCCACCAACACCAACAGCGCCCTGGCCAATTTCCTGGATCAGAGAATCGGCCACGAAGGAACCATTCATCATATGGTCCTCTCGCATCCTCACACCGATCATTTCCAGGGTCTTCGAATGGTTGTTAATCGATATAATGTTCTAAATTACTATGAAAGCTTCGATGCCAGGGATAGGAACAACGTTCCGGCGTCTTACACAACTTTCCGAAACTTGGTATCTTCAAAAGGAATACCGATTCATTTTTTCGGTCCCGGGGATTATTTGAGCGGACCGCTTACGAATGTCGGGCCGGGCTGGGATCCGCGCATCGAGGCCCGTGTTCTGGCCGCCCGGGAGACCGGGTCGGATCCCAACGCCTGGTCGGGGGTTATTCAGGTACGGAACCGCGACAGCGCGTATTTATGGGGGGGCGACGCGACCTTTGCCACCGAGGGAGATATATTGAATGACAGCGTTTTTTCTGAGGAACTTTCAAGAACGGACATATACGCCGTTCATCATCACGGCAGCCGTAACTCCAGCGGGCAGACTTTTCTTGACCAAATGGCGCCGCAATACGCCATAGTTCCCGTCGCTTTTAGATCGGTAAGAAGTCATCCCCACCGTTATGCCCTCAACCGGATCGATAACACCGGCGCCATCGTTTACCGCAACGATATTGATTTCCACGTCGAGGTGGCCAGCGACGACCTCGGCAACTACGAGATCACCCGATGGAATCTCTGGAACCCGGATTCCGGTTATGAAACGTCGGGCGAACTCGCGTTTCCTCCGCCGCCGGTTGTTGGAAATCTGACGGTCAGGAAGTCCGCCCCGGAATACGTGGTTGTCGGCTGGGACCCGACCGGTCAACCCGGGGATCGCTACCTGGTTTACCGCTCCAATCATAGCGACGGCGACGGTGGGGCGGGGAGGACATTCCAGCCCGGCTTGAACCGCCGGACCGGGATCTACGAGCGTCTTACTCCATCCCCGATATCCTTCACGACATTTACGGATTATTACGCTCTTCCGGACCGGGATTACCATTACCGGGTCGCCACGGTCCGGACCTATTCCGTCGGCGGTGAAAGCACCACCCAGGAGCGGCGCTGGTCCAACGAGGCGGTCCGCCGCGCTCCTTCCCGCTGGTTTCTCCCCGCCGGGGCCACCAGGATCAACGGCATCGCTTTCGACACCTACGTGTTGATATTTAACCCCAACGATGATACGGCCCGGACGAAGATCCAGTTCGTGGACGCCGACGGCCCGATCAAGTCAATCATAAGGGATATTCCCGGACGCTCGCGGCACACGGTTAAGCTCAACGATCATATCGGGAACTCGGAGGCGGTCTCCACTATCGTAACCTCGCTTGACGGCGTTCCGATCATCTGCGAGCGGGCGATGTACTGGAACGCGGGGGGAAGACCCTGGGGAGGGGGGCATAACACCGTCGGAATCGGGAAACCCTCCCGGGAATGGTATTTCGCCGAAGGGGCCACGCATATTTTCGATCAGTTTATCCACGTGCTCAACCCGGACCAGGAACAAACCGCGGTCGTGAAGGTGGAGTTTTCAAACCAGAACGGCGAGCGGTGGACGGCGGAGAGGGAACTCGCGCCCCGCAGCAACTGGACCGTGGACGCCAAAGAAGTCGCGGGCTCGAGGGACCAGATCGCCACCCGGGTATGGAGTGAAAACGGGGTGCCGATCGCGGCGGACCGGACGATGTACTGGGACGCCGGGGGGGTCAGGTGGGCCGACGGACACGCTTCCGTGGGCGTCTCCGCCCCAGCTTCGCGGTGGCAACTGGCCGAAGGGGCTACTCATATCTTCGACCAGTACGTGGTTGTTTATAACCCTTCCGACAACCGGCCCGCCAATATTGAGCTTAATTTTATGAATGCCAACGGCGAAGTCATAGAACGGACCGCCCGGATCAATGCCGGGGCGCGTTACACGGCCCACGTAAACAAGGTCGCCGGGCGTTTCGACCAGGTCGCCACGGAAGTGACCTCCGACATCCCGGTGGTGGCCGAACGGGCGATGTACTGGGAAGCGGCCGGGGCGGCCTGGGGGGGGGGACACTGCACGGTGGGCGCCCCGTTGCCGGCGAAAGAGTGGTACCTGCCGGAGGGAGCAACTCACCTGTTCGACGAGTACCTGATCGTCTCCAATCCCTCCAAGACGAATTTCGCCCAACTGATTCTCAGGTTTATGGACGGAAACGGTAATCCCAGTACCTTTCGTCCCCGGGTCGGTCCCAGGACACGCTTTACGACCAGGGTCAACGATTTAATCGGCGCGGTCGAGCAGGTTTCCGCCAAGGTGGAGTCCGATATTCCGGTGGTGGTCGAGCGGGCGATGTACTGGGATCGAGACGAGATAAGGTGGATTTCGGGCCACGTGACGATCGGTGTCCCCCGGATAGAATGACCCTTTAACCCGGATTATTCATAATCCGGGTTGCCTATCTTCCGGGCTGCAATTGAGCAGCCTCTCCCCATCCTGTCAGAGATTGCTTCTCCCCGACAGTTGTCGGGGATCGCAATGACAATTTTCATTATTCCCAATTTTTCGGGCTGAATCTTCGGGGGTTGACAGCCGCGGCCGGCTTCTATAAAGTTAGCGCGTTATGAGCATTGAAGCTTACGTCATACCGCGCACCGTAAAGGAAGCGCGGGGGCTGCTGACCAGAGGGAAGGGAACGGCGGCGGTGATCGCCGGCGGTTTCTCCCTGGCCCCCAATCCCCCGTCCCGGATCAAAACCCTGGTGGATATCACCGCCCTCGGGCTCGATTACGTCCGCGTCTCCAAATCCGCCATTCGAATCGGGGCCGCCTGCACTGTTGCCGGTCTCCTCGAAGCCGCTCCCGCCGGGATCGCCGGCAGGCTGCTTGTCCAGGCCGCCCGGGACATTGGCGGAACCCCCAACCGCAACGTCATCACCGTCGGCGGCAATATCGTTCAGCTCCTGCCCTGGGCCGATCTGCCGGTCGCGCTGCTGGTCCTGGACGCGAAGATCAAGATCGCGGGCGCCCGGGGCGCCAGGCTGGTTCGGGCGGAGGAGTTTTTCCGCTCGCCCCCGCTCCGGCAGCTCCGTCGCGGCGAGTTCGTGACCGAAATCGTCGTGGGGAAGACCGGCGCCCTCAAGGCGGCCGCTTTCGAGAAGATCGGTCCCTCGGCGAATTCCTACTGCTTCGCCGATTGCGCCGTCGCCCTGCTGAGGCGCGGCAACTCCTGGGAAGCCCGCGCGGCTTTGAGCGGGGCGACCGCTCTGCCGGCCCGACTCGGCGCCCTGGAGAAAGCTCTCAAAGGCCTCACCCCGGCCCGGATGCCCGCGGCCGCGGCCGCGGCCCTGCCCGGGGTTATAAAGAGCCTGAAGATACGGCCCGATATCAGGGCCGACGCCGAATGGCGCCGCGAACTTGCCGGGGAGATCGTCAAGACCGCCCTGGCCGCCGCCGTCGGCCGGGTCTCCGGAAAGAAGAAGAAATGAACAAGACCATCTCCATCGAGATCAACGGCAAGTCGAGTTCGTTCAGCGTCGCTCCCGACGAGATGCTTCTCGACCTGCTCCGGCGCTCCGGCTACCGCGGCGCCAAGGTGGGCTGCCGGGAAGGTTTCTGCGGCGCCTGCACCGTCCTGCTTGACGGCCGGCCGGTCAACTCCTGTTTGATTTTCGCCGCCCGCGCCGACGGCCGGAAGATCACCACCATCGAGGGGCTGGGCGATCCGAACAACCTGCACCCTATCCAGGACGCCTTTTTGAAAGCGGGCGCCGTTCAGTGCGGCTACTGCATTCCCGGGGCGGTTCTCTCCACCAAGGCGCTTCTCGACCGGGTCCCCGACCCGGACGAAGCCGTAATCAAGCGGGCCCTGGACGGCAATCTCTGCCGGTGCACCGGTTACAAGAAACAGATCGAGGCGGTGAAGCTGGCGGCGCGAAAGCTGAAGGGAAAGAAGAAATGACCGTTTCTCCGAAGAAAACGAGGGCCGCGTCGAAATACCGGGTGGTGGGAACCAGCCCGGTGAAGGTTGACGGCCCGGCGCTGGTGACCGGCCGGGCGGTCTTCGTCGATGACGTGGAGCCCGACGGCCTGCTCCACGCCGCGGTGCTGCGCAGCCCGCACGCCCACGCCCGGATCAAGAAGATCGACGCCTCGGCCGCCGAAGCGCTGCCGGGCGTCAAGGCGGTTCTCACCCACAAGGACGTTCCCCGGAACATCTTCACCACCGCGGGTCAGAACTACCCCGAGCCTTCCCCCTACGACAGCTTCGTTATAGACAGGAAAGCGCGGTTCGTCGGGGACGTGGTGGCGGCGGTGGCGGCCGAGACCGAGAAGATCGCGCGGCAGGCGGTGGGGCTGATCAAGGTCGAATACGAGGTTCTTCCGCCGGTGCTCGACCCCCGCCTCGCCCAGAAAAAGGGCGCCCCGGTCATCCACGACGAGAAGGAGGCCCGGGTCGTGCTCCCTATCGACTACCGGCCGAAGCAGAACCTGGCCGGCCACGTGGACGTCGTGATCGGTGATCTCAATAAGGCCTGGCGGACGGCCGACAGCGTGATCGAGGGCGAATATTCCACGCCCTACGCCTCCCACTGCGCCATCGAGCCGCATATCACCCTTTCCCTGCTCGATCCCGCCGGCCGGCTGGTGATCTACGCCAGCACCCAGGTGCCCTTCCACGCCCGGCGGATCGTGGCCAACGCGCTCAACCTGCCGGTCTCCCGGGTGCGGGTGATCAAGCTGCGCACCGGGGGAGGTTTCGGGGGCAAGCAGGAGGTTTTAATCGAACAGCTCTGCGCCGCCCTGACGCTCAAGACCGGCCGCCCGGTTCAGCTCTTCTTTACCCGGGAGGAGGTCTTCACCAGCAGCCGGACCCGGCACCCCCAGATCATCAATCTCAAGACCGGGGTGAAGAAGAACGGCAACGTCACCGGCATCGATCTGCGGATCTTGATGAATACCGGCGCCTACGGCGCCCACGCCCTGACCGTCGTCAGCAACTCCGGGAGCAAGATTTTGCCTCTCTACCGCTGCGACAACATCAAGTTCTGGGCCGATTCCGTTTACACCAACCTGCCGGTCGGCGGCGCCTACCGCGGTTACGGCGCCACCCAGTCGTCGTTCGCGGTGGGGGTCCAGATGGACGAGCAGGCCCACGCCATCGGGATGGACCCGCTCAAGTTTCACCAGCGCAACCACATTCGGGAGGGAGAGACCTCCCCGATCTTCGCCGCGCTGGGCGAGGGGACCGAGGGGGTGGAGCAGAGCATCGGTTCCAGCGGCCTGGCCGAGTGCATCAAGCGGGGGGCGAAGGAGATCGGCTGGAAATCAAAGCGCGGCCGCCGCGGCTCCGGTCCGGTAAAACGCGGGGTGGGGATGGTCATCCTGATGCAGGGTTCCAGCATCCCCTACATCGATATGGCCGGCGCCACGATCAAGCTCAACGAGGACGGCTCCTTCAACCTGATGGTCGGGGCCACCGATATCGGGACCGGCAGCGATACCATTCTCGCGCAGATCGCCGCCGAGGTGCTGGGCGTGAAGACCGGCGATTTCATCGTTTACTCCTCCGACACCGACCTGACGCCGTTCGACGTGGGCGCTTACGCTTCTTCCACCACCTATCTCACCGGGATGGCGGTCCTGACGGCGGCGGAGAAGGTCAAGGGCCAGATCCTGGAGGTGGCCTCCGAGATGCTGAACAAGCCCGTCTCCTCCCTGGAACTGGCGGGCAAGAAAGTCTCCCCCCGCGGGAAGGGCGCCGGCAAATCCGTCACCCTGGCCGAGATCGCCAACTACTCGCTTTACGTGAAAAACCAGAAGCAGATCATCGCCAGCGCCTCCCGGACCAGCGAGAAGTCGCCGCCGCCGTTCGCCGCCCATTTCGCCGAGGTGGAGGTGGACACCCGGACCGGCCGGATCAAGGTGGTAAAATACGTGGCGGCGGTAGATTGCGGCCAGCCGATCAACACCCAGCAGGCCGAAGGCCAGACCGAAGGCGCGGTGGTCAACGGAATCGGGATGTCCCTTTTCGAAGAGTTCCGCTTTTCCTCGACCGGCAAGCTGCTCAACTCGAACTTCGGCTTCTACAAGATCCCCTCGGCCCGGGATCTCCCGGAACTCAAGACCATCCTGGTGGTGACCGACGAGCCCACCGGCCCCTTCGGGGCCAAGAGCGTCTCCGAGATCAGCATCAACGGGCCGATGCCCGCGATCTCCAACGCGGTCTTCGACGCGGTCGGCATCCGGCTGCGCCACGCGCCCTTTACCCCCGAAAAAGTCCTCCGGGCCCTGCGGGAAAAGCGGGGTTAGCCCGCCGGGCGGGAAAGCCGGCCGGGTCAGTCGGTAAAAACCTCCGCCCGGTCGAAATCGGGAAGGTAGGAATCCCGGCTGAGAGGGTCCTGGGTCCAGCCGTTGACGAACCCCAGCCTTTCCATCTCCTCGACGACCAGTTCGTATTCGTCTTCCCGCAGGAATCCGCCCAGCCTTCCCCGGGAGGTTGCCGCCGGGTTGGGGTGATACTGGGCCATCAGGGAGAGGTGGACTTCGGGCGAGAGGTTGTCGGCGATCCAGCGCAGGCAGGAGAGGCTGTTCTCCACCTCCCCGGGCAGAACCAGGTGGCGGATGATCAGGCCCGACCGGGCGTAACCGTCTTTCCCGACGATGAGCTTTTCCCCCTTCTGGCGGAACATCTCCGCGATCGCCGCCCGGGCCGTCTCCGGGTAGTCGCCGGCCCCGGAATAATCCCGGGCCGGGGCGGGAAGGTTATACTTGAAATCGGGCAGGTAAACGTCGATTACTTCCTCCAGCTCCCGGACGGCCTCGACCCGGTCGTAGGCGTTGGTGTTCATCACGTGGGCCGCCGGCCGTCCCGAGCCTTTCAGCTCCCGGACGATTTCCGTCATCCAGGGCAGGCAGTGCGAAGGGGAGACGTAACCGACGGTTCCCACCCCCTCGTCCAGGTGCTTTTCGATCTCCGCGATCGCTTTTTCCGGGGAGAGGAAATTCGCCGCCGCCGGGCTGTCGTTGCGGCTGATCTGGTAATTCTGGCAGAAGAGGCACTGGAGGTTGCAGTGGGCGAAGAAGACGTTGACCGCGCCCCGGGAGCCGGAGATCGGCGGCTCCTCTCCGCGATGGCGGCAGATCGCGGCGATCCGGAGGCCGTCGTCGAGCCGGCAGTAGCCCGTCGGCCCTTCCGTCCGCGCCGCCCCGCAGCCCCGGGGGCAGATCCGGCAGGCTGGGGGGTAGAGTTCCCTTAAGGGGTTGTTCATTAAGTGATCAGTGTCGTTCTGTTGCCGATAAGGTTCAGGGGTTCAAAGGTTAAAAAGGTTCCGGGTTCAAGGTTCAACAATAGCGGCAACAGGTGTTGGGTGAGGTTGTGGGTCTGGTGTTTGGGTATTAGTTTATGGTCTTGAACCCAATTACCATCGACCATCTTACCAGACCGGCTTCCTGACCCAATACCCATCTTCCGATACCGGTCGACGGGTGTCGGGTAAGGTTGTGGGCTTGGTGGTTGGGTATTGGGTTATGGGCTCGAACTCAATTACCAT
>PUNC01000083.1 GCA_003551625.1 PVC group bacterium | reverse complement strand
CTGGAAGGGTGCAAGACTTCTGAACACCCCAGGTGGAAAATGAAAGCTGATGCAGAATACCTTTATGGTTTCGACGAATTTGGCTTTTCTGCTCTTCCAAGCGGCTACCGTTTGTCAGCATTGAATTTCGTCAATCTTGGCTATACCGTACACTGGTGGAGTGCTACCGAGCACAGCGGTACTGCTGCGTGGTACAGGCACGTGGGCAGGTACCACGGAAGTGTGTCCCAGAGCTACGGCAATAAGTCGATCGGTTTCAGTGTCCGGTGTCTTAGGGATATTGATTGATTTGGTAATTTGATTTATTTCAAATCCCTTGCTAATCGGCACATTGAGTTAATCGGTCATCCTGGCGGTGTGATGATAGATAGTGACGTTCTCTATTTTAAAGATTGTGATGTGTTTGTGTGGAAATTATAACCAATGGCACTCGCTGCGGCGGGTGCTTTTTTTTAGCCCTCAAAAATCATCGCGCTTGAGGTTGGTAGCCATATATAAAATGTAGGGTTTTTCCGTGTTGGTGGGGTTTGTGATGGAGGAATGCTTTCCGGGCTATCTCCAAAAAAGTATGCTAAACAAAAAAAACACTTACATCTATGGTGACGTAAATGGCTGATTCCCTTGCTCCCCCTCCTAAACTCGAACCAGGGACCCTCTGATTAATAGTCCGCATCAAATCCTTTTCAACACTTTTCACTGGATATATAAAAATGACATGCCATGAACGTGGCTGTCTCCGTGGTGCTTGAAACCCGTACACCAAAGAAAAAATACAACCCCAATGATACTGACGTTTACCCCTTCAATCTTCGGCTCACCCAAAATAAAACACTACGGTATTTCCGGTTGCCAAAGTCCAAAACCAGGTTGAGTTGTCCGGATTCGCAGAAAAAACCGAGGTGCTTATTGTTCCAGAAACCAACGCCATATTGGAGAAATGGGGCAAGACAGATGGGGCCCCGGAGAATTACCTATTTCCATTCTAAAAAGCACTTTTGATTTAAAAAACCATAACAGCCGGGCGAAGCGAGCTGGGCTTTTTGCTTCAGGCATTAACTCATATAAGTTTCTATATATCATATTTTATTACTAATCTATTGTATGTTTTTAATATATTTTATATATTTGAATAAGTTTGAGCTGCTATTATACCCCTAATTAAGTGCATGCATCTTTTAATAATACTTATGTTTCTGATATTCTGACTGTCGCCGCAGGCACCTGTGTTTAAAAATTGACGTATATATGATTTATTGTTACATTAAAACACTAAACACATGAAACCTTTATTTACACTATTTACAGCATTTTTGGTTGTCACGGCTTTGGGACAACAATCAGCGGAAAGCTCAAGTGCCGGTGGACAAAACGGCATTGAGGTTCAACAAGTACTTCAAACAAACGAAACACATCATCACGACTTCAAAAAAGAGGGTTTTTGCCCGGTCAAGGATGATGATCCAAATCAACGACCGGCATCCCCTAAGGACATGGATCTGTTGAAAAGCAGCAAGGGTGGCCTGCAGCTCGATTCTACGTATAGATACAATTTTGAATCAGAATTGGATTCAACGCTGACCCGGAGGGAGCTGTTTTCTTATGATGCATATGGGAACAGAATTTTACAGACAGAATACCGGTGGAGCTCCGATAGCCATGAGTGGTTATATAATTCAAAAAATGAATGGGAATACGATGGGGATGGGAACCTGATTTTGGATGCAAGGTACAACTGGAACAGTGGCCTCCAGGCGTGGGTTGGAGGATTAAAATATGAATACGAATACGACGGGGATGGGAATCGGGTTTTGTATGCAAGGCACATCTGGGACTGGGATACCCATGTGTGGATGGGAGCTTGGAAAAATGAATACGAATACGACGGGGATGGGAATCGGATTTTGTGGATAAGGCACGACTGGGACAGCGACAACCAGACCTGGATGGGAGATTGGAAACGGGAACATGAATACGATACAGATGGAGTCCTGACTTTGTTTACAGAGTATGCCTGGGATCCAAATATCCAGGATTGGGTAATAGACAGGAAAAGTGAATATGAGTACGATGCAGACGGAACCCTGTCTTTGGTAACAGGATATATCTGGAACCAAAACATCCAGGATTGGGTAAAAAGCTGGAAAACTGAATATGAGTACGACGGTGATGGGAATCGGATTTTGGGTGAAAACCACCACTGGGACAGCGATACCCAGGCGTGGATTGCAAATTGGAGACAGGAGTTTGAATTCGACGGGGATGGGAACCAGATTTTGGTTAAAACATACGACTGGGACAGCGACACCCAGGCGTGGATTGCCAACTGGAAACAGGAATTTGAATTCGACGGGGATGGGAACCAGATTTTGATAAAAACATACTTCTGGGACAGCCATACCCAGGCGTGGGGTGGATCATGGAAATATGAATACGAATACGACGGGGACGGGAATCGGATTTTAATGGTAAGTTACAGCTGGAACAGCGATAACCAGACCTGGATTGAAAGCTGGAAATATGAATACGAATACGACGGTGATGGGAACCAGGTGTTGACGATATATTCTTCCTGGCAGCAGGACACAAATGACTGGCAGCTTGTGAATAAGAGATTCTTCTATTATTCTGAAATGCCGGTGGGCATACCCCATGAAGCGGATAGTCAGATATTGATATATCCCAATCCCGTTGGGCATGTTCTTTATGTTGAAGGCATAGAAAGCCCGGATATCAGAATCTTTGACCTGAGCGGAAAGCTTGTGCTTAGCAGGAACAATGCAGCCGAAGTAGATGTGAGTGGCTTGTCCACGGGGGTTTATCTGATCCAGCTTACTGACAATCAGCACAGCATCATAAGGCGATTCGTTAAACAGTGACCCTTATTGTTTTCCAGTAAAAACCTCTGAGGTCAATTGGATTAAACCATTTGAACCCCTGGAGTGCTGTATCTTAATTTGACCAACTACTCCAAAATCAGATCAGGCAACCGCCTGGGCTTGCCCTTGTTTCCATGCATGGCAATGAATGTATCCGGTGTTTTCACCTGGTTTTTTTTGTAGTAGTTTCCCACGCCTTTTTATTACATCTCTTCTATAAAAAGCCGAGCGAAGCGAGCTGGTGTTTTTCTCTAAAGGGGTATAACATTCTTCCCTGGCAGATAACCATATCATATAAAAAAACTCCCCCACAAGTAAGTTGTGAAGGAGTTCAATATGGTTAGTATTCTCTCTGGATCAGCTTACACGGTATACTCTAAACGAAACAAACCCCAAAATAAGAAGAAGGCCAAAATAGAGAGCAATATTTGACAAAGGTACTGGTGCTGGCTCTGGCCTGTATGGATATAATAGGTTCTTATAATCACCCCATGGAGAATCGGTTGGTTGCAGCAAAAGGGTTGCTGTTTGATCATCAAGGTCAATGCTATACAAACCATTCCAACTATAGGTTGACGAGGAATAACACATCCCATTACCTGCATAGGTTATTGCCTGTGCAGTACCCCAGCCATCTGGGCCTGGTGTATTAAAATCAAATAAATGGTTTACCGTTCCTTCATTAGTGATTTCATACAGTTGGATCGGAAAATCATTATGTGCATAAAGCAAACGATCCATGTCCCAGTCATAGGTTATTCCCACTGCTCCATGATCAGAGCCCACCGAAGCATAAGGTGAGGCTGCGAGTGTACTCAGGTCAAATTGATCTACCGTACCGTTTTGATATACAATGAAGAAATCCCCGTTACTGTTGATTGCAAAATCTTGGGGTCTGTCATTACCGTCTGATGACTCCAATGTGGTAATGAACTCAACTTGGGCAAAAGTCTCATTATCTAACCTATAGAGATTTCTTTCGGAAGGAGGGTGGCTAGTATCAGGGCTTCCAATCAGATAGTATTGTCCATCCGCAGGATTCAGGTTAAACCCAAAATTATATTGTAGACCAGTTGACCCAGCTATGGCGTCATACTCCCAGCTGTCAGTCGTTTCATTATATACAAATGACACAACATTGTCAGTGCCCGACCAGGGATACAGCCCGTATAGAGTTTGCGCATTCACTTTGCCAATAAATAATAATGGCAGAAGCAGAAAAAGTAGCTGTTTTTTCATGATAATAATGATTTTGGTTAGTGTTAGGTTGGTGTGTTTAGTCTTATAGACTACATATATTATACAAAAATATGTAATTCTACCTTAAAAAAAAAATTTTTTTCAAAATAAATCCGTTTTTATTTGTGTTAGCAAGCGTGAATGTTATCCCATAGCACCCCTACCCAAGCTTGTGTCGGTTTGACCCCCCCCTGGTCTGGTACGCTAAAAAACTCCTTTACAAACCAGCCGCTTTCGCAGCACAAAAAATTCATTATGGAAACCACAATGAACTAAATCCCCACTGCAGTGAGGGGGGCAGCAACTGCTGAAAAGCAAACAACTGCTTCCCAGTGTGGGGCATATTTAACCAAGTACGAAAAAACGGTGGTAAGGTTAACAAAGGTAAGAAAAGCCGGATGGTTGTTTTTTGGAAAAAGCTGGAGCAGGAAAAACCTGATCCACTGACTGGAGTAATAGAAACGGAAGTCCGCTACTTTCTCTGCAATGGTCAGTCCAGGACCAGCACCCCAAGTGTAGAACGAGACACATCATCAGGCAATGTGGTGACGGTGTCAATCTGGGCTTCTTCCGCAAGATTGCTTGTGCGGAGCAGGAAATCTGTCTCCCTTAGCCCAAAGTATGCATAACTCTCATCTGGGGAGAATTGGGGGGACCTTGCCCAGTTTGGGATTGAGATTTCCACCAGTTTATTATTAAAGAAGTCATAGTAATACAAAGTATTATGTGTGGGGTCAGTCAGATACCCCCCTTCACTCCAGAATACCTGGTTTGTTTTGGATGCACCCGGCAAGTCAAGCATTGTGGTGGCACCTGTTTCTATGTTGAAAAGCTTCCTCGTGCCGTCAAAATTTACGTACAGGTGTTTACTGTCGGTTGTCATGCCGTATAGATGGGAAAACCCAGCCCCTTCTTCACACAAACGTGAATATTCATGCGTATCAAAATCATATTTGAACAAAAATGTGCTTCCCCAGATTACCTGTCCAAAATCCACACCATAGGCTTCGACTCCCCCATAAGCAAAACGACCGTCTCTGGAAAAGACAGTATTCCTAAGCTTCCCGGCCTCCAGGTTTGGATTTGTGACTTCAGGCTGAGATACCACGAAATCGTGTGGCTTATAGGCTGCTTCCTTTTCCCCTGTTTCAGGATGGTACCTGACCATTCGCTCCCTGTATTGATCACTATAGTGTAGTTCATGCGAGCACGACCAATATAGCACATGCCCGCTTTTGCTAACGCGGATTTGTTGGTCATTGATAAAGCTCCAGCGGTTTGCGTTTGAGTCAAAACCAAAAGCCGTTCCGGCCGGAAGCACTGGCAAGGTGTCTAATTGGCCTGTATTGACATCAATCCAGACGCCCCGTCTTCTAACGTCTGTACCGCTATATGGTTCGGGACAAAGGTCCGCGTGCAAGCTGAGGGCTACCAGGTCTTCACTAACGCTAACGTATCTGTCCCACCTGTGATGTCTCCGCGGATAGACATCAGCAAGCTTCTCAAATGACGGTTCACCACCCGTGATGGTCATGACGCCCAGGTAGGAATCGGTGTCGATGTCATCACCTGGGACGTGCAGGGACAAGAACTGGTTGGCTTCTGCTGGTGAAGTATCGTCTGTTTCGCAGGAAAGTATTACAGCGCAAGAGAAACCCAGCAGTAAAAAAAATGTAATGTTTGTCTGTCGGAAGAATGATTGCATAGCAATGGAGTTTGAAGTTGGTGAATGTAGATTTATGGAATAAGTTGGGCAATAAATCATTGTAAGCGTTTGGTTGCAAAGATCATAGCCGCCCTTTAAGTGAGATTCCGCAATTATATGTCCCTAGTTAATATATGCCGAAACTATAAATTTGTTTATAGAAATAAAAACACAAAAACGGTTTATTAACAAATTATAACAAAAATTTTAGGTCGGATTAAGTTTTTGATACAGCTGTAAGCGGTGGGTGAAAATAATGGCTAAAACAGACACTTTTCATTGCCGGGGAAACATCAAGGTAATGTGATTGGAAAGCCTGCAGGCATCGTCAGCACCCAATTAACCGCTTCGTTATTGTGTAATTTAATGAAGCAATCAATAAACAAAAAGCAAAAACCCACGTGTAATGCGAGGTTTTTGTATATTTATAGACGCAAAGTCTTTTTTTGTATCTGTATTGATGCTCGACATATATTAGTTAACCACACCACAATAAACCCAAAATATCATGAAAAAATCAATCAGCTTTTTCGTTTACCCGCTAGCGGTTGTTTTAATGAGTATGGTTGTCATTGTTGGATGTAGCGATGACGAGACCGAACCTGTCAGGCCACCCACTTTAACCACCCTTTCTGTCAGTGACATTACTGAGAACTCAGCAAAAAGTGGTGGCCACATCTCGGATGATGGCGGGGGAGAAATTTTGCTTAGGGGAGTTGTATGGAGCACAGAATTAACCCCGTCTTTGGCAAATTATTCAGGGATCACGTTTGATGGCACAGGCACAGGGGTTTTTGAAAGTATCATTGCTGGTTTGTCTGCAGAAACCAGCTATTACGTCAGGGCATTCGCCACCAATTCGGAAGGTGCGTCCTATGGTAACGAGGTGATGTTTGAAACAGCGTTCGAAGAAGATGGTATTATATATGGTGAAGGAGTTACCGACATTGATGGAAACGAATATGTTACCGTGATCATCGACAACCGGGAATGGATAGCAGAAAATTTGCGGGTAACCAGGTACAACAATGGTGATGATATTCCCACGGATTTAAGTTATGATGATTGGGAAAGCACCATAGAAGGAGCTTATGCCATTTATGACCATCATAATCATGATGTGGTTGGTATAAATAATCCCGGGGAAATGGTTGCTGCCTACGGAAAACTATACAACCGGTTTGCAGTGGACGATGAAAGGGGCCTATGCCCGGAAGGTTGGTCGGTACCCAGTGACGCTGAATGGGCAGGTTTGGTTGATTATGTTGTCAGCCAAGGGTATCCGGATGAGTGGGATAATCCCAACGGTGTCGCTAATACTTTAAAGTCTTGTCGTCAGGTAAAATCACCTTTAGGTGGCGATTGCACCGTTTCAACTGCAGGGCATCCCCGGTGGGACTCACATGACACACACCATGGATTCGATGTATTTGGCTTTTCGCTTCTTCCGGGCGGCTTCCGTTGGCCGCAAGGGAATTTCGCTGGCATTGGGAGAGTCGGTTATTGGTGGGCTTCTACAGAGATGTGTGATATATACGTCAATAACGTGCACGTGGTTTGGGAGGACGCATTTGTGCGCATTGGAGTCACCCAAGATAAAACGGAAGGGGAAAGTGTCCGCTGCATTCGTGATGAGGACAATTAAACGATCTTTACCACCAGCACATTGAGTTAATCTGTCATCCTTACTGAGCAATGATTAAAGATGACATCCTCTATTTCATAGATTGTGAAGTATTTGTTTGGAAATGACAACCAATAGCACTCGCTGCGGCGGGTGCTATTGGTTTAGACCTCTAAGGAAAATACTGGAGTTGCTACCTGGAATAAAATGTAGAAATTATCAGTTTCAGTGGGGTTTGTGATGGAGGAATGGACAGACAATTCTATACACAATCTTGACAATCTTGACATTTTTAGGTTGTAATTTTCCAACGGAATGTTTTGATGAAACGAGCCATGCCAATATATTGATACACACGAGAATGATTATATCATGGCGAGTTTGGCTTCGCCGAGCTCGCAAAGTGCTCGGTTCATGTGACCTGTTTAATCAAATTATAAACACATGAAATAGATAGCAGATAAAAATACAATATGGCATTTTCTGTATATGAGACTATATTCAAATCAAACCCAAAAGGAGGAAATCCTATGAAAGCAAAAAACCCTGATGGTGGCCCTGGCCACATTGCTAATCGGCACTCTTTTCTTTTGGGCCTGCCAGAAAGACGAAATCGTATCCGATGAGCCGGATACCATTGAACAGATTGTCCATAAAGCTGGGCAAATCGACCCTGATTGCCATACACATTGCATTGATCCGGATAATCCGGTATATTACGAAATGACCCAGCAGGAAGTTATTACCTGGTGTAACCCAAGGGATTTGGCAGGACATATGGACATGATCAGTGCCAGGCCTGGTGTAAGCTTCGCATATGTTTTGCTTGTTGATATACATAAAAAACACAATTTGTTTGGTTTTTACAGAAATTTTTATTGCGCTTACAGAGACCTTAAATAAACGTTTAACCAAATCATTGGCCATGAAACAGCTATTCGCTTTGTTATTGCTATGCATCCCCTTGCTGATACATGCCCAGCAAGGCTTTGTGTTTGCCGGGGGAGATGCCACAGATGCAAGTGGCGCTGTAAGTTATTCTGCCGGACAGGTTTTCTTCCACACCTTTTCATCTGGTGATGGTGCATTGGCAGAAGGCCT
>PUNC01000184.1 GCA_003551625.1 PVC group bacterium | reverse complement strand
TCCGAACAGAGTCATTGCGAGCGTAGCGAAGCAATCTCTTTCTAGACAGCAGGTTGAGATTGCTTCGTCGCTCCGCTCCTCGCAATGACGTGCAACCTATTTTATGCTCTCCTTAATAACTGTCGCGGAAGTATCCCGCTTCGCCCCGGCAATCGCCGGGGCGAAGCAGTTTCTATGCAATGTTCCGGCCGAGCCCGGTCGGGCCGGCGGTCACTTCTCGGCCGTAGAGGCGGTCTCGCCGCAGGGATGCCTCTTCTCCTCGCCGTGGCACTCCCGGACCTGCTCCGGTTCGCAGTCGCCGGGACGGCCCTTCAGCCTTTCCGGATAACGGCAGTCTTTTTTACTCTCGCACATTGCTTCCTCCTCCGGCGGTTCGCCGTTTCAGGTTTTTCCTTCGCTTCTTCCCCGGCCGCCAGCCGGCGGTTGACCTCCACCGTCCAGCGTCGGAGGGTCTTTACGTTTATCCGGTAATGAACGAAGTATCCTCTCTTCTCCCCCGTCACCAGCCCGGCGTCGCGCAGGACCCTCAAGTGCTGGGATACCGCCGCCGGAGATATCCCGAGCGCCCGCGAGAGAGCGTTGACGCAGAGGCAGCGGTCCTTGAGAATCTCGATCATCCGCAGCCGCTTTTCCACCGACAGCAGCTTGAAGACCCTTGCCGCTTTGATATCGCCAACCATTGCTCTTCTCCATTGTTTTAGTATCCGCGCAT
Source organism: PVC group bacterium (assembly GCA_003551625.1). Classification (GTDB taxonomy): domain Bacteria; phylum Auribacterota; class Erginobacteria; order Erginobacterales; family PUNC01; genus PUNC01. The sequence continues at coordinate 29,439 of PUNC01000184.1, read as the reverse complement.
ATACTAAAATTCTATTCGGGGGTTGTCAAGGGGGGATTTTGAAAACTCTACTCATCAAAAAACCTCTCACGGCCCGGGCGGCGGGAATCGAGGAGGAGCTTGATTTTGTCCGCCGGCGGATCGCGGAGGGTGAGAAGCCCGATTCCCCTAACAAGGCGAAAGAATAGGCGACGCCTTTTTACAGACAGCCGAAAGGGAAAGAAGGCCGGGATTAACTATCGATGACCTGGCGGGCTTTGGCCGACAGTTCCTCGACCGAAAACGGTTTCTTCAGCAGCCACACCCCCCGGTCGAGCAGGTTGCGGTGAACGATCACGTTGGAAGGGTATCCGCTGATGAAGAGCGTCTTGATCCCGGGCTTGAGTTCCGCGATCCGCGCCGCCAGCTCCCGGCCGTTCATCTCCGGCATCACCACGTCGCTGATCAGCAGGTGGATCTTATCGTCGGTCTCCCGGGCGATCTCCAGGGCCTCGGAAGGCCGAGGGGCGGCAAACACCCGGTAGCCCCGGCTGCGGAGAATGCCGGCGCAGAGCTCGAGGATGGCGGGATCGTCTTCGACGACCAGGACCGTCTCCGTTCCCCGGTAAAGCTCTCCCGGGGGAGGGGAAGGCGGAGGAGGAGGCTCGCCTTCGGTGACCCGGGGGAAATAGATCGTGAAGACCGCGCCCCGGCCGGGGGAGCTCCGGACCTGAATGAAGCCCTGGTTCTGCTTGACGATGCCGTAAACCGTGGGCAGACCCAGACCGGTCCCCCGCCCCATCTCCTTGGTGGTGAAGAAAGGCTCGAAAGAGCGCTCGAGGACTTCCCGTTCCATCCCCGCCCCGGTGTCGCTCACCGAGAGGGAGACGTATTCCCCCGGAACGGGGGCGTCGGGGATTGCCGGGCCGGGCTCCTCGACCGTGGTCTTGACCGTCCGCACGGTGATCTTGCCGCGGCCGGCGATCGCGTCGCGGGCGTTGACCATCAGGTTGACCAATAGCTGCTCGACCTGGCCCCGGTCCACCCGGACCAGCCAGGGGCCGCCTGCGGGCTCCCAGCGCAGGTCGATCTCCTCCCGGATAAGCTGCTTGAGCATTCCGAGGATCCCCGAGACGATCTCGTCGAGCTTAAAGACCTGGAGGTTGGAGGGCTGGCGGCGGGCGAAAGCGAGCAAGCGGCTGGCCAGATCGGCCGAACGGCGGCCGGCGGTGATGATCTCCTCAAGATTGCGCCGGACGGGGCTGGCGGGATCCACCTGCTGCCCGGCCAGCTCCGCGTGGCCGAGAATCGCCTGGAGCATATTGTTGAAATCGTGGGCCACCCCGCCGGCCAGGCGGCCGACCGACTCCATCCTCTGGGAGGTAAAGAGCTGTTCCCGGAGCCGATCCCTCTCCTCTTCCGCTTCCTTCGAAGCGGTGATGTCGATCATAATTCCGCGCAGTTTCACCGGAACGCCGTCGCGGGCCTCGACGCTGGCGATGTCGCGCAGCCAGGCGGTCCCGCCGTTCTTTTTCATAAAGCGGTACTCGCAGAGGTGGTTCTCGCCCCGCTCGACGGCTTCGAAGCAGTATCTCGTCGCCCGCTTCCGGTCGCGGTGATCGATCCGGTCGGCCCAGAACTTGCGATTCGTCCATTCCTCCGGCCGCCAGCCCAGGATCCGGCCGACCTGCGGGGCGACGTAGGTCCAGCGGTCGGCGACCAGATCGTACTCCCAGGGGATCGCCTCCACCGACTCCGCCAGAGCGCGGTATTTCTGCTCGCTGGCCGCCACCTCCGCCTCCGCCCGGCGCCGGAATTCGTATTCCTTCTCGCGGCCGACGAACGCCTCGCCCAGTCTCTCCTCCGCCCGGCCGGCCGACGCCCAGAGAATAAAGAGAAAAAGGGCGGAAAAAGCCGACGCGATCCCGATCGCCTCGAAGCGGCCGCCCGAATACCATCCGGCCAGGACCACCGCCGCGGCCAGGAGCGCCGACGCCGGGGCCAGCAGTCGCTTCTTGAGACGAAGTGCCCGGCGCAGCTCGATGCGTTCGCCGCCGCTTAAAAGCGACTGCAGGTAAACGGCCCGGCGCTGCTGGCCGGCCAGGAGGAAGGCCAACAGGAGAGAAAAGAGCGCCCCCGCGGCCAGCACCCACCAGTGGGAAAACGAGCGGTTGAGATCGACGAAGACGGCGGCGGGACGGATCTCCACCCTCAGCGGGCGGCCGACAAAATCGAAGTCCTGCGAATAATACAATCCCGGGGCGACCAGCTCCGGGGAAGGGCCCAGCCTCGAATGATGCCGATAAATCAAACTGTCGCCGACCGAAGGGGAAAGGTCGAGCAGCGAAATATGAAGTCCCCGCGGGGTCAGCCGCTCGAGTGTCGTCTCCACCAGCATCCCCGGATCGAGCAGACCGCAGACGAAGCCCTCCAGTTCCCGGCGGCGGGCGGGCAAGTCCAGACCCTCGGGCCGGCGGCCGTAAACGGGAACGAATACGGCCAGGCTGGTCCGGGCGGTTCCGTCACCGGCATCCAGGCCGAGAATCCGGGCCGCGCGGGGAAAGCCCCCGTCCCGCGCCCGTTCCATCGCGCGGCGCAGACCGGGATTCGAAGCCGAGTCGAAACCGATGGCGGTATGGTATCCCAACAACGGCTCGAGGTAGTAAACGGGATAGTATTCCTCCCGGGGCGCGGCGGAGACGGGGAGGCCGTCCTCGCCGAGTTCCGTCAACTCGAATTCCGGCAGTCCGTCCGCCAACGCGCCCGCCCGATACTTTTCCAAATCGGCGGCGGCGAGCCGGGGCAGCCAGGCCAGCCAGCGAAAGACCCGGTCCTCCAGCAGCAACTCCGCGAAATCCCGGAACTCGAAGCGGTCGACGAATTCGGAGCTGTCGTAAAGGCCCCGGATCATCAACAGATCCCGCAAGTGGTCCTCAAGCTCAACGGAGATCAGCTCCGCGCGGTCGTGGGCGTAGCGGCGGAACCGGTATTCGATCTCCTCGCGGTTGCGGCGGCGAAGCTCCAGGGAGAGCCCCGCGGTCAGAGCCAGTCCGATCAGAACCACCAGGAAGATGCCGCTCCAGACCGCGGCCGGGAGCGAGACCGCTTCCCGCGGCCGGGGGCGGGTCTTCAGGTAAACCCAGGCCGCCAATACCGCCAGGACGGCGATCCCCAGCACCCGGACCAGGAGCCAGCGGGTCCCGGAAGCGGCCCGGGCGAACTCCTCGGGAGCGGGCACCCGCAACAGGGCCGCCGGGCGGCCGTCCAGTCCCGGGATGACTTCGTAGGCGTGAAGATGGCCGGCGAAGTTCGGAAGAACGACGGGGGAGGATATCCGCGACGCCAGAATCTCCCTCTCCGCTTCCAAAAGCCTCTCGTCTCCCGGCGGGAAGATCCCGAAGTCCACCCGGGTCCGCTCCCTGAGCTCCCCGGCCAGATCGCGGTCGAGAAACCGGCCGAAGACCAGCGCCCCCCGGGAGGGGCCCTCGGCCAGCGAGGTCAGGATCGGTCGGGCGCTGAGCAGAAGGATTCCGTGCTCGGTGAGCAGATAACCCGCCGAAGACTCCCCGTCCTCGAAGACGGTCCGCAGAATCGAAAGCGCGGGCGGGGCCGGGCCGGAGAACGCTTCCAGCTCCAGCTCCCCGCCCAGGTCGCTGTCGTAAATCCCGCCGAAAAGAACCCGGCCGGAGAGATCGAAGATGTAGCCGAGATTGAGGGAGGTGGTCCGCTCGAAAAGCGGCATCTCGGGCAGGTTGGCCCGGAGGAAGGAATCGTCGCGCGTGAGAACGAACTCGTAGAGGCTGTCCCAGTTGGCCCAGTCGGCCGAGAGCCTCTTCACCCCCTCGAGTTCCCGCTCGACGGCCAGGCGAACCCGGGCGACGTCCTCCTCGGCCTGGATTCGCGCCAGGCGATCGAAGGCCGGAACCACCACCGCCCGGTCCACCAGCCAGAGCAGCGACAGGATTCCCAGGAAGACGGCGGCCGCCGCGACGGCCGGTTTGAAGCTAATTTTCATAAAGGAATATTATACCATATCGCGCGAAGAACAATGAGGGTGCTTGCCGGGATTCACTACTACAGGCATCGAACGGGGAGGAAGAAAAATCGGGCTCAATAATCGGGGGTGCGAAAGACCGGCTGGAAGAGTTCGGTCCGGCGGGCGCAAACCGAATTCACCGGGCAGGAGGAACAGCGCGGCTCCTCCATCTCGGGGCAGCGGCGGCGGTTGGTGAAGAAGAAGTAATCTATGGCGGCGGGCGAGAGGCCGGAGAGAGCCATCAGTTTTTCGACCGCCCGGAAAGCGGCCCGACGGACCGCCGCTTCTTCCTCTTCGGCGACCAGGCGGCGGGAGGCGAGTCTTCCCCGCAGGCCGGGATCGCGGACCTCCACCAAACCGGCCCGCAGAACGCTTCTCTGGAGGTGGTAGTCGATGATCGGCCCCATCACCTCCGGATCGTTGACCCGGAGAAACCCTTCCGGACGGTTTTGAAGCGTGAGCGCCAGGAGATAGAGCTTTTTGCGCAACGGGTCTTCGGAGTAGCCGGGAATATCCCCGGCGCCGGAGAGAAAGGCGGACAGAACGCGGGGAGCGCGGTTCGCCCGCTCCACGATATCTTCCGGCTTCCCGCCCCTTTCCCGGAACCAGGCAAGGGAGCCGCGGATAATTTCAAGGTGCTCTTCCCACATCGGGAGGGGGTTGAGGCCGTCGTCGTCGGCGAAGACCTCCGCCCACTCCCGGTCGGTCACCGCCGCCAGCGCGCGCGGGGAAAAGAAGTCCGGGCGACGCGCCCAGGCCCGGGTGGCGCAGCGGAAGACGTAATCCGAGCCTTTCCATTCAACCCCGCCGACCCGGGCGATCATCGGCCGGGAATAGCGATCCTCTTCGAGATGCCAGAAACCGAACTGGTGGGCGCAGCAGAAGAAGAAATAATCGACCACGCCCGGGCCGCCGCGGCGGGGATAGAGGACCCCCTCGCGCAGCGAGCAGAAATCGTTGGGGACGACTTCGGCCAGGTCGCGCAGGCGGCGGGCGAAACGGACGATCCGCCCCCCTTCAACTATCACTTTTTTCATCCGGGGAAAGCTCCGGTCAAGTCCGGTCCTCCCGGGGCGAAGGATCGACTTTTTCCGCGGGCGCGGCCCGGTCGATCATAATCACCCCGCCGTCGGCTTCAAGTTCACCGACTCTCGAAAGAATGAACGAACCCAGCGCTTCCTTCAGGGCCGGGCCGGGGGAATAGCGGTCGGCGGGGCTTCTCACCAGGTAAAAGCCCCGCCCGATCTCGGGCAACCCGTCTTCGGGAACCGTCAGGTGGCGGAAGTCCCGGTCGTAAAACGCGAACCAGGCGTTGGCGGTGCCGAAAACCGGAAGACCGTCGTCGGGGACCATAGCGCGCAATGCCCGGGTTTGTTCCGGAAAGTTATGCCCGACGTGTTTTACGAATACCCAGGAGTATTGCAGGGAAAAAAACGCCGTCAAACCCAGCGCCGTCAGACCCAGCCGGTTAAGACTTTTTCCGAAGCTGAGAAAGAGCAGCAGGAAAGCCGGGTAGGCAAATGCCACGTAAAGAAAGTTGGGGCGGGAGATGAGGAGCGAAGCCGCGACCGCGACCCCGACCAGCAGCGCCTCCAGCCGGTAGCGGCGGAAAAAACCACTCCGGAAACCGAAGACCAGAACCAAGACGAAAAACGCCAATTCGGGAAGATTGCGGAAATAGCGTGTCTGGAAAAAATAGTTAAAAAAGTAATTCCGCAGGCGAAAACCCTCCGTCCGGCGGGCCAGGGAAAGGGTGGCGACCAGGTATTCCGAGGTGTCGCGGTAAACGGCGAAATAGAGCAGGCCTCCGATCGCCGCGCCGGCGATCAAACCCCGGAGGGCTTTTTTCAGCGCGACGGCGCGCGGCCGCCCTTCCATCTCCGAGAAGATGGAGTATCCGAGGACGGCGAGACCGAATCCTCCGGCGTGAACGGCGCCGGCGGGATGGCTTTCAAAAGCGAAGACGGCGAGCAAGCCGACCCCCAGCCCCGAACGGCGAGTTGCCGCCCCGACCGCGGCCGCGATCCAGAAGATCGCCAGGGCGTCGGTCCGGGCCTGGTTAGCCGCCCCGAAGATGGGTTCAACCAGGAGAAAAAGCAGACCGAAGACCGCGCAGAACGCACCGCCGTAACCGAGCCTTTTGAGCGAAAGCGCCCAGAGAAGGGCCGCCGCGGCCACCAGCCCGGTGGAGGTCAGATGGGCGCTGGACTTGGTCCAGCCGAATGAATCTCCAACCCAGCCGTAGAGCAGACGATAAAGCATAGCGAAGTTGGAGATGTGCGGCTCCGTTCCGCCCCGGAAGACGATGTCCTCGACGGTTCCGTAGGTCCGCCACTGATACGCCCAGGCGAATGACCAGGCGTCGTCGACGTGGTCGATCCGGTATCTTAAATGGAGCAGCCGGTAGGTCAGAGGCACCAGCAGGCAGAGCACCGCGATCGAAATCCAAACCAGGGATGATCCTTTGCGCGTCAAGGGCGGTTTTTGTTCCGCGATTGCGGGTTGCGGGTTGCTCGGCATTTCCGATGGAATCACCGTCCGGAAAAAGGGGGCGGTTGACGGAGGCCGGGACACCGGCTAACATAGCCGTGAAAATTATTCTCTTTTTTCAACCCGCTTTCAAGGGCCGATTTGCGGATGGGGGCGGCCGGGCGAAATGGCTGATAAAGTTTCAGGGTTCAGGGTCCATCTTTCCCCCCCGGACCGGGAAAAGTTCGGGATTATTTCCGCCCGGGCCGAGGATATCTCCGAAGAAAACCTGGCCGAAGTCTTCGATTTTTGCCGGAGGGAAAAGGTCGAGTTCCTGATCGCGCGCTGCCGGGCCGACGAGATCCGGGCGGCGCAGGCGCTGGCGAGAAAGGGCGGGGTGCTGGCCGATACCCTGGTCGTATACCTGCGCAACCTGGTCCGGACCCCGATCCCGGAAGTCTCCGGACGATGCGCCGTGCGGAGGATCCGGGAGGGAGAGGAAGAGAAACTCCGGGCGGTGGCCGAAGAGGCTTTTCGAGACTACGGGGGACATTACCTGGCCGACGAAAGGCTCCCGGAAGCGAAAAGCGGCGAAATCTACTCTTCCTGGGCCGGACGTTTTTTCCGGGATCGAAGCGAGTCCCGGGAAGTCATCGTGGCGGAAAAAAACGGGGAGATCATCGGTTTCAACCTGGTTCGGATGAACGGGCCGGAAGAAGGCGAAGGGATTCTGGAGGGCGTCTCCCCCCGGGCGGGAAGACGGAGCCTGGTCCAGCGGGATATGGCGATCGGAGCGATGAACTGGGCCCGGAAGCGAAACGCGATCAGAATGCTTGCCTCGGTAGCCCTGGCCAACACCGTGATGCAGAAGATCATCATCCGCGTCGGCTTCGAACCTTACCGTTCTTACCATACTTTTCACCTCTGGTTTTAATTTTGGGGGTGGGGGAGACCGGGGGTAACTTCGCCACCCCTTCCCCGCCCCGCCATAACCGTGACCGAATTAATCGTGAACCAGGCTTTCCCGGAAAACTTTATTCCTTTCAACAGACCGGGGCCGGTAGGAAAGGAACTCGAGTATATCGCCCGGTCGGTCGAGTCCGGGCACATTTCCGGCGACGGCCCCTTTACCCGAAAATGCCAGCAGTTCCTGGAGAAAGAGCTTTCGGTCGCCCGGGCCCTGCTCACCACTTCCGGCACGCACGCCCTGGAGATGGCGGCCCTGCTGCTCGAACCGGAGGACGGGAGCGAAGTCATCGTCCCCGCTTTTACTTTCGCAACCACCGCGCTGGCTTTCGTGATGCGGGGGGCGCGGCCGGTATTCGCCGATATCCGCCCGGACACCTTTAACCTTGACGAATCACGGCTGGAGCGCCTGATCACCGGCCGGACGCGGGCGGTCGTTCCGGTCCATTACGGGGGCGTGGCCTGCGAGATGGACGCGATAATGGAGATCGCCCGGAACCGGCGGCTCCGGGTGATTGAAGACAACGCCCACGGCCTTTTCGGAAGCTACCGGGGCCGGCTCCTGGGAAGTTTCGGCGAGACGGCCGCCCTTAGTTTCCACGAGACCAAGAATTTCTGCTGTGGCGAGGGCGGCGCCCTCCTGATCAACGATCCCGCGCTGGTCGCGCGGGCCGAGATCATCCGGGAAAAGGGCACCGACCGGAGCCGGATGTTCCGGGGCGAGGTGGACAGATACACCTGGCTCGATCTCGGTTCCAGCTATCTTCCTTCCGATATCCTGTCCGCCTTCCTTCTCGCCCAGCTCGAGGCCAAAGACAAGATTCAAGCGGCCCGAAAGCGCGTCTGGACCTATTACCTTCGAAATCTCCTCCCCTGGGCGAAGAAGAACGATGTGCGCCTCCCCCGCGCCCACCCTCACCGGGAGCAGTCCCATCACCTCTTCTTCCTGCTTCTCCCCACCTCCGAATCCCGGGAAAGATTGATCCGCCACCTTCACCGGCGGGGGGTTTACGCCGTCATTCATTACCTCCCTCTCCACCTTTCCCCGATGGGACGGCGGTTCGGAGGAGCGAAGGGAGATTGTCCGGTAGCCGAAGATATCAGCGAACGGGTGCTGCGGCTGCCGTTTTTCAACAACATCCCGGACGCGGACCTGCGGAGGGTGGCGGAAGCGGTGGCCGAATTCAAGGTTTGAGGGAAACCGGCGGCTCCGATCTTACCTCCGTCACGTTTGGCTGAAAACCCCAACCGGAAAGATACCGGGAACGATCGATATGAAAATCTCAGCCGTGATCGCCGTTTACAACGCCGAGAAGACCCTGGCGGAATTGTCCGCGCGGCTGCGGCGGGTCCTGGAAGCCGCGGACCCGGAGTTCGAGGTGATCCTGGTCGACGACGGAAGCCGGGACGGGAGCTGGAGAACCATCCGCCGGCTGACCGGAGACGACCCGCGGTTCAGAGGGATCAGCCTGATGCGCAATTACGGCCAGCACAACGCCTTGCTCCAGGGTATAATGGCCGCCCGGGGAGAAGTGATTTTGACCCTGGACGACGATCTCCAGAACCCCCCCGAGGAGATCCCGAAGCTGCTCGAGAAGCTGAGCCGGGGATACGATGTGGTTTACGGGACCCCGGCCCGAAAGTGCCACAACCTGTGGCGGAGGGCGGGAGCGGCGCTCATCCGTCTTGTTCTCCAGGGCGCGCTGGGAACCGATATCGCCCGGAAGATCAGTTCCTTCCGGGCGATGCGATCCCGGGTCCGGGAGGCTTTCCGGTCCTACCGGGGGGCCTTCGTCATTATCGACGCCCCCCTGGCCTGGGCCACGACCCGCTTCGGCGCGGTTCCGGTCCGCCACGACAAGAGGCGGGACAGCGCGTCCAACTACAACTTCCGTTCCCTCCTCTTCCAGGCCTTCAACGTCCTGTTCGGCTTCAGCGTCCGACCCCTGAAGTTCGCCAGTATGATCGGGTTCATCTTCACGCTTTTCGGGGGCGGAGTCCTGGCTTACGTTGTCGGCCGCTACCTCTTCCTCGGCTACAGTTTCCCCGGCTTTCCTTTCCTGGCCTCGATCATCGCGATCTTCTCCGGCACTCAGCTGCTGGTTCTGGGAATAACCGGCGAATACCTCTCCCGGATGTATTTCCGGGTAATGGGACGGCCCGGCAGTATCGTGCGCGAAACCACCGAAACCGGAGACGGGGGGACGCGGCCAAACTCGAACTTCGCCCGCTGAAACTTTTCGCACTGCTCCGGGAATACTTCACCCGCCTGATCCCGGTGAACGGCCCGGCCGGCGATCCGGTCCCGCCCGCCGACCGCGACCTCACCCCGGAGCAGGCGATCGGCGACCCGCTGGACGGCGATTACTCCCTCCTCATCGCAGCATTGATTGATTCTCGCCCTATTTTATGCTCTTCCCGGTAGCTTCCCCGGCCTCTTCGACAAACAGCGCTCCGGGAAGGATCACGGCCTTGTTTTCCAGCTTGACCCTCCCCCGCGGTTTCAGGCGTTCGAGGGTGACGTGGGGGTCATAAAGACCCAGCGCGATCAAGTACTCGCCGGGCGGAGCGTCTTCCGGGATCCTGAAGGCGCGGACGGTCGTGAAGACCCAGTCGTCCGGCTGCCGGGCGATCGCCTCGGGATCGAAAGCGCCCAGCCAGAGATGATCGTCCTGGAATCGGATCCGCCATTCCTGCCGGAAGTGGACGAAAACCGCCAGCCGGTGGGGATTGATTCCGGGGTCGCACCTCCACCGGTAAACCATCCGGGCTTCCGACCCCGGATGGAGCCGGTTCGACTCGATCGCGACCGATTCCAGCGTCACCCCCCGGCGGAAACGGACGGGACCGCTCAGCAAGGGGAGGAAACCTTCCACGTCATCCGGCTCCGCGGGCCAGTGGTCCAGGGCGAGAAAAGCCCCGTATTCCGTCCAGTAAAGCCGGTCCGAAGCGTCACCCCGGGGATTATCGCGGACGCGGAGAACGGTGTAGGGACCGAGATCGGAGCTGATCTCCGAAACCCATCCGCGGCGCTGGAGCAGTTCGGTCGTCCGCTCCAGCGCCAAGTCGGGGACGACCAGCGCCGCCCCGTCGAGCCGGTCCATCTCCACCACCGGGTAGGCCGGGTAGCGGTCCAGCCCATCATACTGCCGGTAGTAATCGGCCGGGACCAGGTTGGGAATCGCGGGCAGGCTTCGCCTCACGTTCTCGGCGAGCCAGCGCGGCGCGTAAAGCATCCGCGGCGGATTCTCCCGGAGTTGATCAACCAACTCTTGGGCGGGATATCCGCTCCGGGCGGACTCCCCGGCCGAAGGGCTTCTTTCGGTCAAAACGCGCAGCTCCGAGACCAGGGGCGTGCCGTCCCGGCCGGAAGCGGAAACGGCGACCGACAGGGAATCGACGGTCACGGCCGGGAAAAGAACCTCGCAATGGGTCAGATAACCGGCCAGGAAGGGATACCCGCCCGACCAGAACCAGCCGAGATAATGGCCGTCGTATAGAATCGTCGGCGCGCCGTTTTCGCCGTTCGCGGTTACCCGGAGTACGCTGCCCCAGTAACCGGAAGGTCCCCAGGCGTGAACGCCGACCACGCGTTGCGGAGATCGAAAATCCAACCGCACCGTCCGCTCCCCTCCGCGGCGGCGGGTCCGATCGTGATGCCAGGCGCTTAAGGGCGTATCCAGGTTGTCGTCCATAATCTCCCGGGCCGAACTGCCGTCTTCCCAACGCGCCAAGGCCACCTCGCCGGGAGGGAGATGGTCGAACCGGAGGCCGGGGCGGCGCAGGTTCCAATGCAGGCCCAATCCCCCCGCCGTCCCGGTATCGGCGCGGGCCCCGGTGGCGGCCAGGAAACGGTCCGCCCCGTAGTAGTTGTTCAGCACCCCCAGGTTTTCGGTCAGGATCGCCGCTTCCCGAAAAGGCCGGTAACGGTCGAAGAAATTCGGAAAGCTGGTGATCTTCAAGCGCTCGTTCGACGCGAACGACATCCATTGCAGACCAAAATCGCCGTAGAGGGCCTCAATCCCCTTCTCCTCGCAGAAGGCCGCGAGTTCTTCCACGCGGCCCCGGTCCGCGCGCACCTTCTCCCGGCGGCCCTCGTCCCAGTAATCGGGGACAAGGGAGAAATGCCAGATTATTATGATCGCGACCAAGGCGAGCCCCGGCCCCTTGCCCCAGCGCGGTCGCCGGGCGGCCAGCCAGGCGGCGCCGATCCCCGCCAGAACGGCGACCGCCGGGAAAACCGGCAACAGGTAGCGAAGGGCGGGAACGTGATCGAAGCGGCGGGAAACGCCGCAGATGGCGATATTGAAGACGATAATCAACCAGGGCATCAGCCGCTTCGCGTTACGCCGGGCGGCCCCGACCCCGTGGTTTCGGGGGAGGATCCAGGATGCCAAGCTCCCCAACAAGAGAAGAACCAAGGCGGCGGCGGCGGCCAAGTGGAGCGGCCGGGAACCGGGATAACCGAATCCCAGAAGCGGAGGTATCATATGGACGGCCTTTCGCGCGTTAAATACAAAGCCTCCCCCGCGGACGAGCGAGACATCGGTCACGAACTGAACGGCCGCCGCGTCCGTGATCGAATAGACGATCCAGGGCCCCGCGCCCAGCAAAAAGCCCGCCGACGCGCCGGCGAGCAGGATCGCCCATCCCTTTCGGGGGGCGAAGAGGGCGATCAAGATCGCGCAGGGAACCAGAAAAACCGCCGTCAGACTGAGAGTCCACCAGCCCAGACCGGCAAAAAACCCGAACAGGAAAGCATCGCGGCCGAGACGGCCGGAACTCTCCGGTCGATCGAGGATGCGGGCCGTCAGCCAACAGGCGGCCAAACCGCACAGCAGCACCGCCGCGTATCCGCTGAAAGCGTTGAGCATAAAGAATTGGGGTGGGCCGATCACCAGAAGAGCCAGGCCGTAGCGGGCGGCCCGCGCCCCCGCCAGCCGGCGCGTCCAGAAATAAAAGAACGGAAGCGCCAGTGAGGAGACCAGGGAAAACCCCAGCAGCGTGGGCAGAAGAGAGGGCGGCATCAGGCGGGTGAGAATCGCGCCGATATAGAGTTCGAACGTGCCCACATAGGGGGAGTTGTAAAGGATCAGGGGAAAATGGCGACCTTCGGCGATGTGCCGGGCCATCATAGCGTTGACGGCGTAGTCGGTAAGAGCGCCGTGAAAGAAGGAATAATAAACGGCGGCGTAGAAGCGAAAGACGGCGGCCGCCAACAGCAGCGCCAGCAGCCACCGCCACTCGGTTTTGTCCATTCTCGATGTCATCGGCGGCCCCGGAGGGAACAACCCTTTCAATCCGTTACCGGATGAAAGATACTCGCGGACGGACTATTCCCTTCACTTCTTTGCCGCGGTCGCGCGGCATCAGGATTGAAACCAGGGCCGCCATTATTGTCGAGGCGGGCCAGGAAAACAAGCGGAAAGCGCCGGGCGGGAGACGCCTTCCGCCGTTCAATTTAACCTTGCGCGCCCCGGGCTTTTAAGATTGAATTTCGAAGCCGTCGGCGGGCGATTTCCCGGCGCCGGGAAGCCCCTCAAGACGAAGGTGGATGGAAAATGAATAGAGCCGCGTTGTCGGTTGTTCTGCTGATTTCAATCGTCTTTCCGGGCGGACTCCGGGCCGGGCGAAGTTTCACCGGACTCTATGTTTTTGGAGACAGCCTCTCCGCCGAGGAGATGCCCTGGGGGAGGCCCTGGCCGGATTTTATGGGGGAGCTGATCCTGACCGAGGGAGGGCGGTATGAGAATCTGGCGGTGGGAGGGGCGACTTCATACACTGTTCTGGGGACAATATCAGGATATGTCGCCCGGAATCCCCGCCTCGACCCCGGAGGCCTGTACGTGATTTTCGCCGGAACCAATGACGGCGGGGGCGACGCCGGGTATATCGCCGACGGAGTAAACATCCTTCATCAGGCCGGGGCGAAATACATAATGGTATCCAACCTCCACGACTGCCCGAGAAGGCACCCCGCCGTCATCAGAGCCTTTAACCACGATCTGCATACAAGACTCAAAGACGAGGAAGCGAATATAATCCTGGCCGACACCAATTCCCTCATCAACGAACTGAACGCCTCCCCCTCGCTATACGGTTTCGGAGCGGAGCCGGTCCTGGCCGACAACCTGCACTTTTCGGAACGGACCAGCGGTATCATCGCCCAATATTTCAACAGCATAATCCAGGCGCCGGCCCTGATCTCATTGTTGCCGAAGCTGCCGGAATACGCGGCCTACTTAAACCGCGACCGCCTGGAAACCCTGGTTGCCGGGCCGGCGGCGCGCGCCGACCGGCGGTTCTTGTTCTTCGCCGACACCGGCTGGAACCGTTACGACATCCGGGCCCAAGACGAGTTCGCATCCCTGGAAACGACGGATTACAACGTGATCCTGGGAGGCGGCTATTTTTTCCGGGACGATTTAAAATCCGGACTCGGGCTCAACCTCCTCTCGGGGAAGGGGGAATTCGGAAACGAGAGGGGCGACCTGAAGTTGGCCGGCCGGATTATCTCCATCTTTGCTGAATACGAAATCCGAAAAAACCTTCCGATAACGCTGATCGTCTCCCAAGGATGGCACGATCTGGATGATATCCGCCGGCCGGTGGTCCTGGGCAGCCACACCCGGGTTTGCCGGGGGTCCACTTGGGCGGAGAGCGCGGGGGCGACGGCAAAAGCGCGCCCGCGGCTGATCAAAACCGAGAAACACGACTTCGGGCTGCGCCTGGGGCTGGACTATGGGCAGGTAAAGGTCGGCGGATACCGCGAACGCGGGGATACCTCCACCAGTATGAAATACGGCTCCCAAAAGACCGACAGAACGGTCGGAATCCTGGGGGTTTATTACGATTACCTCCATAAATTCGACCGCGCCGACCTCCGTCTTCGTCTCCAGGGCGGCTACTTGATCGACTCCGGAGGAGATTCCCGGACCATCAGCGCCGGAGTTTCGAATTTCGACCTAATGTTTGAATCGCCGGCCTACTCGACCGGAAGCTGCGACGCCATCCAGCTGGCCCTGGGCGTCGACCTGATTCTGCCTTCGGGACTGACGGCATTCTGCGCCTACCTCTATCGACACAGCGATATCGACTCGATAAGCTCCGTCCGATTGGGGCTCAAGTACTGAATACCGGTGCCGGGAACGGGTCGCGGCTCGCTCCCCGGGCTCGCCCGGGAGACTTGCCGGCGGTTCTCGAATCCGGCAACGGGTCTGACCATCTCATAACTCCCGAAGCCTCAAGGAAGCCAGCGCCACGGACCCGCGACCGTAATAACGGACCCGCGGCTCCGCCATCCAGAAGTCCGTGGCTTCAAACTCGAGGCTGACCGACCGCCAGCCCTCGCCCCCCGTTACTTTCATCGTTCCCAGGACAACCCGGCCGGAGTCCGCCACCACATCGATTTTAGCGACCGGATCATCGCCGGCGAGTGCTTCCACCAGGAGATCGGATTCCACGGCATATCGTCCGGGCGCGATAAATATCCGGCGACCGAGGAATATCAGCCCCGGCTCGTGGACTCCCTCCCGGGCGACCCGCACCAGACCACGATCGCGGTCCGACCAGTCTTCATTCGTGCCCGTATAGCGATGAGCCCGGGATGGGTCGAAGTCAATAATCAGGGGGGTATCATCCGGAGCCAGGGGAACCAGCCGGCAGTCGCCCCGGTCGTCGGTAACCAAGTGGAAGGGCGTATATCCCGCGAAATATCCGCTCATTCCCCTATGGGCTTCGGGTATCCAATACGCGACCACGGAATCTCCGTCCAGCCCCCGGGGGTTGTAAATCATCCGGTAGCCGTCCCGGTGCGCCTCGACGTTGTTCGCCGGGTCGATGTAGATGAGACTTTTGGCGGGAGCCCCTTCAACGGCCCGCAGGAGCCGGCCCCGGGGCAGATAGCGGCCCCGGAACTCGGCGCCGGCGCGGGCGACCAGGGCCGCGCCGAAAGCCACGGCCACGGCCAGCCCCGCGCAACAAGCCTTCCAGCCGAAACGCTCCAAGATTCTTGCCGCGCCGAAAGCGGCGCCCAGGGCCAGGAAAGGAAGGGTCTCGTAGTAATAGGCGGGGCCCGCGTCGACGGCGCCGGCATACCAGAAATATACGTAACCCAGGCAGACGAAGATAATCGCTCCCAGGCACAAACGGCTCCAGTGCCTTCTCCACCCGACCAGCAGGAGACCGGTCCAGACGATCAGGGAGCCGGGGAAGCCCCAGAGCCAGACGTTGAGCGAAACGATATGGGAGAGGAGTATCGCCAGACCGCGTTGCGGGGTGTGGTCGATCCGGCCGTAGTGGCGGAGACCGAACCCCAGCGCTTCCGTGGGGGTATAGAACAGATAAGTCATAGTCGTGAAGCTGCCGACCGCCAGCTGGTTATAGATCATCAGCAGGACGACCCCGGAAAGTGAGGAGGCGGCAAACCAGCCGGCGCCGGCCAGCCGGCGCCGGGTCCGTTCCCGCCAGACCAGCGTGATCGTATCCCAGGCAAACGGCAGGGCGATCAGGGCGGCGGTATAGGTCCGGTTGTTGAAATACCAGGCCCAGGCCAGGCCGGCCAGGACGGCGAAGATATGGCGGTTTTTTAAACGCCAGTGCGCGTAGGCCAGCAGCATCACCGACACCTTCAGCAGACCGCTGGTGTGGCTCAGCAGAGTGCCGCCGTAAAAGAGCCGGAAAGGAGAGATGAGCAGCAACAGCCCGGCGGCGATGCCCGCGACATATCCGCCGAGCAGGCGACCGGTCAGGCAGACAGCCAGGACGCTCAGACCCGCCGCCAAGGCGGAAGCAAGATAGGGGTCGCCCAATACCAGGCCGGCCAGCAGGAAAAGCGGGTGGCCGAAAGGATACCGTGACAGCCAGCCGGCATCCCGGTTAAGAATAACCATACAGTTGCTGTCGTAAAATGCCTGATAATTGGGAGGAAAGGGACGGGATATCCTTCCCTCGGCGAAGTTATAAGCCTGGAAGAGATAACTGAACTCGTCGGCGTTATGCGGCGCCCTCACAAATACGTGGTCGGCGACGATAAGCGAGGAAGCCAGGGCCGCCGCGCTCATAAGGAGAACGACCGCCAGAAAAGTCGACTTACTCATCCGGAATTGACCCTATTCGTAACAGTTTAGCCCTTTAAAACCGTTGCTGTCAGTGCCACCGTCGATCGTCATTGCGGGGTTCCCGAACGAAGTGAGGGATCCGAAACAGTCTCAACCTTGTTTCGGGTCCGGATTATACAACAGATTGCGGCCGGGGCTAACTATCGTTGCCGTTTCAATACCCTCCGGCGGTTCGGGCAATTATACGAACCGCCGGCCGGATGGCAAGGGGGCGGATTGATTGACACGCGTCCACCGGAAGTTGTATAAGAAACGCTTTATGAAGATAAAACCTTACCTGGAACTCTGCCGGCCCGATCACTGGATCAAGAACCTCTTCATCCTGCCGGGGATACTGCTCTACCTGTTCTTTTACCGGCTCTCGCCGCTGGAGATCAGCCTGCGCGGACTGGTCGCCGGCCTGGCCGGACTCTTTATGGTGGCCTCGGCCAATTACGTCTTCAACGAGATCCTCGACGCGGATGGAGACCTGTTTCACCCGGAGAAGAAAAGCCGGCCCATCCCCTCCGGGCGGGCGCGGACCTCGATCGCCTACCTGATCTGGGCCGGCCTGACGGTTCTGGGAATCCTGGCCGGCCTGCTCGCCTCGGCCGCAACCGGTCTGACCCTGGCCGCCCTCTGGCTGGCCGGGGTGTTCTACAATCTTCCCCCGATCCGCCTCAAGGACCGGGCTTACCTGGACGTGATCAGCGAATCGATCAACAATCCCCTGCGGCTCCTGGCCGGCTGGTATATGGCGGGAGGATTGGCCGGTTTTCTGCCCCCCCCGGTCTCGATCGTCCTGGCTTACTGGATGTTCGGCGCCTACCTGATGGGGGTCAAACGTTACGCCGAGTACCGGTTTATCGGCGACCCCGCGGCGGCCGGGCGATACCGGAGATCCTTCAACTTCTATAACCGGGAACGGTTGCAGGAGAGCATCATCTTTTACGGGGCGGCCTTCGCTTTTTTTTCCGGGATCTTTATCGCCCGCTACCGGATCGAGCTGGTCCTGGCCGTCCCCCTGACGGTTTACCTGCTGGCCTACTACTTTCACCTCGGCTTCAAGCCGAACAGCCCGGTCCAGCACCCGGAACTGCTCTACAAGGAGGTCAAACTGATCCTGCTGGTCGGCCTGGCCCTGGCCGCCTTCGCCTTCTTTCTGGTCCAGGACATCCCGCTGCTGCGCGACGCTTTCGATCCGCGCGTTCCCGACGTTTTTTCGGAAACGGTTATATTCCCCGGGGAGTTGGAATGAGAAGCGAGGCACGTTACTCCTTCATCGAATCCAGCCGGCTGGGCACGCGGAAAAAAATGGCGCGGCAGCGGTCCCTTTGGAAGCGTTTCTTGCCCCCGCTTTCGCCCGGATCCGTCGTGGCCGAGGTGGGACCGGGACGGGGGGAATTCGCCCGGGTCTGCGTCGCCCGGAAACTCGACTACGTCGGGATCGAGCCGAGCGCGGAACTGGCCGAAGCGCTCCGGAGCGAAGGATTTCGAATCGTGGAGAAACCGGTCCCCCCGCTGCCCCTGGAGTCCGAATCGGCCGACCTGATCCACTCCAACGATTTCGTCGAACACCTTCCCGATTACCGGGAGGTAATGAAATTCTTTGCCGAAGCCTACCGCGTCCTGAAACCCGGCGGCTACCTTTCCGTGATCGGACCCAACTACGAGACGATTCCCGCGCTTTACTTCAAATACGAGTACCAGCACAGCTTTATCGTCACCCGGCACCGGCTGATAAATATGCTTAAAGACTCCGGCTTTATTCCGGCGGCTTCCCGGAGCTATCTTTTCGCTCTGACCCCGTATTGGAACTGGCTGGACCGGATCGCGGCCCACACGGCGCTGTACCTGCTGACCAGCGCCCCGTTCCAATCGCTCATCCGCGGTCTCTCCAGCGACGCCGTCCAGTTCAAATTCAACAAGAACCTCTTCGACCACACGGCGGTCCTGGGGCGCAAGCCGGGCGGGGAGGCCAGCGCCGGTTCAAAGGTCGAATGAACAGGCGCGCCGGAAGTGTGGGAACTGTCTGCCGCCGGGTTTTTCGGATGACACCACGCCCGGCTTGTCGTATAGTCGCGGCAATCCTTTTCGGGAATGCCGGCGACTGATACGCCTTCCTAATCGAACCTCTGCCGCGCCATGAAATGCCTGTTTATCTACCGAACGGCCTCGCTCGACATCACCGATCCGATGGGGCTGATGCACCTGGTGGCCGCGGTCAAGCGGGCCGGGCACGAGACCGACCTGCTGCTCTCCAACCTGGAAGGGGACCTCTTCCGGGCGGCGCGGGAATTCAAGCCCGACGTGATCGGATTCTCCGTCACCAGCGGGTCGGAGCATTACTACCTGGAGCTGATCCGGCGGCTGCGGAAACACGTCTCCTTTCTCTCCATCCTGGGCGGCCCCCATCCGACCTTCTTCCCCGAGATCATCGAGGAGCCGGAAGTGGACGTGATCTGCCGGGGCGAGGGCGACTTCGCCCTGGTGGAGCTGCTGGACCGGATGCGGGACGGCCGGGATTACTCCGACGTGCCGAGCCTGTGGGTCAAGCGGGACGGGGAGACGGTGAAAAATAATATGCGCCCCCCCATCTCCCCCCTCGACGAACTGCCGTTCGCCGACCGGGAGGCGCTGAGCAAGTATTACGCCTACCGCCACAGCAGCGTAAAACACTTTCTGGCCGGCCGGGGCTGTCCCTACGACTGCACCTACTGCTTCAACCACCGTCTTAAGGGGCTGATCCGGTCGGAGAGCGGTTCCACCCGCTATTGCCGCCTCCGCAGCGTCGACCACGTAGTCCGCGAGATCGAGACGGTCCGGGACCGCTACCCGCTCAAGGTGGTCTATTTCAGCGACGACATCTTCATAATGGACCGCCGGTGGCTGAAGGAGTTCGCCGAGGCCTACGCCGCCCGGGTCGGCCTGCCGATGATCTGCTACGCCCGGGCCAACCTGGTGAACGAAGAGGTGGTGCGATGCCTCAAGAAGGCAAACTGCGTCACCATCGCGATGGGAATCGAAAGCGGCAACGAGTTCATCCGCCGCAACGTCCTCAACCGACCGATGTCCAACGAAGAGATCATTCGGGCGGCCGACCTCTTTCACCGGTATGGAATCGCGATTATGACCCAGAATATGGTCGGCCTCCCCGAGGAGTCGATCGACAACGCCTACGAGACGATCGATCTCAACATCCGCGTGAAACCGGCCTACGCCTGGGTCTCGATCTTCCAGCCTTACCCCCGGACGGAACTGCACGCCTACTGCCTGGAGAAGGGATACCTCAGCGCCGATCATCAACAGCACGAGTCCTACCAGGTGGAATCCCCCATCAACACCGGGATGACCAAGCGCGAATTCGAAAACCTTCACAAGTTCTTCGCGCTGACGATTGAATTCCCGATCTTAAAAAAGCTGTCGCGGCGGATCATCCGCTGGCCCCGAAATCCGCTCTTCGACGTTATCTACCGGGGGTTCAAGGGCTACACGCACATATTCCGTCTGCGGATGAGCAGCGGCGAGATCGGTTTTTTCGGATACCTCTACGGCCTGATTATGTACCGGATCCGGCGCCGGCGGGGCCGGACCTACTGAACGTCGCGATCGCGCCGCCGCGGACGGGCCGGCCGCGGCGGCGACAACAGCCGTACCCGCGGAGAATGCCGCTGTGAGGATTATCTCGGATTTCATATTCAAGAACGGCCCGGAGCTCCACGCCCTCCTCACGGGGGGGCTGCCCGGCTTTCTGACCGCGCGGCGGGCGGCGGGGGAGCTGGACGGGGTCCCGGCGTTCTGCTACCACCTGGCCGACCGGGAAGATTTCGAGCGGGACCTGCGGTTCCTGGCCCGGAACGGTTACGAGACGATCGGCGCCGACGAGCTGCTGGATTATCTTCGAGGTCGACGCGGCCGGGCCGGCAAAAGCGTGGTCCTGACGTTCGATGACGGCGCCGTCAACTTCTACCGGGTGGCTTTTCCGCTGCTGAAGCGCTACCGGCGGAGAGCCGTCTTGTTCATCGCCCCCGGCCTGCACCGGGAGGCCGCGGCCGAGAAGACGGCGGAAGACCGTCCCTGCACCTGGGAGGAACTGGCGGAGATGAGCGATTCGGGGCTGGTGGATATCCAGTCGCACACCTGGGCGCACCGGTCGCTGACCAGGTGGCCGGATCCGATCCCGCCCCGGGGCACCGGAGATCGGCGGCCGGACGACCGCAGCGGGGAGAATCTTTCCCTGGAAGAGGACCTGCGTCGGTCCCGCGAAACCATCGAAAAACGCTTCGGCGGAACGGTCCGGCATTTGGCCTGGCCCTGTTACCGCGCCTCCGAGGCCGCCCGGCGGGCCGCGCGCGCGGTCGGCTACGAAGCCTTCTGGATCGGCACGCTGCCCGGCCGGCCCCTGAACCGGGCCGGACAGAGCCCGGAAGAGATCGTCCGGTTGAGCGGGGAATTTCTCCGCCGGCTGCCCGGGCGGGGCCGGGACTCCCTGGCGGCGATCCTCGGGCGGCGTTATTCCCGGGCGGCGAAAAGGAAACTGGGCTTTTCCCGGGAGGGCTGATCATTCGGGAACGGAGGCGTCGATGATCGGCAGGCTGTATTCCAGAGCGGGCGGATGGCTGAACAAACGGGACGCTTCTTATCTCTACGCCCTGCTCGGGGAAGCGACCCTGGGCCTGATCTTTGTCTTCTACGCCCTCCTGGCCCGGATTCTCGGGCCGGAACAGAACGGCGTCTTCACCGCCGCCGTCTCCCTGGGCGGGATCCTGGCGGTATTCATCCAGTTCGGCCTGCCGCCCCTGCTGACCCGGGAGGTGGCCGGCGACCCCGACGGTGCCCCCCGACAGGCCCTGCTCTTCCTGGCCATCCAGGTCGCCAACACCGTCCCGGTCCTGGCCGTCCTGCCCTTCATTCTGGCGGTCCTCGACTTCACCCGGCAGGGGGCGGTGGTCGGTTACATCGTGATCTTCGCCGAACTCTTCCGCTCGGTCAAGATGCTCTGGCGGGGCGTGATGCGGGGCCGGGGCTGGTTCAACATCGAAGCGCTGTCGGTCGCCCTGGAGAGGCTCTTCGTCGTCCTCGCCGCCGGGGCGGTCCTGTTGCTTACCCGGAACCTGGTGGCGGTGGTGGCCGCCCTGGCCCTGGCCCGGCTGGCGGACAATATCGGCGTCGGCGCTTACCTGAGAAGAAAGATCGGCACCTGGTCCGGGCTCCGGCGGAAAGACGTGAGCGCCCTCTACCGGAGAGCCTACCCTTTCGCCCTCCACGGCCTGCTCTGGATCCTCTATTACCAGGTCGATATCATTATGCTCAAGGCGATGGCCCCGGTCGAGGAGGTCGGCTACTACGGAGCGGCCTTCCGCGTCCTAGAGATATTCGCGGCGCTGCCCCGGGTGATCTTCTACGTCGCCTTTACCCGGTTCGCCGCCGGCCACGCCCGCGACCCGGGCGGACTCCCCCGGCTCGCCTACCGCACGGTCCGGATGCTGCTCCTATTCGTTCTCCCGGCATTGATTATCGCCGGCTACGCCCAGCCGGCGATGATCCGCCTGATCTACGGGACGGCCTACCTGCCGGCGATCATCCTGATGGCGGTTCTCCTGCCCTCGCTGAGCGTCAAGCTGTTCAGCTACTTCTCCGAGGAGTTTCTCCTGGCCACCGGACGGGAGAAGAAAGTCATCCCCCTGATGATTACGGTGGCCGTGAGCAACATCGCCATCAACCTGCTTCTGATCCCCCGCTACGGCGCCCTGGGGGCCGCCCTGGCCACCGGAATCACCGAATGCATCTATACCGGGCTCGGCCTCTGGACGGTGACCCGCCACGCGCTCCCCCGGGCCGGCCGCCGGTTCGCGCTGCTGGTGGGCCCCTCCGCGGCGCTGGTGGCCGCGCCGGTCCTGATCCTGGCCGGGCACTCCCCCTGGCTCGCCGCCGGGGTCTCCCTTCCCTTTCTCCTGCCGGTCGTCCTTTTTATGCGGACGCCGGGCTGGGCCGCCGGCCCGGAAGGGGCGCGATAGCGGGAAGACAACCGGACGGGTTTGGGTTAAAATGACCGGAACTATGAACATTTTGTGGGCGGTCGACAAGCTGACCCTGGACGGGCGTTCCCCCACCTGCATCGCGATGAACCTGAGGGACGCTTGCCGGGGATTCGCCGAGCGCGGCGTGAGGGTAACGGTCTGCAACCTCCGCGGCCGGGATCCGGGAGCGGAGCTGCTCCGGGCGGCCGGCCTGCCGGTGATCGAGACCGGGGTTCCCTCCGCCTCGCCCCGGACCCTCCCGGCGCTGCTCCGCGCGGCCCGGGAGAGCCGGGCCGACCTGATCCACGCCCACGGCTACTCGGCCGCCAACTACGGCCGGATCGCCGGCCGTCTCTTGAAGATCCCGGTGGTGGTTCACGAACACGCCATCCTCCGGGTCCGGCCCCATCAATATCTCTTCGACCGGCTGACCCGGCGCTGGACCACCCGGGGGGTGGCGATCTCCCGGGCGGTGGCCCGGTTTATGGTCCGGGGCCGTTCCGTGCCCCCGGACCGGATCGAGATCATCCCCAACGGAATCGACCTCTCGCGCTTCCGGGCGGCGGCCCGGCTGACCCGGGCGGCGGCCCGGTCCGCCTTCGGCTGGCCGGCCGGGGCGCCGGTGATCGGCAGCGCCGCCCGTTTTCGCCGGGAGAAGGGGCTGGAGGTGCTCTTCGAGGCCGCCCGGAGGCTCGCTCCCCGCTTTCCCGAACTGCTCTGCGTGATGGCCGGGGACGGCGAGGACCGGGAAGAACTCCGCCGGCGCGCCGCGGCGGCGGGACTGAAAGACCGGATTCTCTTCCCCGGTTTCGTCGAAGATATCCCCCGGTTTATGCGGGCCCTGACGATCCTGGTCGTCCCTTCTCTCCAGGAAGGACTGGGTTACTCGGCGATGGAGGCGATGGCCGCCTCCACCCCGGTGGTCGCCTCCCGGGCGGGGGGGCTGCCCGAACTGATCGATGACGGGGTCACCGGGATCCTCTGTCCTCCCGGAGACGCCGGGCCCCTGGCGGACGCGATCGCGGGCCTGCTCGAGAACGAAGACCGGCGGAAGGAGTTGGGCGAAAAAGCCGCCCGGGCGGTGACCGTTTACGGCCTCGATCATTACGTGGAACGGACAACCGCCCTCTACCGGGGACTGGTCGCCGGGCAGCCGAAGGGTGGTTCGAAGTGACGGAGCCGGAACCGGGCCGAGCCGGAAAATACCACCCGGACGATTTCCTGATCCCGGCCGCCCGCCGATACTTCTACAAGCCGCTGGCGGCCTTCTTCAACGCCTTCCTCCTCCGGGCCTACGCCGCGGCCGGGCTCCGGCTCGATGGTTTGGTCCTGGACGCGGGCTGCTTCGAGGGTTCCTTCGGGGTCCTTTTGAGCCAGGCCCTCGGCCTCCGCCCCCGGTTGGTGGGGATCGATCTCAATTACGCCGCCCTCCGGCGCCCGGAACCCCTCGCCCGCGGCCTCTACCGGGCCCGGCTCCTGGCCTCCGCCACCGACCTTCCCTTCGCCGACCGTTCCTTCAATGTCGTGCTCTTCAACGCCAGTCTCTTCGCCGTCGAACCGGGGCCGGAGGCGGCGCTCCTTGAGGCCCGGCGGGTTTTGTCTCCCGGCGGCGCGCTCTGGGTCTCGGTCCCCACCGACCTCTTCTCCCGGTGCTACTGGGCGGCCCGGCTCTTCCGCCGGATCGGCCTGGACGGCCGGGCCCGGGCCTACACCCGGGCGATGGACCGGAGGCTGATGCAGTCCCACGTATTTTCCGCGGCCGGCTGGCGAACCCTCCTGGAAGAACACGGTTTCTCCGTCCGGGACTGCCGGGGCTTTTTCTCCCCCGCCCTGACCACCTTCTGGAGTCTCCTGGCCTGGACCCCCGGGAGGGTGATCGGGGCCTCCCGGCTGATTCCCGGCCCCTGGCCCCGGCGGGTCCTGAGCCGGCTCTGGACGGCCGCCTTCCGGAAGCGCTACCGGGGGACCGGCCCCGAGCTGAACCCGGACGCCTCCACCTACATCCTGATCCGGGCGGAGAGAACGGCGGACGGTCCGCCACAACGTCCTTGACAACCGCTCCCGGCTTCGATAAGCCTTTTTCCGGAATGTGAGCCTATGAACCAGGATGAAAAACTCCAGAGCCGGCTGCTCGACCGGCGGCGGTCGGCCTTCCGGAAATACCGGGAGCTGACGACCGGCGACCGGCCCTTCCTCCACTTCCTCCGGTTCGAATTCCTGACCTTCTTTTTCGGCCCCCTTCCCGGCGCGGCGGGCTGGCTGCTGAGAAAGCTGTTCTACCCCTGCCTCTTCAAGTCGGTCGGTCGGGGGGTGGTCTTCGGCCGGAATATCACCCTCCGCCACCCCCACAAGATCACGATCGGCGACAACGTGGTCTTCGACGAGAACTGCCTCCTCGACGCCAAGGGCTGCGACGAGGGCTCCGGGATCGAGATCGGCGACGGGGTGATGGTGAGCCGGAACACTTCGATCATCGGCAAATACGGCAGCATCGTGATCGGCGACCGGGCCAATATCGGGACCAACTGCCTCTTCGGCTCGATGGGCAGGCTGACCGTCGGCCGGAACACCATCTTCGCCGCCAACTGTTACGTCGGCGGGGGGATGTATCGTATGGAGCGGACCGACATCCCGGTGGTCCTCCAGGGCTCCTACACCCGGGGTCCGTTGACCGTCGGCGACGGCTGCTGGCTGGGAGCGGGGGCGGTGGTTCTCGACGGGGTCACCCTGGGCCGCGACGTGATCCTGGGGGCCGGGGCCGTGGCCTGCAAGAACTTGCCGGATTTCGCCGTGGCCGCCGGAGTCCCCGCCCGGGTCCTCCGGATCAGGGGAAGCGAAGGGCGCCAATGAAAGTCCTCTTCGTTTTTCCCAATATCCTCAAGTACGAAAACATCTCCTTCGGGATCGGCAGCCTCTCCGCCTACCTCCGGCGGCACGGCCACCGGACGGCCCTGATCGACTTCACCTACAGTATGTCGAAGAAGAAGGCGCTGAGGAAAGCGATCGACTTCCAACCCGACCTGATCGCCTTCTCCACCACCACCGGGGACTTCCTCTTCTCCTGCCGCCTGGCGGAGTATTTCAAGGGCCGCCTCCCGGCCCCGATCATCTTCGGCGGGGTCCACCCGACCATCGAGCCCGAGGAGTCGATCCGCCATCCGGCGGTGGATATGATCTGCGTCGGCGAGGGGGAGGAGGCAATGCGGGAACTGCTGGACGCTCTTCCCGCCCCGCCCCGGAATATCCAAAACATCTGGTTCAAGGATGGCGACAAGGTGGTCAGAAACCCGGTCCGGCCGCTGATCGGCGATCTCGACTCCCTCCCGGTGGTCGACCGGGAACTCTTTGAGTATGAAAAACTCCTGCCCCTGCGGGCTTACGAGGGGCAGGTAATGGTCGGCCGGGGCTGCCCCTACCAGTGTTCCTACTGCATCAACCCGGTCCTTCAGGAGATCTACCGGGACGGGGGGCGCTTCGTCCGGCACCGTTCGGTGGAAAACGTCATCGCCGAGACGAAGGACCTGGTCGCCCGGTACCCGGTGAAATGCCTTTATTTCTGCGACGACGTCTTTGTTCTCAACCGACAATGGCTGAAGGAGTTCTGTTCGGCCTACCGGCGCCAGATCGGGCTTCCCTTCCGCTGCCAGGCCCGGCCGGAGATGATCAACGCCGAGGTTTGCCGTATGCTGAAAGAGGCCGGCTGCTTCAATATGCAGATGGGGATCGAGGCCGGCAACCAGCATATCCGGAACGAGGTTCTGAAGCGGAAGATGTCCAACCAAAAGATCGTCGAGGCGGCCCGGGACGTCCGGGAGGCGGGGCTGACCCTTTACGCCTACAATATGATCGGGCTGCCTTACGAAACCGAGAAGGAAATCCTGGAGACCATCGACCTCAACCGGAGGATCAAGCCCGATTTTATGCAGACCTCGATCTTTCAGCCCTACCCGGGAACCGGTTTGAAGAAGATCTGCGAGCGGGAGGGCTGGCTGACCGCCGAGCCGACCGAAATCAGATCGAACAAGTTCAGCTCGATCGTCGAATATCCCGAGCTGCCGGCCCGGGTGATCCGGAGGTACAAGCGCCGGTTCCGTTACCTGGTCTACCGGGATGACAATCGCCTCAAGGCCCTGGTCCTGCTGCTCTTCGACAGCAACTACAAGCTGCTGACCGCCCTGCGGGCTATGGTCCCGCAGTGGGTCCGGGCGCGGGTAAACCGGCTGATCTACAAGCTGAACACTTCCTGACGGAACGGCACGGGCGGCCGGGTTGCCGCTCAAGGGGTGATCGGAACCAGCCGCCAGCCGTCGCTCTCGGTGAACTCCCGGGCGGCGAAGACCCAGACCACCGCCCGCTTCCCCCCCCAGTAACCGGGATCCCCCCGGGCCCGCCGGAAGAGGTTGACCCGGGCCGGGGTCGCCCCCGAACCCCGGACCCCGATCAGCTCGACCGGACGGGCCAGCTCGTAAGCCAGCTGGTCGGCCAGCCCGGCCCCCCGGCCGTGCATATCGCCCCCGGCGTGGAAGACCAGAACGTGGCTGTCACCCAGAATTAAAACGGGGCTTTCCGGATCGAGCGTCTCCCCCTCGACCACGCGGACCGGAAGCGTCTCCAACGGACCCTCGGCCTTCTCCAGCATCCGGCGGAGGTCTCCCTCGATTTCAATCTCCCGCCAGGCGGCCGAGTACGGTTCCGGGTCGGCTTCCGGCAACAGCGGTCTCACGACTTCGGCGATCCGTTCGGCGGCCCGGACGCAACCCGCCCCCGACCAGTGGGAGTCCTGGCGGCAATAAAAGAAATCTCCTTCCGGGGCCTTCCCCTCCCGGAAGTCCCCGGTCAGGTCGAGGACCCGGACACCCTCTTCCTCCAGGAGGGCATAGAACTTTTGGTGGCGGATATCCTCCCGCCCGCCGCCGGCGGCCGCTTCGCTCTCCGGGAGGAAGCCGGGATAGACCACCGCCTTGGGGGGGACGGGGACCAGGATCAGTTCGACCCCCTTCTCCTTCAGGGCCCGGTGGAAGTCGAGGATGGCCGGCAGGGGGTCGCGGGCGTCGGCCCGGGAGGCCCGGCTTGCCGTCTGAGCCGCTTCGCCCCAGAACTTGCCGGCGGCCAGGTGGCGCAGTTCGGCGGCGAGAAAAAGCCAGCCCTCCCGCCCTTCCACCACCCGGCGCCCTTCGGCGACCGCTTTCCCGGCCAGCTCGCCGGCCCGCTCGAGGAGGGAATCGGCCGCCCCCGCGACCAGTGCCGGTATCAGGAGACCGGTCAAGATCAGGATGCCGTTACGTCCGCTCATAAATCCAGTCTAAACGCGCCGGCCGGGTCCGTCAAGCGACGGAGCCGAGGGCGCCTTTTCCTCAGTCAACCAGTTCGCCCCAGGAGTGCTCCTGGAGCTGGAGCTCGAAGTCGTCAAGTTCGCTGCGGTTGATCCCGTCGTAGCGGTCGGCCACCTCGTCCCAGGGGCGCAGCCGGACCGTGATCTCCTCGCCCGGCCGGAGCCGGGCGGCCCGGGTCCATTCGTTGTCGCGCATACTCAACAGGTACACCAACGCTTCAGCCTCGTCCGGGAGACCGACGAGCCGGAGCGCGGTCACGTGATCGCGGTAGGGAACCGTGCCGGGACGGGGCACGGGCGCGATCTCCCGCACGGTCCCGGTCACGGTAAGGGTCTGGCCGGCCTCGACCGCGACAAACCGGGGCTCGGGGGGATCGCGCAGTTCGAGCGGGATGATCCGCCAATCGCCGACGGCCAGTTCCCGGGCGGCGAACTGCCAGACCACCACCCTTTTGCCCGCCAGGCGGTCGCGGCCCCGGGCCAGTTCCCGGGCCAGCATCTCCCGGGTGGCCCAGGCCCCCTGATCGTTGCGGGCCAGACGATCCAGAGGCGCGTCCAGGAAATAGGCCAGCTGCTCGACCAGGCCGGCCGACTCGCCCCAGCCCATCGCCTCCAGCGAGAAGATGTTGCTGAAGCTGTCCCCCAGGACCAGGACCGCGGCCGACTCCTCCGGACGCCAGAACTGACCGTCCCCGGTCAGGACCTGTTGGACGGTTACGGTTTCCGGGGGGAAGCGGGTCTGGTCGTCGGGGAGGTCGAGCATCAGGGCGATATCGCCCCGGCCGGAGATTTCCACCGGCCGCCGCCGGAGGTCCCCCCCGCGCTCCCCGCCGGGGCCGGGCCCCAGCTTCCCCGCCACCATCTCCGCCAGCGCTCCGGCCGCGGCCTCCATCGACTCCGGGCGCCAGTGGGTGTCGGCGGCCAGGAACTGCGGTTCCGGCCGGCGGGCCGCCAGGATATCCGAGGGGTCGAAGACGTTCACCCCCGCGGCCGCCAGGTCGGAGAGGAACTTTCCGTAGGAGACGTTCTGGAGAACGCGCCCACTTTCCCGTCCCGCGTAGCGGGCGGTGAATTTCTCCGGGTGGATGGAGAGCTTGACCGGGACCGGCATCACGATCAGGTCGATCCCCCGCTCCTTCAGCTGCCGGTGGAAGTCGATGATCGCCGGGCGGGGGTCCGGCCGGGGCGCGGGCTGCCACTCCTCCCCGGTGGCGATCCGCCGGGCCAGCCGGCGGGGTTCGAGGAAACCGGGGCCGGTCAGGTAGTCGAAAGCGGGACGATAGAAGAGCCAGCCGCCCCGGCCCACGTAGGCTTTTTCGTTGCCGACCCCCGGCCAGCCGCTGAACCAGGCCTGCATCGCGGGCCGGATATATTGACCGAGCAGCGAAGCGTCTTCCAGGTTGTCTTCGAAAAGGTTGATCTCACGCAGAAAGACGCGGTTGGCCTCGACCACCGCCGCCGGGCGCAACCCTTCTTCCCGAACCGGGGCGAGGGCCCGCGGCACCCGGCGAATTAGCTCCAGCGATTGCGGCCGGAAGGGGAGGCCGGCGCGGCGGGCCG
>PUNC01000069.1 GCA_003551625.1 PVC group bacterium | reverse complement strand
TCGGTCGAGATAATCTCCACCCCGCCCCGGCTGAAAGCGGGATGGCGGCGCCGCATCGCGATCACCCGGCGGGTCCACCAGAGCAGGGAGCTTAAATTGGCCTCCTGGGTCTCCACGTTGATCGATTCGTAATGATACTGGGGGTCGATGATCGCCGGCAGGTAAAGTCGCTGGGGATTGACCCGGGAGAAACCGGCGTTGCGGTCCGGGCTCCACTGCATCGGGGTGCGAACGCCGTCGCGGTCGCCGAGGTAGTAGTTGTCGCCCATCCCGATCTCGTCGCCGTAGTAGAGAATCGGCGACCCCGGGAGCGAAAAGAGAAGGATCTTCATCAGCTCGATCTTGCGCCGGTTGTTGTTCATCAACGGGGCCAGCCGTCGCCGGATGCCGAGGTTGATCCGGGTGCGGGGGTCCTGGGCGTAGACCCGGTACATATAATCCCGTTCCTCGTCGGTCACCATCTCCAGGGTGAGTTCGTCGTGGTTGCGCAGAAAGATCCCCCACTGGCAGCCTTCGGGGATGGGCGGGGTCGAGCGCAGGATATCGACCAGGGGAAAGGCGTCCTCCATCTGCAGGGCCATAAACATCCGGGGCATCAGCGGGAAGTGGAAGGCCATATGGCATTCGTCGCCCTCTCCCAAATAAGCGGCGGCGTCCTCCGGCCACTGGTTGGCCTCAGCCAGGAGAAGCTTGCCGCTGAAGCGCCGGTCGATGTGGGCGCGCAGTTTTTTGAGAAAGGCGTGGGTCTCGGGAAGGTTCTCGCAGTTGGTGCCATCCCGCTCGAAGAGATAGGGGACGGCGTCCAGCCGCATTCCGTCCACGCCCATTCCGAACCAGTAATCGATGACCTTGGTCATCTCTTTCTGCACGGCGGGACTGTCGTAGTTGAGATCGGGCTGGTGCGAGTAGAAGCGGTGCCAGTAATAAGCCTGCGCCTCGGGATCCCAGGTCCAGTTGGAGGTCTCGAAGTCGGGGAAGATGATCCGCGCCTCGGAATACCGATCGGGGGTGTCGCTCCAGACATAGCGATTTCGCAGGGCGGAGCCGGGTTTGGCGGTCCGGGCGCGCTGGAACCAGGGATGGAGGCTGGAGGTGTGATTGAGGACCAGTTCGATGATCACTCGGATACCCCGCCGGTGGGCGGCCTTGAGCAGGTCCTTGAAGTCGCGGATGGTGCCGTAGTCGGGATGGACCCCGTAGTAATCGGCGATGTCGTAGCCGTCGTCCTTGAGGGGCGAGGGGAAGAAGGGAAGCAGCCAGATCGCGTTCGCTCCCAGGTTGGCGATGTAATCCAGCTTTTCGATCAGCCCCCGGATGTCTCCGATACCGTCGCCGTTGGAGTCAAAAAACGACTTGATCGCCACCTCGTAGATGACGGCGTCCTTAAACCAAAGTGGATTCTTGTCCATAGCGGGAAAAATCGGGGGCCTTCCGCGCGCCGCCCGGCTACCGCAGCCACCGGTACCGGCGCATAGCCTTGGTGGCGAACTCGCCGGCGACCCCCTTGTGGAAGATTACCGCGATCGTCAGCGCTAACAGCGCGGAATAGAGGAGTCCAACCATAATCCAGAAAAGTCCCTCGGGAACCGGGGTGTGCGCCCGGACGGCCTGGAAGAAGCCCACGACCTCCGGTTCCTGGACGTAGTGAAACCAGATTTTCGAGAACCAGGCCACCGCGATCAGCAGGAAGATCCATACGTAGTTGCGCCGGTATCTTCTCAGGATCGCCATCAGCGCGCTCATCTTGAATGTCGGCCGCACCAGGTCGGCCGACATTACCTCCTTCCAATCTCCTCGCAGCATCTTGGCGTCGCGCATTATCGTCGGCATCAGAAAGTGCGCTTCCAGCATCCGGACCCTTGCCCGGAAGGCGTCGTAGTAGCGGTAGCGGCGAGCCTCGATCGCCAGCAGAAGAAAGACCAAAAAGTTGGCGAAAAGGAAAAGCAGGTGTGATTGCTCGGGTGAGCCGAGCCCGAAGGTGATCATTCCCGTGGCCCCCACGATTGCCCAGTTGGTGGTAACGTCCAGCCTCTGGCGCCAGATCATTATCCGCCCCAGCTCTCCGCGGTAGAAGTGGGAGAGCACGGTACTATACTCCCTCGGTTCCATCGTCTTTTCCGGCTGGTTCATTTTCCTGCTCCGCGAAGCGAAACGGTTGTTAGTTAGGGTTAATCCGGGAATAAAAGGAGATACGTGCCAGTATAAGACTAAACCGCTTGAGAAACAATCATAATAAACAGGGGAGAAGCGTCCTCGCCTTTCAGATTCCCAGGTCGGCGCCTCGTTGCGAGCGGTATTTATCCGGGATCTTTTCGCCGCCGGCCTTCACCTGGTGACTCCGGACGGAAAGGGATCCCGCCAGCGCTCCCGCCGCCGCGATTACGGCTCCGGCGGCGAAGACGCCGTTCATTCCCAGGCGGTGGAAAAGGAAGCTGCCGATGAGCGGCGCCAGGCTCATTCCGATGAACTTCACCGAACTGAACAGCCCTATGACCGATCCGGTAAGTTCCGGCGGGCTCACCCCGGCGACGCGGTTGTAGACCGCCGGCAGCAGCACACCCATTCCGCAGCCGAAGAAAAGGAGTCCGGCCGAAAGCCAGTATTCGTTCGGCCAGAAGGGCAGCGCCGCGAAATTAAGCGCCAGCAGGCAGTAACCGGCCGCCAGCTTGAGGCCGTTGTTGACGAACCTGTCGATAAAGGCCGTCCGCGATGCCGCGAGCGCCCCGAAGAGATTCTGAAAGGCCACCGCCAATCCGGCGACTCCGACGTTGAGGCCGTGAGCGCGGACGAGAAAGAGGGGGAGGAAGGTCACCTGGAGATAGATCAGGAAGAACAGGATCAGGGCCTGGGAGAAGACGTGCCGTACCGCCGGCAGCCGGAGGGTTGCGGCCAGGGAGAGAAGGTGCCGGCCGACGCTTTTGGCCCGGCGGCTGTTCCGTTTTCTTTCCCCGCTTTCTTCGATGCCGACGATATAGAAGAGCGCCAGGATAAGGGAAAGACCGTAAACGCCGAAGGGAAGCCGCCAGTCGAGCCTCCCCAGCAGGCCGCCGAGCAGCGGAATGAAGACCGCGCTGAGATAGATGGTGGAGCTTAACAGTCCCATTACTCTCAGCCGTTCATTGCCGGAATACCAGTCGCTGATCACGGTCATCGCCACCGGGATCAACCCGGAGATGCCGATTCCCTGCAGGAAACGGAAGATGAGCAGGAGGGTAAAGTCGGGCGCTCGGGCGCAGAGCAGGCCGAAGACGCCGTCGATCAGCAGGCAGGCGACGGCTACCCTTCTCCGGCCCAGCCGGTCGATGGCGATTCCGGTCAACGGCAGGGCGAAGGCGGCCGAAAGGGTATAGACGCTCAAGACCAGCCCGACCGTTCCCTCGTCGACGCCGAAGGGTTCAAGCAGGGCGGGCAGGGCGGGGGCGATGAGGCTTCCGCCCATTATGCCGAAAGCCCCCATCAGGAAGAGGATGAGGAGCCGGTAATTCGGTTTTTTCATATCTTTCCCGCTTCATCGATCCAGCCGCCGGCGATGACTTTTTCTCCGTCGTAGAAGACCGCCAGCTGGCCCGGCGCGGGGGCCGACACCTTACGGTGGAGGCGGCAGAAGCCGCCGTCTCCATCCCGGGTCAGGGAGCAGGGCAGGAGCGGCGATTCCCGCCGGATCTTGACCGCGACTCCGTGGTAATCTCCGGGCGGATAAAACCAGTTGAGCGAGGAGACGCCGAAACCGCTCTTCAGCGTCTCCTCGCGATCCCCCAGGAAGACCGTGTTTGTCGCGGCCTCGATTTTTATCACGTATAGCGGCCGGGCGGCGGAAACGCCCAGTCCGCGCCGCTGGCCGGGGGTGTAGCGGTGAATCCCCCGGTGCTCGCCCAGATAATTACCCCTCAAATCCCGAATCGGCCCCGGCGGGGGCAGCCGCCCGCCCAGCCGCTCCTCCAGAAAGCCGGGGTAGCCTTCTTCGCCGGTAAAGCAGATGTCCTGGCTCTCGGGCCGCCGGGCGAAGAGCAATCCCTCTCTCTCGGCCAGTTCCGCCGCTTCCTTTTTAGTCGTATCTCCCAGGGGGAAGACCAGCCGGTCGAGAGTCGCGGGATCGATCATCGCCAGGAAATATTCCTGGGATTTCTTCCTGTCTTTCCCCCGGGCGAAGGTGAGGCCGCCGCCGACCGGGGCGACGCGGGCGTAATGGCCGGTGGCCAGGAATTCCGCCCCCAGACTTTCGGCCTTCCGCAGGAACCATCCGAAACGGATCTCCCGGTTGCAGACCGCGCAGGGATTGGGCGTGGAGCCGCAGAGGTAGGACCGGACGAAGTAATCGATCACGCGCCGTTCGAATTCTTTCGTCACGTCGAAGACGTAATGGGGAACGGCCAGCCGGGCGCAGAGTTTTTTCGCCCGCGCTATTCCCTCGTGATCGCAGCACCGGTTTTCGTCGGGCAGAAACTTCAGCGTGAAGCCGACCACCTCCCAGCCCTGCCGGTGGAGAAGATAGGCGGCCACGGTACTGTCGAGGCCGCCGGAAAGGCCGACGGCGATTCTGGGCTTGGGAACTTTCATACGAAAAGAAGCATAGCGCGTAGCGCATAGGGCATAGCGGAAGACCACACCGCCTCGGCCCCCTTAAATTTAAACAAACGATCGAATGTGATTGAATGGGATAAAAAGACGAACCGGTTTGGAAAGACAATTTAACTACGAATCACACCCGTCCTCCACCTGCCCGCCATCGCTCTCGCTCAGGCGAGGCGGGCGGGTCACTTCGTTCAGGAGCGGTGGGCAAGCCCGATCCCCTTTTGTTCTCTCGCAAAGACGCCAAGATCGCAAAGTGCTCCGCACCCGCCCCCACTCTTTCTGACCCCGATGAAAGACTATCGGGGCAGGCACGATAACAGGATCAACTGGATAAAATTAATGCTCCGCGGCCGAACCCCCTTGCTTCAAACAGGTTTGGAAAACAATTCAACATTTAGCGCTTTAAAGCTCTGTTACGAAACAGGCTATTCTGGAGTGCGGAGCGAAAGCTCCGCCTTAAAAGTTTGGGCCAAGCTTTCGCTTGGCACTCCAAGGCGGGGGGCGGGGCAAAAGTCTCACTCCCGAAGGTTTATTCCCTGTAATTGGTTGGAAGAGCTTTAAGAAACTGCACCCGGATTATGATAATCCGGGTTGATCATATTTTCCAGCGCCCGGGCGGCTCGGGTTCGTGTCTCCTCCGGGATTTGGATGACGGGTTCGCCGGTCTTCAGGGCGTATTCCAGGTCGGAGAGGGTGGTCTTCTTCATATTCACGCAGATCCGGGCGTTGCCCAGCGAGTAGAATTCATTTTCCGGGTTTTCCCGCTTCAGCCGGTGGATCAGGCCGATCTCGGTGCCGATGATGAATTTTTTCGCGGACGACTCCCGCGCCCGTTTCAGCATCCCCGCGGTGGAAAGGACGTAATCGGCGCCGGCGGCCACCTCGGGCCGGCACTCGGGATGAACGATGATCTCGGCGCCCGGGTGAAGCCGGCGCGCCTCGTCCAGGTCCTCGGCGCGGAAAAGCTCGTGGACGTAGCAGAAACCGGGCCAGAGAATCATCCGTTTGTCCGGAACTTGTTTTTGAACCCAGGAACCGAGGTTGCGGTCCGGGACGAAGATCACTTCCTCGGCGGGCGCGTTCTTCACCACCGCCGCGGCGTTGCCGGAGGTACAGCAGACGTCGCTTATCGCCTTGATCGCGGCGGAGGTGTTGACGTAGCTGACCGTCCAGGCTTCGGGGTGTTTTCCCTGCAGATCCCGCAGCTGTTCCGGCTCGATGGTGTCGGCCAGGGGGCAGCCGGCGTCCGGCGAGGGGAGAATGACTTTTTTATCCGGAGATAAAATCTTTGCGGTCTCGGCCATAAAGCGGACCCCGCAGAAAACGATCACCTCTTCGGAAAGTTGTTTCGAGATCCGGGCCAGTTCCAGGGAATCGCCGAGGTGGTCGGCGATCTCCTGGATCTCGGGGAGCTGGTAGTTATGCGCGAGTATGACCGCTCCGGCCTCTCGCTTGAGTCTCGAGATCCGATCCTTCATCGGAAGCATAATCCTTCGCGATTAACCCGGAATATTGATAATCCGGGCGAAAGTGTTGCCAAAAAACGAAGTCTATCACGAATAATCGGGTCGGGTATATATTCAAGGGATTCTTACGGCCTGCTTTACCGATTGCCCCGTCGCGCCCCGATCGCTATCATTGGATTATGGAAACCATTCTGTTGAACCTGGCCTATATTCTGATGATGGCCGCTTTTGTCGTTCGCGACATTCTCTGGCTGAGGCTTCTGCTGATCGCCTCCCAGCTCTCCTTCGTAGCCTACGCCCTGACGACCGACACCCTGTCGATGACCGTCTGGAACACCGGTTTCATAGCGGTCAATGTCATCCAGTCGATCCGGATCTTCCGCCGTCGCCGGCCGGTCACGCTCTCCTCCGGGCTGGAATCGGTCTATCGCGAGTCCTTCTCGCCGATGACCAGGAGAGAGTTTCTTTATTTCTGGCAGACCGGGCGGGAAAAAGAAGTATCCGATGAGCTCATCGTCCGGCAGGGCGTCGGCCGGGGAACGCTTTTTTACATCGCGGCCGGAGAAGTAGCGATCGAACGGGACGGCCGGGAGGTGGCGCGGATCGGACGGGGAAACTTCATCGCCGATTCCAGCGCTGTCCTGGGGGAGGGGGCGGCGCCGATCTCCGCCCGGGCGGTGGGAACGGTCGGCTGCGTTTTCTGGGACCGGGAGACCATCTCCAATCTCCAGAAGGTCTCTCCCGAAATCGTCATCAAGCTTCAGAAGATAGTCGGCTCTTACCTCACCGGAAAGCTCCGGGCGGCCCTGGATGGCGGATGATGGGACCTTCGGAGGAGGAAGACTGTCGGCTTTCGGCCTTCGCGGTTTGAACCGTTTGTACGGAGGAGATTGACCGGGGCGAATTAATATGATGAAGACGCGAATATTATCGCGGCCGCTCGTCCTGGCGGTAGGGTTGATTTTTTCACTGCTTGTCTTCGGGTGCGGGGGATCGCGCGCCCCGATCGACAATGTTTACCTGATCCTGATCGACGGCGTCCGTCCCGACAGCCTGGAGGCGGCCGTGACGCCCAATCTCGACGCGCTGAGAGAAAGCGGGGCCTACACCGCCAACGCCTGGACGGTCTGGCCTTCCAACACGCTCGCCGCGGTTCCCGCCCTCCACACCGGCGCCCCTCCCGAAGTTCACGGAGTCCGCGATTGGGAAGACGAGATTCGGGCCCAGACCCTTTCCGAGGTATTTCGGGCGGCGGGAAAGACCGCCGCGGTGGTCCGCCAGAGCGGGATCATCAGTAACTATTCGGCCGATCATACCACCGGCATCTACTACCATCCCGAAGGCGATTACCATTTCACCGATCTCGCCATCGCGCTGGTGGAGGAACACTCGCCGTTCTTCCTCAGCCTTTACTACCCCCGTCCCGACAGCCGCGGTCACCGTTACGGCCACGAGAGCCGCCAGTATATCGAGGCGATCGAGGAAGCCGATTACCACCTGGGAAGATTCTTCGATTTTCTCAAGGAGAAAGGCTTGTTTGACAACGCCCTGATCGTGATTACGACCGACCACGGGATGACCGGCCGCCGCCACGGCCTGGGCCGCGATACCGATATGCGGATATTTTCGGTCTGGCACGGCCCTTTGGTCAGGAAGGGATTCGTCGTCCCCGACACGGTCGGGATCCCGGCCGCGGGGCCGGTGCGGGTGGAGATCAGGGAAGTGACCGACGACGGCTGGTCGGCGGAAGACGTAAGCTGGATGAACCAGCCCCCAGTGGGTGATGCTATCGATTATGCCGACGTGGAAGCGCTCGGCTGGCAGAGCTGGGATCTGACCGAATACGCGCGCCGCTCCTCCCCCGGACCGATCAATCTCGCCAAGACCGCCGGCCAAACCGGCCACCCCCGCGAACGGGAGTCGGTTTTCTTCAGCACTCGGGAGTGGCGGGGCAACCATTCCTACCTGGAGATCGATTACGCGTTACCCGACGGGCCGACGCGGAACTTGAGGATCTTCCCCGAACTCGAAGTATTCGTAACCGAGGAGGATCCCGAAGAAAGTTTCGACCGGCGGCCGAATTATTACATCGGCACCTTCCGCCGCGCCGCCGGCGCGGCCTTTCTGCGGTTCCCGCCGCCCGGGATTTCCCCCGACGGTCGGATCGAAAAGGCGACGCTCTTCTCCGACTGCTGGCGGCTCTACCCGGCCGGGAATGAAGACGACGTGAACATCTCCCACACGATTATCGACATCGCGCCGACGATCACCTACCTGACCGGAATGCCCGCCCCCGCCCGGTCGGAGGGCCGGGTGATCTTTGAACTTATTGAAGAGTAATTTTTAGCCGGGGGAAATATTGGCTCGCGGGGCCTTTTGAGTTCTTCGCGCCTTGGTGAGAGACAGGAGTCAGACTGTAGGGGTTTAGACTATTAGGTACTACCAACTTTTAGTTAAACGATTTCGATTTCGATCCCGATAGCGATTTCGATTTTGTTCTTATCAACTTATCATCTTATAAACTTATCAACTCTTTCTTACCCCCGCGTCTCC
>PUNC01000240.1 GCA_003551625.1 PVC group bacterium | reverse complement strand
TTAACCCGGATTATGGATAAACCGGAATAAACCGGTCGGAAATGGCCCGGGGCGGGAGTCCGGTGGGGAGCCGCGAGCCCGAACGTTTGCTGAAACGCCGTTGTTTCAGGCGCGGGACTTGACCTCTTCGATGAAATCCTCGATCTCTTCCGGCATCGACCAGTCCCAGAGCAGTCGCAGCTTGCTTTTGAAACCGACGGTGAGGTAAACGCCGGCGGCGTATTTGTGACCGGCGACCCGGATCGGATTGCCTTTAATTTCGGTCAATCCCTGCAGGGGTTCTATGGTGAAGCCCCTGTTTCGGCCGCTACGGATGGAGAGCCGGTCGTTTTTCAGAACCAGGATGTAAAAATCGGGGTTGTGGTGGAGGTCGATATCGTGCGCGATGGAGGCCGGCGGGTTGTGACGGGCGAACCTGCGTTTCATTTGCCCCTGATCGTCCGGTTCCATCCGGAAGACCCTCAGGTCCACCACCAGGAAGCGCCGGCCGGAGGCGGTGCGCTCTTCGCGGTGTTTTTTCTTGGCGAATTCCTTGTATATCTTCTCTTCCTGTTCCAGGCGGTTGATCCGGAAGCGATCGAGAACGGAGAAGGACTGGTCGGCGGCGAGACTCCCGATCAGCTCGGCGATTTCATCGCGGCTTCCCGAATTCTGGGTGGCGGTGATCAGGCGCCCCCAGTCCCGGCCCCATTCCTCTTCCTCGGGCTG
Organism: PVC group bacterium; assembly: GCA_003551625.1. Lineage (GTDB taxonomy): Bacteria > Auribacterota > Erginobacteria > Erginobacterales > PUNC01 > PUNC01. The sequence goes on along the minus strand of PUNC01000240.1, from coordinate 7,889 downwards.
GAGGCGGTTGGTCAACAGCCGCAACAGTTTCTCGGCGTAAGGATCTTCCCCGATGACGCGCCGCTTGACGATCTCCCCGGCCTGCTTGTAGTGGTCGTCGACGATCAGGTCGGCGCAGTCGGCCTTTATGGTATCGATACTCTGCGGGCTCCAGGGGTGATGGTCGTACCAGTATATCTTGACGCCGGCCCGGGCCAGGTCGATCAGCGCGCTTTCGATATCGGGTAGATACCGGCTCTCCACCCCGACGTCGGCGATGAAAAGGCGGTTGGGTTTGTCGCCGGTCCGGGCCAGGTCCCGGAGACTCCGGCGCAGGCCCGGGGCGCTGGTCACCGAGACCGTGGCCAGCGGGGAGAAATACTTGAGCAGGGCGCCGGAGACGATCCCGTCCCAATCGGTGTGGGTGAGAATATGGTCCCGGATCTCGGGTGCCCGCGGCAGCTTGAGAGTGGTTAGAACCTCGGCCCCCCCAGGAGCCACCACTTCCATTTCCGGAACCGGCCGCTCGACCTGGGTGTCCATCAGGGGGGAAGTCTCGTCCTCCTCTTCCGTTCTGGCCTCCTCCCAGCGCCCCGACTGCTTGCGGATGATCCGGCTAAGGTCGAGAGACACCAACAGGAAAAGCAGGAAGGCGGCGCCGCTGATATAAAGCAATACCTGGGCTGTCATTTCTCGTATTTCGGCTCCCGGCTTGTTTTACGGCCTTGCCGTCCGCCCGGGCGGGAGGGGAGCAACCGTGGGGTTGTTCCCCTCCCGTTCCCGGCGAAGGGCTTAAGCCGCGGAATTATTCCGCCGGCTGCGGCGGAATCGCTACCGCCATACCTTCCCAGCCCGCTATCGTGGCGGGACCGACGCCGCGGACTCTCTGCTGGAGTTCGGCCAGCGAGGCGAAGGGGCCGTTAGCCTCCCGTTCCTCGATGATTCTGGCGGAGATGGCCGGTCCGACCCGGTGCAGCCGCTGCAGCTGAGTAGCCGTTGCGGTGTTGACGTCGATCTGCTCCTGCGCCATCAGCGGAGAAATCATAACGGCGGCAAAAGCCACTGCCAGCACTAATGCTATCGCTTTGCGCATAATCGCGCCCTCCTTGTGTTTTGCTCCAGCCAGGGATCGGAGCTTGTTTTTTTCGTCTCGACGCCTCCCTGTTGGCGCCGGCAAACAAACTTCTTCAGCTTGGCTACGGGCCGGGCGGAATCGCCACGGCCATTCCCGCCCATCCCTCGATTATCCGCGGACCGACCAGGCGGACCCTCCGGGCGAGATCTTCCAGCGATCCGTAGGGGCCGTGGGCGTTCCTTTCCGCGATGATGCTCGCGGCGATCTCCCGGTTGACCCGCGGCAGCCGCTGCAGCTGCGCGGCGGTCGCGGTGTTGACGTTGATCCGTTCCTGGTCCGCCAGCGTCGGGATTAATGCCGCCGCGGCCAGCACTAAGACCGCCACCAGGCACAGGTTGACTTTTCTTATTTTCAAAACGCCGTATCGACTTCCCTCATCCGGTCCGGGGCGACCTCGTCCGGGGGAGGGGCTTCTTCTTCGAGGATGGTCTCAACCTGGTATCGCTCGCCGTCGGTGGTGACGATCACCGCGCCGCTGGCCTGGGTATGGAAAGTCTTCGCGCCCATCTCCCGGGCCTTCTTCCAGCCCTCTTCAAACCTCTCCAAGGCCCGGCCGCGAACCCTTCCCGCCTGAAAGACGACGACCTCGGGACTGACCGCCCTCAGCATCAGGTCCCAGTTGACGTAAAAACCACCGTCCCCGAAGTTAGGGACCAGGTAAACGGTGTGATCGATGCCTCCCCGCAGCCGGAGCAGGTTCTCGCTGGCCTGCTGGTTTATCATCGGCGGGAAGAGGAAAGAAACATCCCCGTAGCGGAGCGAGATCACGGTCGAGTAGACGTTATCGGCGAAACCGGTCGGAGTGCGTCTTTCCGGAGGAGCGATGATCGCCATCTCGAACTCCCGCCCGCCGATTTCCCGGGGCCGAAGGATGTTGACGCCGGCGTGGGAATGGAAGACGGGAATATTTTTCTGATACGCCGCGAACATCAACCGGTGATACTGAAGGAATCTTTCCTCCAGGCGGGAGATATCGGCCGGTCGCATAGCCTCGATGGCCCGGTTGTCCCGGGAAGCCCGGTGGAATTTCTCCAGCAGTTCCTGGAGATAGACCTCCAGGACCGCCGGCTCGGAGAGCAGGCCCACTTCCTGGTAGATAAACCAGAGGATCGGCCGCGGGAGCTCAACGGCCAGTTCGCGGTAATCCTCGGTCGTAACCAGCGGGAGATCCCAGTCATCGGCGATCTTTTCGGCCTCCTCTTCGGTGACGGTCACCCCGACTTCCCGGTAGGAGACGATGATGCTCTCGATAACTCGTTCCCGCTCCTGCCGTTTTTTGTCCTCAAGGAGAATGATCGCGTCCTGGGCGTCGAACTTCAGGGGGCCGGTAAGGGTGTCGACAAAGGCGTCAAGCGCCGACGGAGCGTCATCGGCGTTTTCGAAACCCTCGGCCGGCCGGGAGGCCGCTTTCCGGTAGAACCGGCCGAATTCATCGACATCCACGGGGTCGCGCCAGTATCCGAGCAGGAGGAGCCGGTAGAGTTTCTCGTCTCTTCTTCTGCCCGCGGGAGTGAGCGCTTCCCGGAAGCGCTCCAGGTCGATGTGCTGGGGACCGAAATCTTCCGGGGGCAGGTGGGCGTAAAGCCTCCGGGTGTAAATATCGGGACTGTCCACGATGTGGGCCAGGCCGCCGAGCAGGCGGGGGTCGAGATGGGTGTTGACGACGGCGTGAAGCCGGACGATCCGCTTGGCCAGCAGAACGTCCTGGACGATCCGCTCGCCTTGGTTGACCGGACGCCGGGCCCAACCCCACCGCCCCTCGAATCCCCCGTCGATAAGAACATTCTCGCCCCCGGGGGTCTCGACCAGGGTGGACATGCCCAGGCCGGGATAACTCATTTCCAGGAAGGTCACCTCCAGCTTCGGCCGCCGGGCCGCGCGGTTTCCCGCCGCCATCGTGGCGGCGCCGATTACCAGGAGTCCGCCGGCGGCGAACAGGCGGGCCCGCGCGGGAGCGTGGGGCAGCGATTTCTTGACCCGCGCGAAAGCGATTCGCAGCTGGAGAAAAACCCGTTCCCGAACGACGAAGAGGGCGATCAGAACGTAGAAGATAATCAAGGTCGCGGCGGTGGGCCGCGGAAAATTGGGGTAGGGCAGGGCCCGGGCGAAGAAATCGTTGAGGCGGATGAAAAAGTTCATCCCCAGGTAGTTGGCGGCGGACATCACGGTCGCGAGCTGAATACCGATAAACGGAATGAAGCCGAGGATGGCGGCGATCATTCCCAGGGGGAGGACCACGCCGATCAGCGGGATGGCTATGAAGTTGGCGAACGGAGCCGCCAGAGAGACCCGGAGAAAGATCACCGCCGACAGGGGGGCGATGCTGGCCTGGATGGCGATCTGGGCGGCGATGAAGGTCCGCAGCCAGGAAAACGGTATGGCGGTGTAGCGGGGCCGGAAGGGAAGGACCAGCTGGAGAAAGTAACAGGCCGGGATCGCCAGCAGCAACACCCAGAAAAGCCGGCTGCCGAAAATCGCGACGGGATTACCCAGGTTTATGAATATCAGCCCGATGGTCGAGGCCAGGAAAGCGAAGATCGCGAAGCGGTGGAGGCCGACCAGACGGATGTTCAGATAATGTTCGACCGGGCGGCTGAGCAGGCCCAGGAAAAGGACGGCGGAGAACGACATCAGGAAGGAGGCTTCGGGCAGGAGAAGCGGACCGCCGTAGCCCGGCGGGAGCATAACCAGAATCACGATCGCCGCCACGCAGATCGACATAATCAGCGATTTTTCGACGTTCTTCCCGAAATAGGTGAAGAAGATAAGGGCGAAACTGTTCATAATCGCCGCCCGCAGGGTGGAAGGCCGGGCGCCGGTGATCACGGTGAAGATGAAGAGGAACAAAACCGCGATCGGGGCCCAGACCGCCTTGGGGATCGGCGTCTGGTTGAAGAGCAGCAGGAGCAGGCCGGTGATGATGGTCACGTGCAGGCCGCTCACCGCGAAGACGTGGGCGGTTCCCGCCGCCCGCGAGTCATCCATTATCTTTTCGGTCACCCCGCGCCGCAGACCGAGAAAGATGCCGGATAGGAACGAACTCTCCGGGTAGGGCGCCACCTGGCGGACGGTATCGAGAAAACGGTACTTCAAGTCCAGGCACCAGGCGATGAAGAAGTTGCCGGTGCGGTGCTCGAGGATCCGGATCGAATCCGGATCGCGGCTTAAATCCGCCCGCATGGTGGCGTAATGATGCGTGCTGTAAAGAAACTGCTGGTAATTGAAGACGCCGGGATTTGCCGCCGGGAACGGGGAACGCAGGGCGGCGGTGATCTTGAGCAGATTGCCGTAACCGGTATGATAGGAGAGGTCCAGGTATTTCTCCCTCTGTTCGGGGTCGTCGGGCTCGATTACGGTCAGCCAGATCCAGCCCTTCTTGAGCAGGGAGGCGGGAAGCTCGGCCAACTCTTCCAGGGCCATCAGGATACTTTCCACTTCGTCCCCGGTCAGTTCGGCGCCGAAGACGGCCGAGACGATCTCCGCGGGGTCCTCTTCCGGCCGGGCGGCGATCCGGTCGCGGGCGACGATCAGCGTGCGCACCGCCTCTTCCTCGTTTCTCCATTCGCGGGAAAGCTCCTCCAGTTCGGTCAGAATGTCCTCGAAACGGGTCAGCGAATCGGGCCGGTGCAGCCTGACCACGACCGAGGGGCTGATCGAAAGCATCGTCCGCTGCTGTTCGGGACGGATCTCGGGCTCTTTGATGACCGTGCCATAGACCACCGTGGCGTCGTCGAAGTCGTCGATCGCCCAGTTGACCACGTGGGTGATCGAGGAATGATCCAGGTAGTTGCCGGTCACGCCGAAGCCGAGGAAGATCGCGCTCAACGTCCAGGGAAGAAGGTCCTTGATCTTGAAGAACATCAGGGCGAAGGCGATCGCGAGCAGGGCGAAGAAGATCCAGATGTAGAGCATCCAGCCGCTTTCGTCCATCGGGGTGGCCAGAAGTAAGAACGAGAGGGCTGCCAGCAGCAGCAGGTAGGCCAGGGCGCGGGCCCGATAAACCAGGCAGAGCAGGGACCCGGCCGCCAGGAATCCGGTTATGGTCAGGAACTGACCGGTCCACTCCCCGGCGCCGGGGTGGAGCAGCCGCAGAACCACCCCCAGGCAAAGGAGAACCGCGAACGAGATGACGTGGGCTTGCATATGGATTCCGCCTCTAACGTTCCATCATTATCGAGTAGAAATTGCGGTTGGTGACCAGGTTGTAGGGACGGCGGTATCTCGGGCTGAGAACCATCACCACCGCCCCGATCGCCAACGCCAGGAGTATCATCAGAAACAAAGTTTTGGCGCTTCCCATCGCGGCCTCCCGATTTCAATCACTTTGAGGGTGAGGGGTAATCCCTGGTTCCGGAAGAATCAACAACCTTATAAATAACCGGTTTCGGTTGGCAAGGAAAATCCTTTATCTCCACCGCGGCCCGGCAACGGGCTTCGACTTCTTCAAGCCCTTCTTCTTTGCCGGTATGGAGAGTGAGGATGGTATCCCCCTTCTCCACCCGGTCTCCGACTTTCCGGCTGAAGACGATCCCGGCGCTGTAATCGATCTCGGAATCGGTGGTCTCCCTTCCCGCGCCCAGGGCCACCCCGGCCAGTCCCAGCTCGAAAGCGTGAAGGAGGTGGATGTAGCCGGAATCTGCCGCGGTGATCGGAACGGTTTTCTTCGCGGCCGGAAACCGCGAAGGGTCGTCCACGTAAGCGGTATCCCCGCCCTGGACGGCCACCATCTCCCGGAACTTATCCAGCCCGGCGCCGCTCTTCCAGGCTTTTTCGGCCAGCTGGCGTCCCTCTTCGGGATCGCCCGCCTTCTCTCCGAAGAAGAGCATCCAGCCCGCCAGTTCCAGGGTGACGGTCATAATGTCGTCCGGACCATCGCCGCGCAGGCAGTTTATCGTTTCGACTATCTCCAACGCGTTGCCGGCGTAAAGTCCCAGCGGCTGGTTCATATCCGTGATCAGGGCGGCGGCTTTTCGTCCGCTGCGCAGACCGATCTGAACCAGCGTCCGGGCCATCTCCTCGGCCTGCTCCATCGTCCGCATAAACGCCCCGATGCCGGTCTTGACGTCGAAAACCAGCCCCTGGGGGCCGGCGGCCAGCTTCTTGCTCATAATCGACCCCGCGATCAGGGGAATGCTCTCGACCGTGGCGGTGACGTCGCGCAGAGCGTACATCTTCTTGTCGGCGGGCGCCAGTTTGCCGGTCTGCCCGATGATCGCCACGCCGACGTCACGGACCTGGCTGATGAACTCCTCCTCGGTAAGATCTGTGCGGAAACCCGGGATCGACTCCAGCTTGTCCAGCGTTCCCCCGGTGTGACCCAGCCCCCGGCCGCTCATCATCGGGACCGGAACGTCCAGCGCCGCCACGATCGGGGCCAGAATCAGGCTCAGCTTGTCGCCGACACCGCCGGTGCTGTGTTTGTCCACAGTGAATCTGCCGATCGCGGAAAGGTCGATCTGGTCGCCGGATTCAAGCATCGCCTGGGTGAGCGCGGTGACCTCCTCGGCGTTCATCCCCCGGATGAATACGGCCATCAGGAAAGCCGCCATCTGGTATTCGGGGATCTTGTTCTGCGAATAACCATTGACCATAAACTCGATCTCCGGGGGAGAGAGGGCCCGGCCGTCGCGTTTCTTCATCAAGATTTCGTAAACGGTCATATCGCTCCTTTCTTCGCGGTACAGGGGTGGGAAGTTGTTTCGCTCCCAAATATAACGCCCGGCCGAGATCCAGGTCAAGCCGGAATGACGCGCCGATCTCCACCCGGCCCGGATTTATCCCGGGGGCGGCTTAATCTTCCCGTGTAGATTTAGATCGCTTCAACCGGTATATTATTCATCCCGTGGTTGACATTCGAGACGGTCCGTTACATATATGGGATGAGATTGCTTCGGCCCGAAAGGTTTCGGGCCTCGCAATGACAATCTGAAGTCGAGCCCGCAATGATTAGGATAAAGTCGCGCCCGCGATGATTAGGATAAAGTCGGGCCCGCAATGACAGTTTAAACTCGAGCCCGCGATGATTAGGATTAAGTCGCCCGCATTATCCCCCCCTCACTGTCATTGCGAGGCCGGGCCGGAGGGCCGGTCGAAGCAATCTAAACATTCAGGGTATATGGTGGAACTTACGAAGGCTGAAATCGCTGAATGAAATCCCGCCTATACTTTGTATACATTCTGACGAATAAGAACAATAAGGTGCTTTATACGGGTATTACATCCGACCTAAAAAAACGGCTTTTTCAGCATAAGAATAAGCTGGTTGAAGGTTTCACCCGGAAATACAACGTCAGCAAACTGGTCTATTACCAGGCTTTTGGCGATTCCCAAAAGGCCATCCTTAAAGAAAAACAGATAAAAGGCGGGCCACGGGCCAAAAAGATTAGATTGATTGAAGAACAGAATCCGAATTGGGAGGATTTATATTTGAAATTGTAGAAGAGGTTGCTTCCCGCCACGCTGTGCTCGCGGCTGAAGGCCATTCGCCCGCAATGACATTCTACAAGGCGGTCCCGCAACACCCCCTTTCATTGTCATTGCGAGCCCCGACGATTGTCGGGGCGAAGCAATCTCTGATCCTGCGGTCGCGTAAGCCCGTGAATCTCTAAGACAAGGTTTATTTGAGAGGAAAGCTAAGAGCGGGAAGATGAGTTGAGGGCGTTTAGCTCAGTGGGAGAGCGCTACCCTTATCCCGATAGACTTCGCCTTACGGAACGCAGTGAACGTAAGTCGAAAGCATATCGAGGATCCCGACGGAGGTCGGGGCAAGGTAGTC
>PUNC01000202.1 GCA_003551625.1 PVC group bacterium | reverse complement strand
CGTCTCCATCACCCGTGATGTTTCCGGGGAGGGGGTGCAGCAGGCCTTGCTGAAGATACTGGAGGGCACCGTCTGCAACGTTCCGCCCAAGGGTGGGAGGAAGCATCCTCATCAGGAATTCGTCCAGGTGGATACCTCGAACATCCTTTTTGTCTGCGGCGGGGCTTTTGTCGGGCTGGACGACATCATTAAAAGAAGAGAAGGGCGCGCCGAGATCGGTTTCGCCGGCGGTCCGGCCGGGCGGCGGCGGCCGGCGCGGGGCGAGATTCTGTCGCTGGTTGAGCCCGAAGACCTGATCAAATTCGGCCTGATACCGGAGTTCGTCGGCAGACTTCCGGTTACCGCCCATCTTGACGAACTCGGCGAAGAAGATCTGGTCCGGATTCTGACCGAGCCCGGAAACTCCCTGCTCAACCAGTATCGAAGGCTGCTGGAGATGGAGGGGGTGAGCCTCTCGATCGAAAAAGCGGCTTTGAAAGACCTGGCCCGGCACGCGATCAGGAAAGGCACCGGTGCCCGGGCCTTGAGGAGTATGCTGGAAAAGGTAATGCTGGAAGTAATGTTCGACCTTCCTTCCTCCGCCGGCAAACGCAAGCTTCTCCTCAGCCGGTCGGTTGTGAGGAGATACCTCTCCACCGCCCGGTCGGACTCCGGTTCGCGGGCGGCATAACGCCGCTACACCGCAGCTTCCGCGGCGGGCCGGCGGAGGAACGGACGCCCGGGGAAATTTAAGACAACACCGCCGGGGGTTTATGAAGCCGAAATCAAGCCAATCTCTTCCCGCCCATATCGCCATCATTATGGACGGCAATGGGCGCTGGGCCCGCCGGAGGGGACTGTCGCGCCTGGAAGGCCACCGGGCGGGAGCGGAGGCTGTTCGCCGGACCGTTACCGCCTGCGCGGAACTGGGAGTATCTTTTCTCACCCTTTACGCTTTTTCGGCCGAAAACTGGAAACGCCCCCAGACCGAGGTTGCGGGGCTGATGAGATATTTGCGCCAGTATCTCAAGAACGAGATGCCGGTCCTGCAAAAAAACAACGTGCGGCTGCTTTCTATCGGCCGCCGTGACCGGCTGCCGGCGGCCACCCGGAAAACGCTGGAATGGGCGAAAAGGGAGACGGAGCAGAATACCGGTTTGGTCCTTGTTCTCGCGATAGACTACGGTTCCCGCAACGAGATTTTCGACGCCGCGGTCCGGCTTTACGAAGAGATCGTTTCCGGCCGCGTCGACGCGGACCGCCTTGATCCCGAATCGTTGTCCCGCTATCTTTACACCTTCGGTATTCCCGACCCCGATCTTCTTATCCGGACCAGCGGGGAACTGCGTCTCTCCAATTTCCTGCTCTGGCAGGTTTCCTATGCCGAGCTTTATTTCCCGGAGGTTCTCTGGCCGGATTTTGACCGCTCCCATCTGGAGGAAGCGATCAGGGAATACGGCCGGCGGGATCGCCGTTTCGGCGGGGTGAAGCAATGCTGAAACTGCGACTGCTGAGCACCGTGGGGCTGGTCGCGATCCTGATCTGCGTGGTCTTGATCTCCCACGACGCCCCGGTCCTCTTCTTCGTGGTCGGCAATCTCTTCGTCCTGTTGGGGATGAGGGAGTTCGTCCGGATGACCGGCGGTATCCGCGGAGTGGGTCTGTGGGGGGCGGTTTTAGTCTTCTCGTTGAGCTTCTTCCGGGCGCTTTCCTTCAATCCCGCCGTCATCTCGCCTTATCTGCAGTCTCCTATCAGCCCCGCCTGGGAGGAGGCCCTGCTGCTGTTGATCGTGGCCGGCCTCTTTCTTTTCGCCGCCACTCGGACTTCCGCCGTCGACCGCACCGGCCGGATCAGCGTTACCCTTACCGGGATTATCTACGTGGCCTGGCTTTTTTCGTTCGTGGCCCGAATCAACTATTATCCTTTCACCGACGGCGCCCGGGACGGCCGCTGGTATCTCTTCTTTCTTTTTTTGGTAGTCAAGGTCAACGACAGCGCGGCCTACCTGGTGGGGACGCGCTGGGGGAGGAACAAGCTGATCCCGCGGATCAGCCCCGGCAAGACCGTAGAAGGAACCGTGGCCGGCGTACTCTCCGGCGGCCTGGCCGGCGTCGCCGGGAAATACCTGTTTCGGCTGGAGGGGATCGGATGGCTGGCGGCTTTGACCCTGGGCCTGATCCTGGGCTCGGTGGCGGTGGTGGCCGACCTGGCCGAATCTATGCTGAAGCGGGACCGCGGGGTCAAGGATTCGGGAAGCGTGCTTCCCGGTCTGGGCGGCGTTCTTGACCTGTTCGACAGCATATTTTTCACCGCCCCGCTGTTGTACCTTTATATGGTCCTGATCTTAAAACTATGAAGAGCGTGGCAATACTAGGCTCGACCGGTTCGATCGGCGTCAACACCCTCGACGTGATTCGTTCCGCTCCGGGGGATTTTCGGGTCGAAGCGCTGGCGGCGGGAAGAAACATCGATTTGCTGGCGGACCAGGTCCGCGAATTCAAGCCCCGCCGGGTCGCGGTGGAGAGGGAGTCCGACGCCGACCGGCTGGAAAGCCTGTTGGGCGGAGGCCGTCGGGTGATCTCCGGACCGGATTCCCTGGTCAAGCTTGCCGCCCTGAATACGGTGGAGACCGTCGTGCTGGCGATTGCCGGTATGACCGGGATCCGGCCCGCTTTTTCCGCCCTGCGCCGCGGCAAGACATTGGCGATCGCTTCCAAGGAAGTGATTGTCAGCTCCGGAAAGCTGCTGACCGAATTTGCCCGCCGCCACGGAGGACGCTTGCTGCCGGTGGACAGCGAGCATTCGGCGGTCTTTCAGTGCCTGCGGGGGGAGCGCCGCGGCGATATCGAGCGGATCATCCTGACGGCATCCGGAGGCCCGTTTCTCAAGACTCCGTCCCGGAAGCTTTCCCGGGCGACCCCCGCCCAGGCGCTCGCGCATCCCCGCTGGAAGATGGGGGAGAAGGTCTCGCTGGATTCGGCCACCCTGATGAATAAGGGACTGGAGGTTCTCGAGGCGGGGGTGCTTTTCGGGCTTCCGCTTTCACGGATCGGGGTGCTGATTCATCCCCAGAGTGTGGTTCACGCCCTGGTGGAGATGAAGGACGGTTCGGTTCTGGCCCAGTTGGGCAGTCCCGATATGCGGCTCCCCATCCAGTACGCATTGAACTATCCCCGCCGCGCCCGCTCCGTTTTCGAGCGGCTGGACCTGGAACGGCTGGGTAGTTTGACCTTCTCCGTCCCCGATCACGGCAGGTTTCCGGCCCTGCGGCTCGCTTACCGGGCGGGGGCGGCCGGAGGAACCATGCCGGCGGCTCTCAACGCGGCCAATGAAGTCGCGGGCAGGGCTTTTTTGAAAGGCAGGCTTTCCTTCACCGCGATCTGCGAGGTAGTGGAAGCGGTGATGAACGATCATCGCCCGCTTTCTCTGACCGGGCTCGAGGCGGTGATGACCGCCGACGCCTGGGCCCGCCGCCGGGCGGCGGGTTACTGTCGAAAGTTGAAGGATACGCTATGAATTTCTACCTGATCGATTTTTCGCAGCTTGGTTTCATCGTAAGCCTCCTGCGGTTCGCGGTGGTTCTAGGGGTGCTCATCTTCGTTCACGAACTGGGTCATTTCCTGGTCGCCAAATGGCGGGGGGTCTACGTCAAAAGATTCTCCCTCGGTTTTGGGCCGAAACTGGCCGGTTTCAAGAAAGGGGAGACCGAGTATTGGCTTTCGGCCGTTCCCCTGGGCGGCTACGTCAAGATGGCCGGTCAGGAGGACCTCCCTTCCGAGGAAAAGGAAGAGAAGGATGAGGATGCCGGGATACCTCCCCACCGGAAGTTCTCCCACAAGGCAACCTGGGAGAAACTGGCGATTATCGCCGCCGGCCCGGCGATGAATATCGCGGCCGCGGCGGTGATCTTCGCTACCCTCTTTACCGTGGGTATGCCGGTGCCTTCCTACCAGGCTACCCGCCGGGTCGGGCAGGTCGCTCCCGACTCCCCGGCCGACCGGGCGGGGATGAAAGCCGGGGACCGGATCCTGCGGATCAACGGCCGGCCCAGCGAAAACTGGGAAGACATCTTTTCGCGGATAGTCTTCAGCCGGGGCCGGCCTCTCCGGATGGAAGTCAAACGGAACGATAAACTGCTGGAGTTCGAGATCAAGGCCACCCGCGCTCCGGGGGAGCCCTACCGGACGATCGGGATCGTTCCCTTTATCGAGGCCGAGATCCTGGATTTGATGCCGGGGATGCCGGCCGAGGAAGCGGGAATCCGGCCGGGCGATATCATCCTGAGGCTGGACGGGGAGAGCTACTCGATGCCGGCCCTGATTCAAGAGATTTCGCGCCGCCCGGGCGAGGAGATCCATCTGGAAGTCAAGCGGGATGGCCGTGTCATTCCGTTCAAGCTGATAGCCGGGAGGGCCGGAGCCGTTCCCGGATTGATGATCGATCGGGAGACGGTGGTCCATATCGACGACCCCACTCCCGAAGAAGTCGCCGCCGCCCGAGCGGGCGACCGGATCGTTTCCATCGATGGAGAAGAACTGGCGCCGGAGGAGGTGGAGGAGTTCATCTCCAGCCGTCCCGGACGGCGTCTTCGCCTGGAGCTGGAACGTTCCCGCCTCCGGCCCGACGAGGAGCCGACCTACATTCTGGAGGTGGAGACGGTCGCGCGGGGGATGCTCGGCATCCGGATGACCCCTTCCTCGACCGTCAAGCGGCTGGCCCTTCCGGCGGCGGCGGTTCGGGCGGGAGGCGAGACCGTGCGCCAGTCGCGGATGTGGTGGCTCAGCATCGTCAATCTTTTCTCCGGCGATATCAGTACCCGGGAACTCGGCGGCCCGATTATGATCTATATGATGACCGAAGACGTCGCCCGGGAAGGTTTCGCCGATTTGATCGTCTTTCTGGCCAAGATCAGCATTATCCTGGCGCTGGTCAACCTCGTCCCGTTGCCGATTCTTGACGGCGGTAATATGGTCATATTCGCCGTGGAAGGGATCCGGGGAAAGCCCCTTCCGCCGCGGGTAATGCTGGTTATTCAGCAGATCGGACTGGCTCTTATCCTGATGCTCTTCCTGCTGGTGATCTACAACGATGTCTTCTACCGACTGCTGGGGCGATAGGAAGGGAAAAGACCCGTGATCGGTGACCCGTGATCGGTGATCCGTGATCAGCAATCCGGGGAAGAATGAATTCTCACAGAAGAAAAAGCCGGCAGATCAATGTCGGGGGAGTCAAGATCGGAGGCGGGGCTCCGGTATCGATCCAGTCGATGACCAAGACCGATACCCGGGATGCCGGCGCCACCCTGTGTCAGATCCGGCACCTGGAGGAAGCCGGGTGCGAATTGGTCCGGGTGGCGGTTCCCGACCGGTCCGCCGCGGCTGCGCTTGCCGGAATCTGTTCCCGTTCCCCTCTGCCGGTGATCGCCGATATTCATTTCGACCACCGGTTGGCGCTGGCGTCGATCGAAGCCGGCTGCGCCGCCATTCGACTCAACCCGGGCAATATCGGCGCCGCCTGGAAGGTGCGGGAGGTGGCGAGGGCCTGCCGGGAGAGAAACCTGCCGATTCGGGTGGGAGCAAATGCCGGCTCGCTGCCCGCGGAGAACAATAAACAGTTCGAACCCGGTCCTCCCGCGGCGCTGGCCGAGGCGGCGCTCGCCCAGGCAAAGATGATCGAGAAGGCCGGTTGGGACCGGATTAAGATCTCGGTGAAGGCCTTTCAACCCAGAACGACCGTTGAAGCTTTCCGGATCCTGGCCCGCCGGACGGATCATCCTTTTCACCTGGGAATAACCGAGGCCGGGCCGCTTTTCCCGGGCACGGTCCGATCGGCGGTCGGGATCGGGGCATTGCTGCTGGAGGGGATCGGCGACACCATTCGGGTCTCGCTCACCGCCGATCCCGTCGAAGAGGTAAAGGTGGCGCGCGAGATACTTAAAGCGACGGAACTGCGCGCTTTCGGCCCGGTGATCGTCTCCTGTCCGACCTGCGGGCGTTGTGAGGTCGACCTGCCGGCTCTAGTGGACGAAGCGGCGGCAGGAATTGCCGCGCTTTCATCCCCGCCGCCGGACGGATTGGTGGTGGCGATAATGGGTTGCGTGGTCAACGGACCGGGTGAGGCCCGCCAGGCCGACCTGGGAATCGCTTTCAGCCGCCGCCGGGCGGCGGTCTTTTGCCGGGGGGAAGTAGTCGCCCGTTCCACCCCGTCCGGGGCGATTCGGGAACTGTTGAAGCGAATCGAGGATTGGGAGAAGGGGAATGAGCGGGGTTGACCGAAAGGCCGTGGCTATCGGGATCTTTGCGGCGGCCTTTCTGCTCCGCGCGGCCTACTCTTGGCATCTTCCCGCGGATTACGTCGAACCCGACGAGAGGGTTTATTCCGATCTGGCCGCTAATCTTCTGGCCGGAGAGGGATTGGTCTCCAACCAGGACCGGAAACAGGATCTTTTCCGGCCGGATCTCTTCTCGCCGGGCCCCGCCCGCTACCGCCTGGCGGCCTTCCCGCCGCTTTACCCGATATTTCTCGCCGGAACTTACCTGGCCGGAGTCCGCTCGCTGACGGGGATGAGAATCCTGCAATCTCTTTTGGGAGCCGCCTCCTGCCTGGTTTTGCTTCTGCTCGCGCGAAGAGTCGCCGGCGCGGACGACCGGGGCGAAATATCCGCCTGGACGGCCGCCGGGATAATGGCGGTTTATCCCCCGATGATCCGGTACTCGGCGCTTCTGCTCACCGAGACGGTCTTCATTCTGCTGATTTTGGCTTCGTGTCTGGCGTTGCTGAGGTTCAAGCGGACCCTGGGTGTCGGAGCTCTCTTTTCGGCGGGGTTCATTACCGGCTTGGGAATCTTATGTCGCCCCACCCTGATCCCCTTCTTCGCGCTGACCGCCGTCTGGCTCTTTTTCCGTTTCCGTCCCCGGTTCCGGCCGGCCCCAATTTATATCCTGGCGGCGGCGCTGACGGTCGTCCCTTGGACGGTCAGAAACTATCTGCGGCTGGGAAGCCTGATCCCGGTCACCAGCCAGGGGGGGAGCAACCTTTACCTCGCCAATAATCCCTTGAGCCGCGGGGGGACGGTAAGCCGGGGGGAACTTGTCGAGGCCGGGATCTTTCACCTTGGCCGGGATGAAGACGAGATCTCCTACAATCGCGCTTACGGAGGCAAGGCCCTGGAATTCATCCGGCAAAACCCCATCCGCTTCGGGAGGTTGAGCCTGCGGCGGTTGCTCTGGTTCTACCATCTTGACGGCCGCCGGCTGGACCGCTGGTATTTTCTTCTTCCCTTCTGGCTGGTTCTGCTGGCGGGGCTGGCGGGAATTCGGATCGCGCGCCGGAGGGGTTGGGAATGGTATCTTCCGGCATCCGTTATCTTCGTTTTCACCGCGCTGCATATGGTATTTTTGCCCGAAGGACGCTATCGCCTTCCCCTGATGCCTTTCTTCTTCCTGTTCTCGGCCCCCGCGCTGATCGCCGCGGTCGGCCGGGCGAAAACGATCCTGCGGCCGGCCGGCTCGAAAGCCGAGGGAAAGCGCCGTGACCAGCCGTAAGGTGGCCAGCAACAGTTTCTTCCTGGCGACCGCCAAGGTGGCGAGGCTAGTCGTTTCCATGGTTCTGGGAGCGGTTCTCTTCCGTTACCTGGGCGCCGGAGATTTCGGCAGCTGGCACGCGGCGATCTCGCTTTGCGCCCTGGTTCAGGTGATGATCGCCCTGGGGATGGACAAGGTGGCCATCCGTGAGTGTTCGATCCGCCCGGTCGCCAATCCCGAGTACTTGGGAAACGCTCTCTCCCTCAAGCTGGTTCTGTCGCTGGCGGGGGTGGGGGTGGTATTCGGGCTGGTCCGCCTGATGAGTTACCCTCCCCTGATGACCCACCTGGTCTTCATAGCGTTCGGGGTTCACGTCTTTTCCACCCTGGGGGACACATTTGTTATTCCTTTCCGTTCGCGGGAAAAGATGCAGTTCGAAGCGGCGGCCAATATGGCCAAGGACCTGTTCCTGATGTTCCTGGTTTTCCTCGGGCTTTTCCTGGGTTTCAGCGTAGTGGGCATCGGCTGCTTTTATCTGCTGGCCGCGATCTTTTACCTGCTCTTCGCCTTTCTGGTGGCCAGAAGAAAGTTTTTCCCCCCCCGACTCCGGTTTAACCGGGGGACGGCCCGCCGGCTGGTCGCCGCCGGGCTGCCCCTGGGAGCGGCGATCTTCTTCAACTCCTACCACGACGTGATTAAGATCGCCGTTCAGCGGATTCTCGGGGGGGAGGCCGCCGGTTACTACAGCGCCGCCGCGCTGACCTATCAGGCCTGGGAAAGAACGGTTCTGCTCTCATTGATGGCGGCCCTCTTTCCGGTCCTTTCCCGCCTCCACGCCGGCGACCGAAAAGTGCTGGCCCGCTCCTACCGCCGAATGAGCAAATACCTCTACATTATCTCCCTGCCCTGGGCCGCGGCCTGTCTTCTACTTTCCGAGGAAATTGTGACCGTGATTTTCGGCCCCGGATCGTTGCCGGCCGCTCCGGTGGTGAGAATCCTGGGCTTGGTTTCTATCCTGATGTTTCAGAATTACCTGCTTTACAACGCGATGGTCGCCGCGAGGAAGGAGAGGCTCTTCGCCCTGATAATGGGCGTCGCGGCCGTCTTCAATCTGGCGCTCACCCTGGCGCTGATCCGTACCCCGCTGGGAATCTCCGGAGGGGCGGTGTCCCTGGGATCGGCCCAGCTTTTATCCTGGCTTCTGTTCGTTAAAGCCCTTCGCGCCGACTACCGGGTTTATCCCCTCCGCCGG
>PUNC01000112.1 GCA_003551625.1 PVC group bacterium | reverse complement strand
GTCAAGCCCTGGTAAGGTTCTACGCGTTGCGTCGTATTAAACCACATGCTCCACCGCTTGTGCGGGCCCCCGTCAATTCCTTTGAGTTTTAACCTTGCGGTCGTACTCCCCAGGCGGGGCACTTAACACGTTAGCTACGGCACACCCTGCAAGCAGGATACACCAAGTGCCCATCGTTTACAGCGTGGACTACCGGGGTATCTAATCCCGTTCGCTCCCCACGCTTTCGCATTTCAGCGTCAGTTTCAGGATAGAAAGCTGCCTTCGCCGTTGGTGTTCTTCTCGATATCTACGCATATCACCGCTACACCGAGAATTCCACTTTCTTCCCCTGAACTCAATCCCAACTGTCCTCTGATTCTTTTCCGCGTTGAGCGCGGAACTTTCACCCAGAGCTGATTGGGACGCCTACATGCCCTTTACGCCCAGTAAATCCGAACAACGCTAGCCCCCTCCGTTTTACCGCGGCTGCTGGCACGAAGTTAGCCGGGGCTTCTTCTACCGGTACCGTCAAG
Source organism: PVC group bacterium (assembly GCA_003551625.1). GTDB lineage: Bacteria > Auribacterota > Erginobacteria > Erginobacterales > PUNC01 > PUNC01. The sequence continues at coordinate 8,348 of PUNC01000112.1, read as the reverse complement.
CCGTTCCGCTCGCGCGAAACGGGTTTTCTTCCCGGTTGAAAGGAGTTTACGACCCGAAGGCCTTCATCCTCCACGCGGCGTCGCTCCGTCAGGCTTTCGCCCATTGCGGAAGATTCTCGACTGCAGCCTCCCGTAGGAGTCTGGGCAGTGTCTCAGTCCCAGTGTGGCTGACCACCCTCTCAGGCCAGCTACCCATCTTCGCCTTGGTGAGCCGTTACCTCACCAACAAGCTAATAGGACGCAAGCCCCTCCCCAACCGGCCCGCTTCGAATAATCTCCGCGAACCTTTAAATGCCAACCGATGCCGGTTGGCATCCACATACGGTATTAGCCCCGATTTCTCAAGGTTGTCCCGCTGTTGGGGGCAGGTTACTTACGCGTTACTCACCCTTTCGCCACTCGACTCGCCGTCCTTCTTGCGAAGGTCGACGGCCTCGTTCGACTTGCATGCCTAATCCACGCCGCCAGCGTTCGTTCTGAGCCAGGATCAAACTCTCAATGAGAATTAAACGAGTGAGGATTTTCCCGCACCGTTCCCATCTCACCATCAAATTGTCAAAGAGCGAACAAGATAAAAGCCGGATGCCGGCTCCGGGGCGTAACTACCCCCTCGGGCCTCGCGCCGTTTCCGAGACAAGACCCAGGAGACGGAACCCGACATTTCCAGTGTCAATCTACAACCGAACCTACAACCTGTCAAGCCCTCTTTTTAATTTTTTTTTGCCCGTCAGGATTAGCCTTTTAAAGCCCCTTTTCCCGAGCCTGAGCACATCGTCATCTTTGACCGCCACCCGCGCGGTATGCTCGATAATCTTTTCGGCGTTGAGGGAGACGGCGCCTTCGGCCAGCTTGCGGCGAGCCTCGGAGTTGCTGGCGGCCAGGCCGGAGACCCGCAGAAGACTGACGATATCGATCCGGCCCTCTTTCAGCTCGGAAGGCCGGATCTCCACGGTCTCCATATCTTCCAGAAGCGGAGCCCCCCGGTCGCGGCAGACCCGGTTGAACCTCTCCCGGGCTTTGCGGGCCGATTCCGGCGAGGAAAACAACTCGGTGATCCGGCCGGCCAGCTGATGCTTAAACTCCATCGGATTGCGGCCTTCCCGGCATTCCCGTCGGCGCTTTTCAATGCGAGGAGCGGAATCCAGGTTGAGAAGCTCGAAATACCTCCACATCAGCTCGTCGGGAATGGACATCACTTTCCCGTAAATATCAACCGGATCTTCCGTTATTCCGATATAGTTTCCCAACGACTTGCTCATCTTCCTGACGCCGTCGGTCCCCTCCAACAACGGAAGCGTCAGGATCGCCTGGGGCGGCTGGCCGTATGATCTCTGGATTTCCCGCGCCAGCAGCAGGTTGAAGGTCTGGTCCGTTCCCCCGATCTCCACGTCCGACTCCACCATTACCGAGTCGTAGCCCTGCATCAGGGGGTAAAGAAATTCGAGCACGCTGATCGGTTCGCCGTCGCGGTAACGGCCGGCGAAATCGTCCCGCTCCAGCATCCGGGCCACGGTGACCCGGGAAGCCAGGTTGATAACCCCGGCGAAATCGAGCGGGGAGAGCCAGCGGCTGTTGAATACCACTTCGGTCCGGTCCTCGCGCAGAATCTTGAAGACCTGGTCCTGATAGGTACGGGCGTTGCGTTCGACCTCCTCCCGGGAAAGGCGGGGACGGGTCCGGGAGACGCCGGAGGGGTCCCCCACCATCGCGGTGAAGTCGCCGATAATGAAGACCACCAGGTGGCCCAGGTCCTGAAATTCGCGAAGCTTAAAGAGGGGAATGGTATGGCCGAGATGAAGATCGGGCGCGGATGGATCGGCTCCGTATTTGATCCGCAGCGGGCGGCGGCGGGCGGCGGCCGCGGTGAGCTTTTCGGCCAGTTCTTCTTCCGAGACCAGCTGAACCGCGCCGCGACGGATGACCTTGAGCTGTTCTTTGATGGCTTCGGCCGTCATTGGGATACCGGGGACACACCCTGAGGCCGGGGCCGGCCGCTTATCCCTCGAGGTTGCCGAAGTGCTCTTCCAGCTGATCCTTGAGGCGGGTGTCGGTGTCGGACGGCGGAGGCGTGCGGGCGGCGATCTCCTCGGCGTCGAGAACCTTCCCTTCCAGGAAGTTCTTGATGCTCAAGGATATTTTGCGTTCTTCGGGGTCGATCGATATCACCTGGGCCTTGACCCGGTCGCCGGAGGAGAGGACCTCCTCGATTTTCTCGAACGGCTTGTCGCTGATCTGGGAAATATGCACCAGCCCCTCGATCCCGGATTCCAGCTCGACAAAAGCACCGAAACCGGTGATGTTGTTGACCCTTCCCTCGACCAACTCGCCGATCTTGATTCTGGATTCGATATCGCTCCAGGGGTCTTCGGCCAGCTGTTTGATCCCCAGCGATATCTTCTTGCTTTCCGGCTCCACCGACAGAACCTTCGCCTCCAGCTTGTCGCCCCGCTTGAGAACCTGGGAAGGGTGGGTTATCTTCTTGGTCCAGGAGATGTCGCCGACGTAAATCAGGCCGTCGATCCCCGGCTCGATCTCCATAAATGCGCCGTAGGAGGTTATGTTCCGGATCTTCCCCTTGACCAGCGTGCCGGCCGGATATTTTTCCGCCACCTGGGTCCAGGGATTGGTCTCCAGCTGCTTTATCCCCAGCGATATCTTCTCCTGGGCGGCGTCGATCCTGAGAACGACTACTTCCACGATATCGCCGATCGCCAGCATCTCGGTGGGGTGGTTGATCTTTCTGGTCCAGGAAAGCTCGGAGACGTGGACCAGGCCCTCCACGCCGTCTTCCAGTTCCACGAAGGCGCCGTAGGGCATAATATTGACGACTCTCCCCTGGCACTTTTTGCCGACCGGATACTTTTCTTCGACCGACTCCCAGGGATTGGGCTGCTTCTGCTTGAGCCCCAGGGAAACCCGCTGCCGGTCCCGGTCGTAGTTCAAGATCTTCACCTCCACCTGATCCCCCACCGCCAGCAGTTCCGAAGGATGGCTGATTCGGCCCCAGGTCATATCGGTGATATGAAGCAGCCCGTCGAGGCCGCCGAGATCGATGAAGACCCCGAAGTCGGTTATGTTCTTCACCGTACCCGTCCTAAGGTCGCCCTCGGCGATCTCGGAGAGGAGCTGTTCTCTCTGCCGGCGCCGCTTCTCCTCGAGAAGTTCCCGGCGGGAAAGCACGATGTTGTGCCGTTCAGTGTTGATCTTGATAATCTTGAAGGAGAACTGCTTGCCGACCAGACCTTCTTTGTCCTTGACGTAACGGATATCGATCTGGGAGGCGGGAAGAAAGGCCTCGATACCGATATTGACCATCATCCCCCCCTTGACCTGGCGGGTGATCGTGCCTTCGATCATATCGCCTTCCTGGTAATTGGAGACGATGTTTTCCCAGTTCCGGAGCTTGTCGGCCTTCTCCTTGGAGATGCGGACCATCCCCTCGTTATCCTCGAGGCTTTCCAGCAGAACGTCAACCTCGTCTCCCGCCTGGAGCGAATCGACGTCCCGAAACTCTTCCAGGGGGATCAAACCCTCGGACTTGTAGCCTATATCCACGACCACGTAATCCGATCTCAAGCCGTAAACGCGGCCTTTTACGATCTTCCCCTCCTCGAGATGGCGCATAGTCTCCCCGACCAGTTCCCGCAACTCATCGTGGGAGATCAAGCCTTCCTCGACCCCCGCTTCTTCCGTAACTATGTTTGGTTGTTCAGTTGGTGTCGCCATTTTGGTAATTACCTCCTTTGGTAAAAACAGCAAGCTATCACTCTTTGCCCGAGGTGTCAAAAATATTTTCCGCCCGCAGAAGCGCGACGCGGGCCATCACCACCCGGCTCAGTTCGCGGTAGTCGATTTTTCCACCGGACGGCGACGGGACTTCCTCGAAGCGAAGAGGCTCTCCGAAGGTCAGGGTTATGCGGCGGGGACGGATCCAGCGGGAACCGGGCGGAAAAGCGCGGCGCGAACCCGAGATATAAGCCGGAACCACCGGAGCGCCGCTCTTTGCCCAGATCAGCCCCATCCCGGGGCGGGACGGTCCCAATCGTCCCGTCTTGCTTCTGGTGCCTTCCGGAAAGATCACCAGTTGTTTGCCCGCGTTCAGGATTTCCAGGGCCGACCGGAAAGCGGCGGTCGAAGCTCTTTCCCGCGACAGGGGGACGGTGTTGATCTTTCGAAGCAGCCAGCCGAACCAGCGCGGCCGGAAAAGGTCTTCCCGGGCCAGGAAATAAGCCGGGCGGGAAAGCGCCGTCCCGACCAGGGGAGGATCGAGGAAGCTGGCGTGATTGGCCGCGATGATGACCCCGCCGGTTTTCGGGACTTTTTCCCGTCCGTAAACCTTCCAGCGGAAGTAAAGGGGAAAGACCAGGCGGAAGAAATACTTGAAGAAGTTGTATAACAAAGGCGGATTCCGGCTTCGGGATTCGAAAGACCAGGTTAGAGATTCCGGACTTCAGATTCCGGTTTTTTCGATTTCGATCCCGATAGCGATTTCGATTTTGTTCTTATCAACTTATCAGCTTATCAACTCTATCAACTTCTTTTATATGCTTGAGCAGAAGCTTGAGGTTCTCCTCGACTTCGTCGGTCGCCCCCGTATCGATAACGATCGCGCCTTCGGGAACGCGCAGGGCGCCGACCGGGCGCGACTTATCGGCCGCGTCGCGGGCGAGCAGATCCTTTTTCACCTCATCTTCCGTCATCTCGATTCCTTTTCCGGCAAACTCGCGATGACGTCGGCGCAGCCGGACCTCGATCGGAGCGTCCACGTAAAACTTGTAGTCGGCGTCCGGGAAGACCACGGTTCCGGTATCCCGGCCCTCGGCCAGAATCCCGCCCGCCTCCGCGATTCGGCGCTGCTGGGAGACCATTTCGGACCTTACCTCCGGAATATCGGCCAGGTGTTTTACGGCGTTGGTCACCCGGGGGGTCCTGATCTCTTCGGTCACCTCGGCGCCGTCCACGAAGACCCTCGGTCCCCGCTCCCCTCTTCGCAGCCGGATCTCGGTCCTTTCCGCCAGTTCGATCAGGGCCCGGCGGTCGTTTAGATCCTGTCCGGTTTGCAGCGCCTTCCAGGTGATCGCCCGGTACATCGCGCCGGTGTCAAGATAGACCAGACCGAGCCGGTCGGCCAGGCGCCGGGCGATGGTGCTCTTTCCCGACCCGCAGGTTCCGTCGATGGTGATGACGATCCTCTTTTCTTTCATCCCGGTGGTTTCCTTTAATTCAGGGGGCGAGTTTCTTTCTCCGGACCGCCGCCTGCCGGAGCCATTGGCCGATTTCGGCCCGGTGATTCGAATCAAGGCGCTTCCGGGCCGAGACCAGTGTCTTTATGAACTCGTCGAGCTGGGCGAGAATCTCTTTGCGGTTCTCGCCCATAATCTCGGCCCAGAGCCCGGGGTCGGCTCCGGCGATCCGGGTGGTATCCTTCAGCCCGGTCCCGCCGAACCGCAGCAACCTTTCCTCCCCGATCCGGTTGACCAGGGCCGCCGCCACCAGATGGGGGAGATGGCTGACGGCGGCCACCACCCGGTCGTGCCGGCCGGGAGCCAGGGCGACCACGGTCATCCCCAGGTTCTGCCATAGCTTCTGTATCCTGCCGATGGCGGTCTTCCGGGTCGCCGGAACTGGGGTGAGCAGGCAGAGCTGGTTCCGGTAAAGGTCCGGCCGGGCCGCCGCCACCCCGGTCCGGTCGGAGCCGCAAAGGGGATGAGAGCTGACATAGGACGCCCGGGGAGGAGTCAGTTTGGTCAGGGTTTCGACCAGCTTCCCCTTGACCGAGACCAGGTCGGTGACCAGGCAGCCGGCGGGCAGCTCCGGCATCCATTCTCGGGCCAGGCTCAAAGTCACCGAACCGGGAGTGGCGAAGACCAGCAGGTCGGCGCCGTCCAGAGCCCGGACCCGGTCTCTCGTCCCGATATCGACCGCCCCCCGCCCGACCGCCTCGTCCAGACGCCCCTGGTTTCTCCCCCAGCCGACCACTTCCTCGGCCAGCTCCCTGGACTTCAAGGCCTGACCGAGCGAGCCTCCCATCAGCCCCACGCCGGCGATAACCGCCCGACGAAATTTGCTCGTGCTTGTCGCCATATCTCTTTTTGTTTCACCTATGCATTGTTGCCTTATCATTGAATGAAAATCGGGAACACGAATTACACGAATGAGCTAATGACACGAAGAGCAGAAACTGCCGGTTTTTAGTAATTCGAAGCATTCGTGATATTCGTGTCTGAAGTGAGGTCGTTATTATTTTTCGGTAATCGTCTCCTCGATCCGGGTCCCGAAGTGGCGGCCGCCGGAACTGAAGTGGGCCAAGACCTCGTCGCCCTTCTTCAGGGCGGCCACCGAGAGGGGCTTGCCGGAAGTCCGGACCAGGCGGATGGTTTCGGCGTTCTGGAGGATCAGGCTGACCTCCCGCTTGCCGGACTTCCCCCGGACCAGGAGCATCGGCCGCTTCTCCACCTTGGCCCGCCCGACGATGGCCTCCCGGGTCCGGCCCCGGAAGTCAACGGCCAGCACGCCCTGGCCGATCTTCAACTCGGATAAGTAGCCGGTCTTCCCGCCCGGAAGAAAGGTGTAGGCGTGAACCCCCCCGGCGTTGACCCGGAAGGGCCGCGGGGCGACATAGGGGGTCTCGACGGTCTCGGCGTGGACCAGGAAGAAAGACGACCCGGTATTCCCCACCAGCATCCCCTCCCCGGGGGCGAAGACGCTGGAGGTGTCCACGCAGACCCGGTCGCCCATCCCCAGTTCCTCGATCCCGGTGATCCTGACCGGAACCAGTTCCAGTTTCTCCGACCCGCCCCGGACGAGGCGGACGATCTCCCCGATCACCTTTGGAGACGAACTCCTGACCACCACCCCGGCCACTCCCCGCTCCAGGATCCCCAGGGCGGTCCGGGCGGCGGGGAGGCTCCCCGCCACCGCCATCACCTTCCCCGAACGGGCGATGATGTTCTCCAGGGGGATGATCTTCCAGTCCCGGCCGGAGACGATCGCCGTCCGGTCGGGGGCCAGGGCGATGATCTTCTCCTGGTCGGCGAGTCCGGAGATCTCGATCTCGACCACGGCCTTCCCCAGCTTGAGGTCGCCGTCCTCGGCCACGGTCTTCAGCCGGCCCAGCTCCCTGACCGCTTTCGTCCGCCCCGGGGGTACGATGACCGCGTCGGCGCCGCTCTCCAGGGCGGCCAGGACCAGCTTCTTCGACCAGGGGCGGCAGTCCACCCAGACCAGTTTCCGCTCCGAACCCTTCATTTCCCGCTCCCCGCGGCCGCCTCCAGCATTTCGATCGCGGCCGCGGCGGGTTGTTTCTTATGCACCAGAAGATTTATCGCCTTGATGATCAGGACCGGATCCCGGTGCTGGAAGATGTTGCGCCCGATCGAGACCCCGCAGGCTCCGGCCGCCAGGGCGCCCTCGACTATCGCCAGCAACTCCCGGTCGGTCTCCATCTTCTCGCCGCCGGCGATGACCACCGGAACCGGACAGCCCGCGACCACCTCGGCGAAACTCTCCGGGGAGCCGGTGTAGTTGACCTTCACGATGTCGGAACCTAGTTCGGCTCCTACCCGGGCGGCGTGCTTGACCAGCGCGGGGTCGAACTCGTTGGCGATCGCCTTCCCCCGCGGGTACATCATCGCCAGCAGCGGCATCCCCCAATCCCGGCATTGCTTGGCCGTCTCCCCCAGCGTCCGCAACATCTCGCAATCAGTCTCGGCGCCCAGGTTGACGTGGATGGAAACGGCGTCGGCTCCCAGCCGGAGGGCCTCTTCCACCGTGCAGACCGGCACCTTGGCGTTGGGATCGGGGCTGAGACTGGTCGAGGCCGACAGATGGATTATCAAACCCACGTCCCGCCCCCGCCGCCGGTGGCCGGCCCGGACCAGCCCCTTGTGCATTATGATGGCGTTGGCTCCCCCCCGGACCACTCCCGCGATCGCCCGGCGGGTGTCGGTCAAACCCGGGATCGGGCCCAGCGTTATCCCGTGATCAAGCGGAACGATAATGGTCCGACCCGAATTGCGGTTGATCACTCTCTCCAGGCGGATGGATTTGCCGATCATCTTATTCTCCAGAGTTAAGTTGATAAGCTGATAAGTTTGTAATTTGATAAGTCTTTGGGTTCAGAGGTTCCAGGTCCAAGGCTCGTAAAACAGATTCCAGATTTTAGATTCCGGTTACTCCCCACCTCACCCCTTATTCATCTCAGGAAAGGCTGTAGGGGTTTAGACTGTTAGGTACTACCAACTTTTAGTTAAACGATTTCGATTTCGATCCCGATAGCGATTTCGATTTTGTTCTTATCAACTTATCATCTTATAAACTTATCAACTCTTTCTTACCCCCGCGTCTCC
>PUNC01000174.1 GCA_003551625.1 PVC group bacterium | reverse complement strand
GAAACCCCCATTGCCGGAAGCGCCGGACTGTCCGTCGTGCGGCAAGCCGATGAAGCGGCGCTTGTCGCGGAGCGGCCCGGGAGAGGGCAGGGCATTCTGGGGCTGTTCGGCCTTCCCGGATTGCCGTCAAACCCTTTCCATAAAACCTTCCGACCGGCCCGACCCGTCCGACCGGTCCGAGAGTTAAAGATCCCTTCTTCCGCTTTCGGCGTTATTGATTATTACCCCGATTAACCATTGAAGCTCGCCCCCGTTTCGGTATAATTACGTTCTTTTAACCCCAATTTGTCATGAAAGCCGGCAAGAACCAGGAATAGTCAGGGGTATCATCCTGTTCTTTAGGTAGTTGGAGGCGAAGAAGCCCGGGTTTGAGCAGATGAACCCGGATTATGAATAATCCGGGTTAACGGAGACTGAAACTATGCCGATGACTACGGCAGAAAAAATACTGGCGGCCCACTGCGGCCGGGATGAGGTCCGCCCCGGCGAGATCGTGATGGCCGACCTCGATCTGGCGCTGGCCAACGACATCACCGCCCCGCTGGCCATCGAGGAGTTCCGCCGGTCCGGCGCGGTGAAGGTCCGCGATCCCCGGCGGATAGTCTTCGTCTGCGACCATTTCACCCCCAACAAGGACATTCGCTCCGCCGAACAGGTCCGCCTGATCAGGGACTTCTCCCGCGAACAGGGCATAGAGAACTTCTTCGATGTCGGCGAGATGGGAATCGAGCACGCCCTGCTGCCGGAAAAGGGCCTGGTTCTTCCCGGCGACCTGGTCATCGGCGCGGATTCCCACACCTGCACCTACGGCGCCCTGGGCGCCTTCGCCACCGGGGTCGGCAGCACCGACCTGGCCGGGGCGATGCTCTCCGGCCGGGCCTGGTTCAAGGTTCCGGTCTCGATGCTCTTTAATTACCGGGGCCGGCCCGGAGAATGGACCGGGGGCAAAGACTTCATCCTTCACACCATCGGCCGGATCGGGGTCAGCGGGGCGCTCTACGCGGCGATGGAGTTCGCCGGGCCGGCGATCCACGCCCTTTCGATGGACGATCGTTTCTCGATGGCCAATATGTCCATCGAGGCCGGCGCCAAGACCGGCATCTTCCCCGTCGATGAGAAGGTCGAGGAATACGTTCGCGGCCGCTCCGGCCGCCGGGGAAGGTCTTTTCCCGCCGACGAAGGCGCCGAATACGCCGCCCGTTTCGATTTCGACGTCTCCGGGCTGGAGCCGCAGGTGGCGCTGCCGTCGCTGCCGTCCAACGTCAGGCCGGTCGGCGAGGTCAAAGGCGTCAGGGTGGACCAGGTGGTCATCGGTTCGTGCACCAACGGCCGGCTCGAAGACCTGCGGGCGGCCGCCCGCGTTCTCCAGGGGCGGAAGGTGGCCCGGGGAGTCCGGGTGATAATCTTTCCGGCCACCCAGCGGATCTACCTGGAGGCGATGCGGGAAGGGCTGCTGGAAATCTTTATCGAAGCGGGCGCGGCGGTTTCCACCCCGACCTGCGGTCCCTGCCTGGGCGGGCATATGGGGATCCTGGCCGAAGGCGAGCGGGCGGTCGCGACCACCAACCGCAACTTCGTCGGCCGGATGGGCCATCCCCGTAGCGAGGTTTACCTTGCCGGCCCCTACGTGGCCGCGGCCAGCGCGGTGGCCGGCGAGATAATTCATCCCGCCCGGGTGGCCGGCGGCGACCGGCCGGGGGAGGAGAACTAATTATGAAGATCCAGGGCAGAGCGTGGAAGTTCGGCGACGACGTGGATACCGACGCCATCATCGCCGCCCGCTACCTCAACCCCACCGATCCGGCCGAGCTCGGCGCGTGCCTGATGGAGGATATTCGCCCCGGTTTCGCCTGTGAGGACGTTCGCGGGGGGATCATTGTCGCGGGCGCCAATTTCGGCTGCGGCTCGTCACGCGAGCACGCGCCGGTCGCCATCCGCGGTGCCGGGGTGCGGGCCGTGGTGGCCGAAAGCTTCGCCCGGATATTCTTCCGCAACGCCTTCAACACCGGCCTGCCGATCTTCGAGAGCGCCGACGCGGCGAAAGGCATCGTCGAGGGCGACGAAATCGAGATCGACGCCTCGGAAGGGCTGATCCGGAACCTGTCCCGGAACGAAACCTACCGCTCCCAGCCGGTCCCTCCCTTTATGCGGGAGCTGATCGCCTCCGGCGGTTTATTGTCGTATATGATGAAGAACTTGAACCAGGAAGGAAAGAAGAAATGAGCAAGAAGTATTCGATCGCGGTAATCGGCGGCGACGGGACCGGCCCGGAAGTCGTGGCCGAGGGGATTAAGGTTCTCCAGGCGGTGGGGGACGTCTCCGGTATCGGGTTTGAGTTCGTCGATTACGATTTCGGGGGAGAACGCTATCTCCGCACCGGCGAGGTTATGCCGGAATCGGCCGCGGAAGAGCTGAAGAAATTCCCGGCGATCTATCTCGGGGCGATCGGCCATCCCGACGTCAAGCCCGGCATCCTGGAGAAGGGTATTCTTCTCAAGCTGCGCTTCGACCTCGAGCAGTATATCAACCTCCGTCCGGTAAAGCTCTACCCCGGGGTGGAGACCCCGCTGAAGGACAAGGGTCCGGAGGATATCGATTTCGTCGTCGTCCGGGAGAACAACGAGGGGCTTTATTTGGGGGCGGGCGGATTCTTCAAGAAGGGGACCGACCGGGAGGTCGCCGTGCAGGAATCGATCAACACCCGCTTCGGCGTCGAGAGATGCCTGCGCTTCGCCTTCGAGCTCTGCCGCAAGCGCGCGAAAAAGAAGATGGTGACCCTCTGCGGCAAGACCAACGTCCTGACCTACGCCTTCGATCTCTGGGAGCGGGCTTTTCACGAGGTGGGGGAGAAGGATTATCCCGATATCAAGCTTGATTACGCCCACGTGGACGCCACCTGTATGTGGATGGTGAAAAACCCCGAGTTTTTCGACGTGATCGTGACCGATAATATGTTCGGGGACATCATCACCGACCTGGGGGCGATCATCCAGGGGGGGATGGGAATCGCGGCCGGAGGCAACATCAACCCCGATGGGACCTCGATGTTCGAGCCGATCGGCGGCAGCGCCCCGAAGTATACCGGGCAGGGGAAGATCAATCCGCTGGCCGCGATCAGCGCCGCCCAGATGATGCTGGATATCCTGGGCGAGGAAGAGGCCTCCCGCCGGCTTGAAGGCGCGATCGTCAAGGCCTGCGGGAAGCTCAAAAGCCTTTCCGCCGGCCGGATGGGTTACACCACTTCCGAAGTCGGCGATCTGGTCGCCGGCTTCGCGGCGGAATAACGGCGCTTCCGGACGGACCGCGAGGGGGCCGCCGGAATGAGTTCCCGCGGGATCTTAAACAGCTACTTCAGGAGGTAAACAATGAGTGAAAAGAAATACAACGTGGTCGTGGTCGGCATCGGAGCGGTGGGGGAGGAGATGGTCAAGATCCTCGACCAGAGAAACTTTCCCTGCGCCGAGTTGAAGGTCCTGGCGCGTTCGGCCCGCGAAGAAGAGGTGGGGGGAAAGACCTACTCGGTGAAGGCCTCGGTGCCCGAAGAATTCGACGGGGCCCAGATTGTCTTCTTCGCCGGAACCGAGGGCGCCAAGGGGGCCTCCTCGACTTTCGCTTCCGAGGCGATCAAGCGCGGCGCGGTGGCGATCGATAACGGGGGGGACTTCCGGATGGACCCCAAGGTCCCCCTGGTCATACCCGAGGTCAATCCCGGCGCCCTGGCCGGACACCAGGGCCTGATCGCTTCTCCCAACTGCTCCACCATCCAGATGTTGGTCGCCCTGGCGCCCATCTACCGGGCCAGCCGGATCAATCGGGTCATCGCGGTTACCTACCAGGCGGTCTCGGGCACCGGCCGCTCCGCCATCCGCGAGCTCGATCAGCAGTCGCGGGCCTATCTTTCCGGGGAGAAGGAGTTCCAACGCGAAGCCTATGCCCACCGGATCGCCTTCAACCTGCTTCCCCAGATCGGCGGTTTCGAGGATTTCGACTTCACCACCGAAGAATGGAAGATGGACCGGGAGTCCAAGAAGATCCTGGCCGACGACCGGATCCGGATCACCACCACCTGCGTCCGGGTCCCCGTCTTCAACGGTCATTCCGAGGCGGTTTACATCGAGACCGAGGACGAGATCTCGGTGGACCGGGCCCGCGAGATCCTGAGCGAAGCTCCCGGCGTGAAGCTGATCGACGACCCCGCCGCCGGGAAGTATCCGATGCCGATCGACGTCGATGGACGCGACGAGGTGCTGGTGGGACGGATCCGAAAGGACCCCCACAATCCCCGGGGGCTGCACCTCTGGGTGGTCGGCGACAATATTCGCAAGGGCGCGGCCCTCAACGTCATTCAGATCGCCGAGAAGATGATCTCCGACGGTATGCTCTGAACTCCCGCCGGCCGTTGGTTCGGCCGGGGCGCGGTCAAGAACAGTGAACAGGAAACCCGTCCGTCGGGTCAGGCTGGAGATCGAATACGACGGGACTCCCTTCTCCGGCTGGCAGGTCCAGCGGAAGAGAGTTTCCGTTCAGGGCCTTCTGGAGGAGGCGGTCGCGAGCGTGGCCGGCGGCCGGGTCCGGCTGCACGGGGCGGGGCGGACCGACGCCGGGGTCCACGCCCTCGGCCAGGTGGCGCATTTCGATACCGCCTCGGCGCTGCCGGCCGAAAATATCCGACGGGGCGCCAATACCCGTCTCCCGGCCGAGATCGTGATCGTCGCGGCGGCCGATGTCGGCCCCGGTTTCCACGCCCGTTACGCCGCGACCGGCAAGCTCTACCGCTACCTGATCCACCGGCGGCCGGCCCCTTCTCCCTTCTGGCGGTCGCGGGCCTGGCACTATCCTTCGCCCCTGAACGTCAAAAGGATGACGTCGGCCGCCGCGGTCTTGAAAGGGAGGCGCGACTTCGCGGCCTTCACCGCTTCCGGGAGTTCCGTCAGAACCACCGAGCGGACGGTCCGCCGGATCGAGATCGCGGAGGACGGAGATCTGCTGGTCGTCGCGATCGAAGCCGACGGCTTCCTCTATAAGATGGCGAGAAACATCGTGGGAACGCTGGTCGCGGTGGGCGCGGGAGATATTCCCCTCGCCCGGTTGAGGAAGATCCTGGCTTCCGGGGACCGGCGGGAAGCGGGCCCGACCGCTCCCGCCTGCGGCCTATACCTGGCCGGGGTTTTATACGGCGAGGGAAGATTAAAAAGCAGCCCTTTGGTGGGTTCGGCGGCTCCGGAAGACGAAGCGGAATAAAAATTTCCGTTGGGAAATTTTTATTGGGGGTTGACTTTAACCGTTTTGGTTGTTAGATTCTCCCCGTTTTAACCTGAACCGGAACTATGGAAACAATGAAAACTTTCTCGGCCAAACCTGAAAAAATCACCAGAAGATGGTATCTGGTCGACGCCGAAGGCCAGATTCTCGGCCGTCTGGCCACCCGGGTGGCCGATATCCTGCGGGGCAAGCATAAGACCATATACACCCCCCACGTGGATACCGGCGATTTCGTGGTCGTGATCAACGCCGAAAAGGTCGAGGTCACCGGAAGAAAGGCCGAGCAGAAGCAGTATCAGCGGTATACCGGATATCCCGGGGGGCGCAAACTCATTCCCTACCGCCGCCAGCTCCGCGATCATCCGGAACGAGTGATCGAGCACGCGGTTCGGGGGATGGTTCCCCACACCCGGCTCGGCCGCGCGATGATGAAGAAACTGAAGGTCTACGCCGGTCCGGATCATCCCCATTCCGCGCAGAGCCCGGAAATGTTGAAGATCGGTTCGGATTGACACAGGAAGAGGAAGAATGAGCGATAGCAAGAGTTTTGTGGCCACCGGCCGCCGGAAAACGGCGGTCGCCAAGGTGCGCCTCTTTCCCGGTATCGGGAAGCTGAGAGTCAACAAGCGGGATCTCGAAGACTACTTCGGCCGTCCGGACCTGATCAAGGCGGCCCGCGCCCCGCTGGAGGCCACCGGCAATCTGCAGACTTACGACGTCGAGGCCACCGCCCTCGGCGGCGGAATGTCCGGTCAGGCCGGAGCGGTCAGCCACGGGGTGGCCCGGGCGCTCGCGCTGGCCGTTCCCGAACTGAAAAAAACCCTCAAGGATACCGGCTACCTGACCCGGGACGACCGGATGAAGGAAAGAAAGAAATACGGCCGTCCCGGCGCCCGGAAGAGGTTCCAGTTTTCCAAGCGGTAAATTACGCCGCGCGCAAACTCCGGTTATCCGGGTATTCGAAAAGCGGGCCTTCGGGCCCGCTTTTTCGTTTATTAAACTCCCGCGATGTGCTTAAATTACCCCCGGCCGTTGTTGAGAAACCGTTCGGGCCGGAGGAAAGCGAAGATGACGACTGACGACAAGATATTGAGGGTAGCTCTGGTTGGGGCGACCGGTTACACCGGGCTGGAGCTGCTCAAACTTCTGGTCCGTCACCCCCGGGTGGAGCTGGTGTCGCTGACGGCCAAGGTGGACAAACCGGTTTGCATCCAGCGGGAGTTTCCGGTTCTGGAAGGGCTGATCGATATGGAATGCCGCCCGCCGGAACCGGCCGCTCTCGCCGCCGCCGACGCGGTTTTCCTGGCGCTTCCGCACACGGTGTCGATGAAGTTCGTTCCGGAGCTGGTGAAGGCCGGGAAAAAGGTGATCGACCTGAGCGCCGATTACCGCTTTCCGGACGCCGGGGCCTACCGGGAATGGTACGGAGCGGAACATCTGGATCCGGCGGGCCTGCCGGAGGCCGTTTACGGCCTGACCGAGATCTACCGAGACAAGATCGCTTCCGCCCGCCTGATCGCGAACCCGGGATGTTATCCCACGGGGGCGATTCTCGGGATCGCGCCCGTTCTGGAAGCCGGGCTGGTCGAACCCGCCTCGATCGTGATCGATGCCAAGACCGGGGTGACCGGTGCGGGAAGAAAAGCCAGCCTGCCGCTGCTCTTCCCCGAGGTCAACGAGAACTTTCGGGCCTACAATCTGGTCGTTCACAAACATACTCCCGAGATGAACTTGATCCTGGGGGAGATCGCCGGGAAGAGGGTTGAAGTCGAGTTCGCTCCCCATCTTCTTCCCCTCAACCGGGGCATTCTGAGCACCATCTATTTGAAACCGGCCCGTCCGATCGGTGAGGAAGATGTCTGGGAACGGTTTCAGAGCCGTTACCGTGAGGATCGGTTCATCCGCCTGCTCCGCCCCCCCGCGCTCCCGGAGCTCAAAGACGTGGCGGGGACGAACAACTGCGCCATCGGCTTTCGGGCCAATCCCCGAACCGGCAACCTGATCGTCGTCACCGCCATCGACAACCTGCTCAAGGGCGCGGCCGGTCAGGCCGTTCAGAACTTGAACGCGATGGAAGGCTGGGGCGAAGGCACGGGGTTTTAAATGGGCGGCAAGCATTCCTGGAATCGGCGCTTCCGCGTCGGCGGCGTGAGTTTCCCCCGCGGGTTTCTTTCCGCTGGTGTAAGCTGCGGTTTAAAGGCCGGGGGAAAGAAGGACCTGGCCCTGCTTCTGGCGGCGGAGCGTTCTTCCCTGGCCGCCGCCTTTACCACCAACCGGGTTCGGGCGGCCCCGGTCGAGCTCAGCCGGGCCGTGGCCGGGAAAGGTTTCTGCCGGGCGGTAGTCGTCAACAGCGGAGCCGCCAACGCCGCCACCGGCAGCCGGGGGATGAGGGACGCTCGGGAGATGACGGCGCTTGCCGCCGCGGCCCTTGGGGTTCCGCCGTCCGAGACCGCGGTCTGTTCGACGGGTAGGATCGGGACTTTCCTGCCGATGGATAAGATTCGCGGGGGGATCGAAAAGGCGGCGGCGGCGATTGAGCGGGGAGGCAACCGTTTCGCCGCTTCCGCGATTATGACCACCGACACCCGGCCCAAGGAGGTCGCCCTGGAGTCGTCCGGCCTCAAGGTCCGGATCGGGGGAATGGCCAAGGGCGCCGGGATGATATTCCCCGCCCTCAAGACCCAGGCCACGATGCTGGCTTTCATCACCACCGACGCTGTGGTTGCGCCGGCCGCGTTGAAGAGGATCCTGGCCGCCGCGGTGGAGGAGACCTTCAACCGGATCTCGGTCGATGGCGACACCAGCACCAACGACACGGTGATGCTGCTGGCCTCCGGCGCCTCGGGAGTGCGCTTCTCCTCCGCCGGAACCCGCTTCCGGCAGCTGCGCGAAGGGGTTACCGCCGCCTGCCGGGAGCTGGCGAAGATGATCGCTTCCGACGGGGAGGGGGCCACCCGGTTCGTCGAGATCGCGGTTCGGGGGGCGATTAGCGATTCCCAGGCCCGGCGGGCGGCGGCCGCGGTGGCCAACTCCAATCTGGTCAAATGCGCCCTCTACGGGGCCTCCCCGAACTGGGGGAGGATACTGGCGGCGCTGGGCTATTCCGGGGCGGCGGTGGCGCCGGCCCGGATCGCGGTCCGTCTGGGGGGAATCGTCGTCGTCAGGAAAGGGATGCTGGCGGACGCCCCGGCCGTCGCGGTGAAAGCCCTCTTGAAGAAGAAGAACCTGCTGCTCGAGATAAGTCTCGGCCTGGGGAAAGGAAGCTGCCGGTACTACACCTGCGATTTTTCTCCGGCGTATGTCGAACTCAACAAGGATTAACCCGGATGATGCGATGAAGGATAAAGCGTTGGAGAAAGTATCGATTCTGATCGAGGCGCTTCCCTACATTCAGAGGTTCCAGGGACGCACCGTGGTCGTCAAGCTCGGCGGAAGCGCGATGTCGAATCCCGCCTGCCTGCTGGAGGCGCTCCGGGACGTGGTCTTCCTGGAGACGGTCCGGGTCCGGCCGGTTCTGATCCACGGCGGCGGCAAACGGATCAGCGAGCGGATGAAGGCGGCCCGGGTCGCCGCCGACTTCGTCGAGGGGTTGCGGGTGACGGACGCCAAGACCGTCCGGATCGTCAGGGAAGTTCTGGCCGAGATCAACGGCGAACTGGTGGACAAGATCGAGGGGATGGGGGGTCGCGCCCGGGGGATGCTGGGTTCCGACGGGCCGCTTTTGACCGTCAGGAAGCACCCTCCGGTCAAGACCGCGGCCGGAGAGACGGTGGATGTCGGTCTGGTCGGAGAGGTAACCTCCGTCAAGACCGAGTTTTTGCGCCGGGTTTTCAGGAAGAGCGCCGTCCCCATAATCGCTCCCCTGGGCAAGGACGGCCGGGGGCGGATCCACAACATCAACGGCGATGCCGCCGCCGCCGAGGTGGCCGCCGCCCTCAAGGCCGAGAAACTGGTCTTTCTAACCGACGTGGAGGGGATAGTCAGCCGGTCGGGAAGCGGAGAGGAGCGGCAGCTGCTCTCTTCGCTCAATCGCGGCGATATTGAAAATCTTCTCCGGGAGGGAATCATCGGGGGGGGGATGATTCCCAAAGTGAAAGCGGGATTGCGGGCCCTCGAGAAAGGCGTGAAGAAGATCCACATCATCGACGGGCGGCTGAAGCACTCGCTGCTGCTGGAGATCTTCACCGAGAAAGGGATCGGAACCGAGATCGTGAAGTAGGGAGAAGGCTGATGACCGCTACCGATAAGATAATATCCGAATATCAAAAGTTTGTGCTCAACACCTACACCCGTTCTCCGGTGGCGGCGGTTCGGGGTGAAGGGTCCTGGGTCTGGGACGCCGACGGGAAAAAATACCTCGACCTTTTTCCCGGCTGGGGAGTGAGCGGGCTGGGGCATTGCCATCCCCGGGTGGTCGCCGCCGTCCGGGAACAGGCCGGCCGGCTGCTTCATATGCCGAACAATTTTTTCAACGAACTGCAGGGCCGGCTGGCCCGGAGAATAGCGGAAGGGGCTTTTCCCGGAAAGGTATTTTTCGGAAATTCCGGCGCCGAGGCCAACGAGGGGGCGATCAAGCTGGCCCGCCGCTACGGCGAGGCCGACGGCCGTTTTGAGATCCTGACGATGAAGTCGTCTTTTCACGGCCGGACCCTGGCCACGGTAACCGCCACCGGCCAGGAGAAGTATCATTCCGGCTTCGGCCCGCTGCCGCCCGGCTTCATCCATCTGCCTTTCAACGACCTCGAGGCTTTCGAGCGGGCGATCACTCCCCGCACGGTCGCGGTGATGCTGGAGCTGGTCCAGGGGGAGGGTGGGGTGCGCCCCGCCCGTCCGGATTACATCAAGGCAATTCGCGGGATCTGCGACGCCCGCGGCCTCCTGATGATCGTGGATGAGGTCCAGACCGGGATGGGGCGGACCGGGGAGCTGTTCGCGTTTCAGAATTACGGCGTCACGCCGGACCTGATGACCCTGGCCAAGGCTCTGGGAGGAGGGCTGCCGATCGGCGCCCTGGTGGTTTCCGAGCGGCTGAAGGATGTTCTTACGCCGGGGACTCACGCCTCGACCTTCGGCGGCAGTCCCCTGGTCTGCGCCGCCGCCCTGGCCGTATTCGACGCGATGGAAGAGGAGAACCTGCTGAGAAACGTTCGTTCCGCCGGCGGCTATCTCCGGGAGAAGCTCGAGGAACTCCAATCGGAATTCGCCGCGGTTCGCGAAGTCCGGGGTATGGGCCTGCTGTTGGGGATGGAATGCGACCGCGAGGGCAAGCCGGTGGTGGAGGCCTGTCTGGAGAGGGGTGTGATCATCAACTGCACCGCCGGCAATGTCCTCCGGCTGATGCCGGCCTGCAACATCGGTCAACCCGAGATCGACCTCGGCGTCGGGATTCTGCGCGAGGCGATGAATAAAATTTTCTGAATAAAATTTTATCAACTTTAAAATTTTATGGAGGCAGTATGAGCAAGGTGGTTCTGGCGTATTCGGGAGGTTTGGACACCTCGATCATCCTCAAGTGGCTGGTCGAGGAGAAGCGGATGGAGGTGGTCGCCTTCATCGCCGATATCGGGCAGGGGGAGGAAGTCGAAGAGGCCGCGGAGAAGGCCCGGAAGACCGGCGCGTCCTCGGTTTACGTTGAAGACCTGACCGAGGAGTTCGCCCGGGATTTCGTCTTTCCCGCCGTCGCCGCCAACGCGGTCTATGAGGGGACCTATCTTCTCGGCACCGCGCTGGCCCGACCGCTGATCGCCAAGAAACAGATCGAGATCGCGCGGAAGGAGGGGGCCGGCTTCGTCTCCCACGGGGCGACCGGCAAGGGCAACGACCAGGTGCGGTTCGAGCTCACCTACCAGGCGCTGGCTCCGGAGATCGGGATCGTCGCGCCCTGGCGGGAATGGGATCTCAAGTCGCGCAGCGACCTGGTCGCCTACGCGAAAAAGCACGACATTCCTATTCCGGTAACGCCGGCCAAGCCTTACAGCAGCGACCGCAATCTTCTCCATATCAGTTTCGAGGGAGGCATCCTGGAGGACCCCTGGCAGGAGGCTCCGGAGGATATGTATGTCCTGACCACCTCTCCGCGATCCGCTCCGGAAGAGGAGACCTCCATTGAGGTCGATTTCGAAGCCGGCCGCCCGGTCGCGATCGACGGGGAGAGGATGACGCCGGCCGCGCTGCTTAAAGAACTCAACCGCCTGGGGGGAGCCAACGGCATCGGCCGGGTGGATATGGTCGAGAACCGTTACGTGGGGATGAAGTGCCGGGGGGTCTACGAGACCCCGGGCGGGACGATTCTCCACGTCGCCCACCGGGCGATCGAATCGATCACGCTCGACCGCGAGGTGGCCCATTTCAAGGACTCCCTGGTTACCAAATTCGCCGAGCTGACCTACTACGGCTACTGGTTTTCGCCGGAGATGGAACTGCTGCGCTCGATGATCTCCGACACCCAGAAGGACGTGACCGGGACCGTGCGGCTCAAACTATACAAGGGCAACTGCCGGGTGGCGGCGAGGAAGTCTCCCCGCTCCCTCTACGCCCCCGCCTTCGCCACCTTCGAGAAGGAGGAGGTTTACCGGCAGGGAGACGCCACCGGTTTCATCCGTCTTAACGGGCTTCGTCTTCGGATCCGGGCGCTTCTGCGCGGACGGCCGGAGAAAGGGGGAGGCGATGGGAAATAAGCTCTGGGGGGGCAGATTCGTGGAGAAGACCGACCGGGCGATGGAGGAGTTCAGTTCCTCGTTCGCGGTTGACCGGCGGCTGTGGAAGGCCGAGCTGGCGGCCACCGAGGCCCACGTCCGGGTTCTGGCCCGGGGGGGCTATCTCAGCCGGTCGGAGGAGGCCGGGCTTCTCCGGGGGCTGAAATCGCTGCGCTCCGGCATCCTTTCGGGCGCGATTCCCCTGGAGGGCGACTGGGAAGACGTCCATTCCTTCGTGCTGGCCCACCTGGAGAAGAAAGCGGGGGCCGCCGCCCGCAAGGTTCACGCCGGGCGGAGCCGGAACGACCTGGTCAGCCTGGATATGCGCCTCTACCTTCGCGAGGAGATCGTCCGTCTGGATTCTCTCCTGGCGCGCCTGCAGTCGGCCTTGACGGCCAAGGGCGAAGAATACGCCGGGGTCGTCATTCCGGCTTATACCCACCTGCAGCGAGCGCAGCCGGTGCTCTTCGCTCATCACCTCCTGGCTTACGTGGAGATGCTCGATCGGGACCGGCTGCGGCTGCGCGACCTCGGTCGCCGCCTTGAGGTTCTGCCCGCCGGCTCCGCCGCCGCCGGCGGGAACACGCTCGATCTCGACCTCAAGCTGATGGCCGGGCTGCTGGGGTTCCCCAAGGTCTCTCCCAACAGCCTGGACGCGGTCTCCGACCGGGATTTCGTTCTGGAATTTCTCTCCGCCGCCGCCCTGGCCGGGCTGCATTTCTCGCGCCTGGCGGAGGAACTGGTGCTGTGGTCGACTTCCGAGTTTTCGTTCGTCGAGTTGGGAGAGGCCTTCTGCACCGGCTCCAGTTTTCTCCCCCACAAACGAAACCCCGATTCGGCGGAGCTGGTCCGGGCCAAGGCCGGACGGCTGCTGGGAAACTTCACGGCGCTCTTCGCCACGGTCAAGGGGCTGCCGCTCTCCTACAACCGCGATCTCCAGGAGGACAAGCGTCCGCTCTTCGACTCGGTGGACACCATCGGCGACAGCGCCGCCGTTCTTTGCGGGGTGATCGAATCGCTGAAGGTCAACCTGGCGGTTCTCAAACGGTTGGAGGATGAGGACTACGGAGCGGCGCCGGACCTGGCCGAATACCTGGTCAAGAAGGGGATGCCCTTCCGGGACGCCCACCGGCTCGTGGGCGGGATGGTGGTCTCCCTGGCCCGTTCCGGCTGCAAGCTCAACGAAATATCAATACAGGAGTTGCGGAAGTTCAGTTCCGAGTTCGACGACGGGGCCCTCAAGCTGCTCTCCGCCCGGGGTTCTCTCCGGGCCCGGGCCGCTTTTCCCGGCTCCCATCCCGGCCGGGTAAAGGCCAATCTGAGGAAATGGAGAAGAAAGCTGGAGGCGGAAGGAAAGAAAAGGGGGAGGGGATGAAGGTGGCTTTTCCCCGGAGGCGGGGGCGTCTTTTCTGTGAAGAAGTCGATCTGGCTCGGCTCGCCGACCGGGAGGGGACTCCGGTTTTCGTTTACAGCCGCCGGCATCTCCTCGAGCGTCTGGCGGAGCTGAAACGTTCCTGGACCGGCCGGGATCCCCTGATCTGCTATTCGGTCAAAGCCAATTCCAACCTGGCGGTGATAAAAACTCTTCTCGAGGCCGGGGCGGGTCTTGACGTGGTCTCCGGCGGCGAGCTGAAGCGAGGTTTGAAGGCGGGCGCCCGGGCGGACCGGATCGTCTTTGCCGGCGTGGGCAAGACCCGGGACGAGATCACCGCCGGGTTGAAGGCGGGGGTTCTCTATTTCACCGTGGAATCTCTTCCGGAACTCGAAGCGATCGATGCCGCGGCCGCCGGAATGGGCAAGCGCGCGGCGGTCGCCTTCCGGGTGAACCCCCACGTCGATCCCCGGACCCATCGCTTCATCACCACCGGAACCGTCGAGAACAAGTTCGGCCTGGATCTTGAACAGGCCCGGGAAGCCTTCCGGCGGTGCGCTCGTCTCGGCTACGTCGAGCCGGTAGGCCTTCAGATGCACATCGGCTCCCAGATCACCGCGCCCGGCCCTTTTGAGAAGGCTTTGAAGAAATTGCTGGCGCTTTACCGGGAGTTGAGAGGGTCGGGATTCAAGCTTGCCTACCTGGATCTCGGCGGGGGGATGGGGATCAGCTACGACGGCCGGCCGGTTCCTTCCGCCCGGGATTATTCCCGCCGGTTGGCGCCGCTTTTAAAGGATTGCCCGGCCCGGCTCGTCCTGGAGCCCGGCCGCTGGCTGGTCGGAGGCGCCGGGATTCTCCTGACCCGGGTCACGTACCTGAAAAAACAGCCGATCAAGAATTTTGTCATTGTTGATGCCGCGATGAATGATCTTATCCGTCCGGCGCTCTACGACGCTTTTCACCGGATCGAACCGGTAGCCGTCCGCCGCCGGACCAAGATCCGGGCGGATGTCGTGGGCCCGGTCTGCGAGAGCGGTGACTTCCTGGGCAAAGACCGCGTTCTTCCCGAGCCCCGCCCCGGGGATCTGCTGGCGGTGAGGGACGCCGGCGCCTACGGTTTTACGATGAGTTCAAACTACAACTCCCGCCCCCGGCCTTCGGAAGTGATGGTCGCCGGAAAGCGGTACCGGGTGGTCAGGAAGCGGGAATCCGTTGCCGATCTCTGGCGCGGCGAAACCATTCCCGATTTTTCTCGCGCGAAATGAAGAAACTTAACTTCGCCAAGTTGCAGGCCCTGGGAAACGATTTCATCCTGATCGAGAACCTTTCGGACCGGATCGAGCTTTCTCCGGATGAGATCAAGGAACTCTGCGCCCGCCGTTTCGGTGTGGGGGCCGACGGGATTCTCCTGATCGAAGACGGCCGTTCCGCCGATCTTAAAATGCGGATCTTCAACGCCGACGGCAGCGAGGCCGAAGCCTGCGGAAACGGGATTCGCTGTTTCGCCCGCTACGCCCATCAGCGGGGGCTGGTCTCGCGCGACAACTTCAAGGTGGAGACCGGAGCCGGGATCTCGGAGGTTAAGGTCAAGGGGGAAACGGTAGAGGTCGACCTGGGCCGGCCTCGGCTGGAACCGTCGGAGGTGCCGGTCAACCTGAAAGGAAAGGCGATCAACCGGAGCGTGACGGTCGGGGGAGGGCGGGAAGCCGTCACCTGCCTTTCCCTGGGCAACCCCCACTGTGTGATCTTCCTGCCTCCCGACCGCCGCGTCGATCTGGCCGGACTGGGCGAAAAGATATCCAACGACCCGCTTTTCCCGCAAAAGACCAACGTGGAGTTCGTGCGCGTGATCAATCCCCGGGAGATTAAAGTCGGGGTCTGGGAACGGGGGGTCGGTCCCACCCTGGCCTGCGGCACCGGCGCCGCCGCGGCGGCGGTCGCGGGAGTCTTAAGCCGCAAGACCCATCGCCGGGTTCTGGTCCATCTTCCCGGGGGCGATCTCTGGGTCCACTGGCCCCGCAGCGGCGGGGTATCCATCGTCGGCCCGGCCGAGTTTGTTTATTTCGGCCGGATCGACTCCCTCCGTTGAACGGGGTTGAAATTCCGCGTGAGTTTTTGTATCATTGCGGCCCTGGCACCACCAAAAACGAAACCAAGGAGGCGGCAATGTTTTCCGGATCTATGACGGCCCTGGTTACTCCTTTCCGCGACGAGGGGGTGGACTGGGATACTATGGGAAAACTTATCGATTTTCAGATTGAAAACGGAACCTCCGCCATTGTTCCCTGCGGCACCACCGGGGAATCGGCCACGCTTTCCCACGAAGAGCACGATCAGGTGGTGGAATTTGTGGTCAAGAAGGTCGCCGGCCGGATCAAGGTTATAGCGGGCGCGGGTTCCAACAACACCGCGGAAGCGCTGCGGCTGACCCGCCACGCCCGGGAGACGGGCGCCGATGCCGCCCTGGTGATCACGCCCTATTACAACAAACCGACCCAGGCGGGGCTGATAAAGCATTTTGAGGCCCTGGCGGAAGTGGGGGTCCCCCTGGTTCTCTACAACGTTCCCGGCCGAACGGGGGTCTCGATCGCGCCCGAGACCGTCGCCCGTCTGGCGGGGGTTCCCAATGTCGTCGCCATCAAGGAGGCGAGCGGTTCGCTGGAGCAGGTAAACCAGATCCTGAACCTGTGCGAGATCACGGTTCTCTCCGGTGACGATATGCTGACCCTTCCGATTCTGGCCGTCGGCGGCCGGGGAGTGATCTCGGTCGCCGCCAACGTGGTCCCCGACGGCGTCAGCGCGCTGGTGAGTTCCGCCCTGGCCGGGGATTGGGAGAAGGCCCGGGCCGAACACTTTCGCC
Organism: PVC group bacterium; assembly: GCA_003551625.1. Classification (GTDB taxonomy): domain Bacteria; phylum Auribacterota; class Erginobacteria; order Erginobacterales; family PUNC01; genus PUNC01. The sequence continues at coordinate 14,782 of PUNC01000174.1, read as the reverse complement.
TCTACAACCTTTTCAAGGCGATGTTCTATGAGACCAACCCGATTCCGGCCAAGACCTCGCTGGCTCTGATGGGGATGATCCGGGAACAGTTCCGCCTGCCGATGTGCGAGATTTCCGAGGCCAATCGAAAGAAACTGAGCGAACTGTTGAAGTCATACGGCCTGGTCTCTTAAATTGAAAAAGAGGGCTGAGATGAAAAAACTGGTGGTCTGCGGCGCGGCGGGAAGGATGGGCAAGAGAATTATCGCCTGCGCTCTTGAAGAAGGAGGATGGGAGATCGCCGGAGCGGTGGAGAACCCCGGCCACCCTTTGCTGGGGCGGGATGTCGGGGAGGTCGCCGGAGTCGGGAAGACCGGCTCCGCGCTGGTTTCGGATCTTGGCGGGGTCGCCGCCTCCGCCGACGTGATCGTCGATTTCTCCTCGGTTGAGGCCGGTCTGGAAAACGGCCGGGCGGCGGCCGCCGCCGGCAAGCCGATCGTTATCGGGACGACGGGATTTTCCGAGGAGCAGGAACGTGAACTGCGGGAGGCCCTGAAGAGCGTCTCCGCGGTCATCGCGCCGAATATGAGCCTGGGCGTAAATCTCCTCTTCAACCTGGTGGAGGCGACCGCGTCGGCATTGGATGAAGAATATGATCTCGAGATAGTTGAAGCCCATCACCGTTTCAAGAAGGACGCGCCTTCCGGCACCGCCCTGAAGATAGGGAAGATCGCCGCGGCCGCCCGGGGTCGTAAATGGCGGGATGTCGCGGTCCACGGTCGGGAAGGAAAGGTCGGCGAAAGAAATAAGGGCGAGATCGGTGTCCACGCCGTCCGGGCGGGGGACATTGTAGGCGAGCACACGGTTGTCTTCTCCTGTCCGGGAGAGCGGGTTGAGCTGGTTCATCGCGCCCATAGCCGCGACACTTTCGCCCGCGGGGCGTTGCGGGCGGCCCGCTTCGCGCTTTCCGCCCCGCCCGGGATTTACGGTATGGCCGACGTCCTGGGATTGGCCTGATTATATTTTATCGAAAAGAGGCAGCCCGGTCGGTATGCCAACAGTGTGTGCAACCTGGGAGATGGGTAACGTGAAAAACCCTCTCCCCCCGACGGGGGGAGAGGGCAACTTGTTCCGAACTTGTCGAGGGAGGGTGAGGGGGGGCGGGTAAGTTATTTAATGAGGTTCTCTTTCGAATTGTGTGGGTAAATACATCTATTACGGGTCATTGCGAGGAGCGTTTGCCTCGGAGAATTCGGGGCAATAAGCGACGAAGCACTCTGAAAAAACAACTCGGATTATGAATAATCCGGGTCAAGGAAGGAGCAGTATGATGTTCAGCACGGTAAAGGAAAAAATCGATTACCTGTTCTCCGCCGGATTCGTGACCCGCTATGAGACTCCCCAGATCGCCTGGGAACGTCTCCGGGCCAAGGAGCCGGTGCTTTTCCGGAGACTGGAAAACGGGAAGGTGGTCGAGCAGATATTCGCCGACCCCGACAAACTGGGAGTGCACTTCCGCCACATCCCGGTCAACGATGATTACTGCCGTTTTCACGAGGGACCGCTCTGATGGCCGGGGGAAGGGATTCCGTGACCTCATCCCGCGAACCGTCGGTGGCCTTGCGGCTCAAAAAGCTCCCTCCGTATCTTTTCGCCGAGATCGATCGCGTTAAGAGAGAATTGCGCCGCTCCGGCCGGGAACTGATCGACCTCGGTGTCGGCGATCCCGACCTCCCGACCCCGGAGCCGATCATTGACGCCCTCTGCCGGGCGGCCGCCGACTCCGCCAATCACCGCTACGCCCTCGACTTCGGGATGCCGGAGTTCCGCTCCGCCATCTCGGACTGGTTCTTTTCCCGCTACGGCGTCCGCCTCGATCCCGACCGCGAAATCCTCCCCCTGCTGGGGACCAAGGAGGGGATCGCGCACGTTCCCCTGGCCTTTATCGATCCCGGCGACCGGGTCCTGGTTCCCGACCCGGGTTATCCCGTCTATCGTTCGGGAACGATCTTCGCGGGAGGCGAGCCGGTGGCGATGCCGCTGCGGGCTGAAAACGATTTTCTGGCCGATCCCGAAACCCTCGGCGTCTCGGAACTCTCCGGCGCGAAGATGCTCTTCATCAACTACCCCAACAACCCCACCACCGCCGTTTGCGATACCGATTATTTCCAGGGGATGATTGAATTTGCCGCCCGCCGCGGGATTATCGTCTGCCACGACGCCGCCTACAACGAGATGACCTTCGACGGCTACCGCGCGCCCAGTATCCTCCAGGTTCCGGGAGCGATGGAGACCGCGATCGAGTTTCATTCATTCTCCAAGACCTTCAGTATGACCGGCTGGCGGGTCGGTTTCGCCGCCGGCAGCTCGGAGATAATCGCCGCCCTATCCCGGATCAAGTCCAACATCGACTCCGGCATCTTCCAGGCGGTGCAGCTGGCCGCCCGGGAGGCGCTGCTCCGGTGGGAGGATCTGGCGTCGCCGCTGATGGAAGCCTATCGCCGTCGCCGCGACATTATGGTGGGGGGGGTGAAGAAGATCGGCTGGAAGGCGGAACCTCCGAAAGGCACCTTCTACCTCTGGCTGCGCTGCCCCGACGGTCTCGACTCCGCCTCCACGGTCTCGGCAATGCTCAAGGCGGGCGTGGTCGCCACTCCCGGAAGCGGTTTCGGCTCCCACGGCGAGGGCTACGTCCGGATGGCCCTGACCCGACCGGAAGAAGAGATCTCCCGGGCGGTGGAGAAGCTGGCGGGGATGCCGCCGCCGGAGCGTTACTCGGAGCACAAAAAAGTTTAATTGTCATTGCGAGGAGCGCTCTGAGCCCCGGCCGACAACCATTCCCAAAGTCATTCTGAGCCCCGACTGATAACCATTCCCAAAGTCATTCTGAGCCCCGGCCGACAACCATTCCCAATGTCATTTTGAGCCTCGGCCTATAACCATTCCCAAAGTCATTCTGAGCCCCGACTTGTCGGGGCGAAGAATCTCGGGTAATACAAGTTCAACCCGGGAGTTGAGTAACATTGTTCAGCCTGAAAGATAGGTACGCTGTTTACCCGGAAGATGGACAAAAACAAACCCTCTCCCCCCGACGGGGGGAGAGGGTAGGGTGAGGGGGGGCAACGGCTTTTCGAGCAAGGTTTAGCAGGTGCCGGCATGAATCAGACCTCTTCCACAAGCCCCAATGCTTCGTTTTCGGAAAGAGACGAGACAGTCTTCCTGGGTCTCGGCGCCAACCTCGGAAACGCGGCGGATAACATCCGGATGGCCCTTGACGCCCTGTCGCGGTTGCCGGGCGTCGTGGTGGAAAAAGTATCCGGACTGTACCGGTCCGCGCCGATCTATCCGCCGCCCCAACCGGATTATCTCAACCGCGTCGCCCGCCTGCGCGTGAAACTTTCTCCCGACGAACTTCTGACCGCCTGTCGCCGGATCGAAGAGGAACTCGGGCGCGAGCGGAGCGAACGTTTCGGCCCCCGGACGATCGACCTCGATATCCTTGCCTACGGCGATTGGGTGCTCGACCGGCCCGAGCTTGCCGTCCCCCATCCCCGTTTTCGGGAGCGTCATTTCGTCCTGGTCCCCTGGGCAGGGATCGATCCCGGCTGGAAGGACCCGGTTACCGGGAAGACCATCGCCGAGCTGCTTGCCGCCGCCGGCCCCGATCCCGGCGTCCGGTTTCTGAATCGACCGGAGCGATAAGAGAGAACGTTCTCTTCCATAAAAAACCCTCTCCCCCCATCTGGGGGGAGAGGGCAAGGGTGAGGAGGGGATAAGATATAATGATCGTATTCTTCCAGACTTTGAGCTCAGGCTGATGAACCGTTTTCTTGAAAGAGCGCGCGAAGCTTTCCGACAGCGGCCGCTGACGGGGGCGTTGTGGCTGGCCACGCTGATCGCCATTCCCACGATCTCCTACTACGGCCGGAGACTGGAACACCTGCTGCGGGATAATATCGGCCGGGCCGGTATCGGCTGGGCGCTGGCCGTGAGCGTGGTTGCGGTTCTGATCCTGGCGGGATACTTTCTCGTCCGGTCGCTGGGCCCCCGCGGTCTGCTTCACCTGCTCTGGATGCTTCTTCTCGCCGCGGGGCTGATGTATTACCTGCGCCGCCATCCCGCCCGCTGGTATCACATCCCGCTCTTCGGCGCCTTCGGTTTTCTCTCCGTCCGCCTCTTCTCCGTCCGGACCGGGGCGGAGATCGCTTTCGCCTTCGCCGTTCTCGACGAGGTCTTCCAGCATTACCTTCCCGACCGGGTGGGGGATTTTGAGGACATCATCGTCAATGCCGTCTGCGCGGGAGCCGGGATCGTACTCTACCTGATCGTCCGCCGTTCGCCTTCAAGCGCGGCCCGGAATACTCAAAAGGGCGATTGAAAGTCGGGAGTTGCACTGTGATACAATGATGAAAGTTGAGAAGCTATATTGAAGTGACTATGAGTAATCCGAGGTAAGGTTGGCTATACAATACGGTACGGTAAGCTTATGAATGTAAGGGCGAAAATCACGGCGGCGGCAATCAAGGCGCGGAAGGGTAAGGGGCCGAGAATCCTGGCCCTGACCGCCTACGACTATTTCACCGCCCACCTGGCCGACCAGGCCGGGATGGACATCGTCCTGGTCGGCGATTCCCTGGCGATGGTCGTCCTCGGCTACGAAAACACTCTGCCGGTCTCCGTCTTCGAGATGCTGCACCACACCCGCGCCGCCGCCCGGGGCAACCGGCACTGCCTTCTGATCGCCGATATGCCCTTCCTCAGCTACCACCTCAGCGACGAGCAGGCGCTGAAAAACGCCGGCCGCTTCGTCCAGCGCGGAGGCGCCGGGGCCGTCAAGCTCGAGGGCGGGGAGAAGATGGCGCCGCGGGCGGAAAGGATCGTCGCCGCCGGCATCCCCGTGCTCGGCCATATCGGCTTCACCCCCCAGGATATCCTCTCCCTCGGCGGCTGGAAGGTCGCCGGAAAGCGCCCCGCCGCCGCCCGGCGGCTTGTCGCCGACGCCCGCGCCCTGGAGGCGGCTGGCGTCTTCGCCGTCGTCCTCGAATGCGTGCCCGCGGCGCTGGCGGCCGAGATCACCGCCGAGATCAAGGTCCCCACCATCGGCATCGGCGCCGGTCCCGACTGCGACGGCCAGATCCTGGTCTCGCACGATCTTTTGGGTCTCCAGGACAAGGTCAGCCCGCGCTTCGTCAAGCGCTACGCCGACCTGGGCGGAACGATTCTCTCCGCTTTCAAGGAATGGGCCGACGACGTTCGCTCCGGTCGTTTCCCCGGTCCCGAGCACTGCTATTAATTTGCCGACTTTGCGGTTTTTCGCTCCCTGAACGCAAGTTTTCCTTAAATTAGTGTTATTATTACCGAGAATGAGGAAACGGGGAATTTGACGATGGAAGTGATCGAGACTTCGCGACGGATGCGGGAAAAGTCGCGGCAACTGAAGCGGGAAGGGCGCAAGATCGGTTTCGTGCCGACGATGGGGTATCTCCACCAGGCGCACCTGGCCCTGATCCGGGCGGCCCGGAAAGCCTCCGACGCGGTGGTGGTCTCGATCTTCGTCAACCCGGCCCAGTTCGGCCCGGCCGAGGACCTCGACCGCTACCCGCGGGCCCCGGAGCGGGATCTGCGGCTCTGCCGGGAAGTAGGCGTCGACGTGGTCTTTATGCCCCCGATCTCCGAGATCTATCCCAGAAGCTTCTCCACCTTCGTGGAGGAGACCGCCCTGAGCCGGCCGCTCTGCGGCGCGGCGCGTCCGGGCCACTTCCGGGGAGTGGCGACGGTGGTGGCCAAGCTCTTCAACCTGGTCGGCCCGGATCTCGCCTTCTTCGGCGCCAAGGACTGGCAGCAGTCAAGAGTGGTGGCGCGGATGGTCCGCGACCTGGCCTTTCCGCTGAAAGTGGAGGTGCTGCCGACGGTCCGGGAGAAAGACGGTCTGGCGGCCAGTTCCCGAAACCGAAACCTGAAGGGCGCCGCCCGTTCCGACGCGCTCTGTCTCTACCGTTCTCTGAAACTGGCCCGGAAGCTGGCCGCGAAGGGGGAATGCTCTGCCCGCGCGATCCGGGAAGCGATGGCTCGCCTCATCGCCCGGCATTCCCGGGCCCGGGTCGATTACATCGGGATTTTCGACGAGGCCACCCTGCGGCCGCAGCGGAGGATCAACCGCCGCTCCCGGGCCGCGCTGGCGGTCTTCATCGGCGGGGTTCGCCTGATCGACAATATGAAGATCGGGCCGCCGAAATAACGGGCGCCGGCTTCGCGGTCAGGCGCTCGAGGCGAGCGCACGCAGCCTCTTGACCCGCTCGGCGACGTCGGGGTGGGTGCTCCAGAGTTGGGAGCGCTTTCTGCCGCCGACTTTGAGGGGATTGACGATGTAGAAGTGGGCGGTTCCGCGGTTGGCGCTCTCCAGCTTGGCCGGAGAGACCGCGATCTTCTCCAGGGCGGAGGCGAGCCCTTCCGGGTAGCGGGTCATCTTGGCGGCGGAGGCGTCGGCCAGGTATTCCCGCTGGCGGGAGGTCGCCAGCTGGATGAGCTTGGCGAAGATCGGCGCCAGGATGGCCAGCACGACGGCGATCAGCATCAGGATCGCTCCTCCCTTTCCCGAGGAGGAAGCGCTTCTTCCCCTTCTTCTCCCCCCGCCCCAGATCAGGGAGCGGAGGAAAAAGTCGGCCAGGATCACCACCGTGCCCACCAGGATCCCGACCAGGGTGGCGAAGAGGATGTCGTAGTTTCCCACGTGGCTCAGTTCGTGGGCGATCACTCCCTGCAGTTCCTGGCGGTTGAGGCGGTCGAGCAGGGCGGTGGTGACGGCGACCGAGGCGTGCCGGGGATTTCGTCCGGCGGCGAAGGCGTTGGGAGCGTTGTCGTCGGGGATGATGTAGAGCCTGGGCATCGGCAGGCCGGAGGCGATGGTCAGTTCCTCGGTGATGTTGTAGAGTTGGGCATGACGCTCCCGCGAAGCCGGCTGGGCCCGGCTGACCGCCAGGACCATCTTATCCCCTCCGAAATAGCCGAAGAGGGCCATCGCCGCGGCCAGGATGAAGGCCAGGATCAGGGCCCCGTATCCCCATCCCATCGCTTCCCCGATCAGGTAGCCGAGAACCACGACCAGGGCGGTAAAGAAGACGATCAGGAAAACCGAGTTCCGTTTGTTCTGGGCGATCTGTTCGTACATTTAAAAGGACACCTTGACCGCCTTTCTCTCTTCGGGCGAGTCCACCTCGAAGAACTCTTCCCGGGTGAAATTGAAGACGCCGGCGATGATATTGGAGGGGAAGACCTCGGTCTTGGTGTTGAGCTTCATCACCTGGTCGTTGTAGTGCTGGCGGGCGAAGGCGATCCGGTTTTCGGTGCTGGTGAGCTCCTCCTGCAGGGCGAGCAGATTCTGGTTGGCCTTGAGGTCGGGGTAGTTCTCGACCACGGCGAAGAGCGAGCGCAGGGTGGAGGAGAGGGCGTTCTCCGCCTTGGCCTGTTCGGCGGCGCCGCCCTTGGCCGCGATCGCCTCGGCCCGGGCCCGGGTTACGCTCTCCAGGAGTTCCCGCTCGTGCTTCATATAGCCCTTGCAGGTCTCGACCAGGTTGGGAATCAGGTCGTAGCGCCTTTTGAGCTGGACGTCGATCTGGCTCCAGGCGTTCTTCACCCGCTGGCGAAGCCGGACCAGACTGTTGTAGATGGTGACGAACGCAACAATCAGTACCGCCAGGATAATCACCAGGATCCACATAATCGCACCTCCTTATTAATCGACAATTGCTGGTTAAGGTTTTCGGCAAACTACAGAGTATATTACAACAAAATATCCTTCTTCCAATTATTTTCGGTCTTTTTGCCGGCCCGGATTGTTCAGGCGTAGTCTCCCCAACCTTCAATTACGTCGCCGCCGGCCGATTCCTGCTCGCCCGACCATAAGTTCCCGAAAAGGGGCGGAAGCTTTTAGTTGAAGTTGACCGCCGGTTATACTTTAATTCTGGCAGGCTGGGCTGTTTTTCGGCCGAACCGGTTCCGATTCTCTCCGATGCTATTGATCTACTACAACCTTGTCATCGCCGCGGCCCTATCCCTGGGCGCCCCTTATCTCCTTTTTCAGATGCTTTTCCATCGGCGCTACCGCGAGGGTTTGGGGGAAAGACTTGGCCTCTACCGGGGCCGATCTCTTGATGCCGGTCGCCCGTCGATCTGCGTTCAAACCGCGTCGGTGGGAGAGGTCTCCGCCGCTCTTCCCCTGTTGCGCTTAATCAGCGAGCAGCTTCCCGGCTACCGCCTGGTGATCACCTGTCAGACCGCCGCCGGGAGAAAATTGGCCCGGGAAAAACTTGTCGGACGGGCGGACGTAGTGATGGGGCCGGTCGATCTGCTGTTTCTGGCCCGGAGGTTTATCCGCGCCTTCGCTCCCGCCATTTTAATCCTGGTCGAAACCGAGCTCTGGCCTTCGATGATCAGCGAGGTCCGCCGGAAAAAGATCCCGGTAATAGTGGTCAGCGGGCGGATATCGGCCTGGTCCTTCAACTACTATCGGCAGGTAAAAAGTCTCCTCAAGCCGCTGCTCCAGAATATCGACCTTTTCAATATGCGGACCGAGCGGGACGCCAGAAGGCTGCTTTCGCTGGGAGCGCCGAGGGACCGGGTCTTCGTTCAGGGCAACATCAAGTTCGATTCTTTCCCGCTCCCCGGGCCCCTGCCGGCATTCCTTGAGCGCTTCCGCCAGGCGGCGGGATGGAGCGAAGACGACAAGGTGATCGTCGCCGGCAGCACTTACCGGGGCGAGGAAGCCTTGCTGGCCGACGCCCTCCAGGTCCTCAGGTCCGAGCATCCCGGACTGAAGCTGATTCTCACCCCCCGCCATCTGGAACGCGTCAAAGAGGTGGAAGGATATCTTCGCTCGCGCGGAACGGCCTATTGTCTTTTCAGCGACCCGAAAAGCGGATCCGGGGACGTCGTGGTCGTGGACCGGATCGGCCTGCTCTCCGACATCTATCGGCTGGCCACGGTGGTTTTCGTCGGCAGAAGTCTTAAGGGGGGTGGGGGACAGAACCCGATCGAGCCCGCCGGACTGGCCAAACCGCTGGTATTTGGGCCCCTGATGGACAACTTCCGCGAAATCTCCGATGAACTGACGCGAGCCGGCGGCGCGATAGAAGTCCGGGATCAGGTCTCCCTGCAAGCGGCTCTGGGACGCTTTCTGGGGAATCCGGCGGAAGCGGAAAAAGCGGGGCGGGCCGCCGGGGAGGTGGTGATGAAGCAGCGGGGAGCCAGTCAACGGAATCTGGACGAGATCAAACGCCTGCTGGAAAGGAGCGAAAAGTGATCCGGGGTAATCTTCGAGAAAGGATGGAGCAGTTCTATCTCCAGGTGGTCAGCCGGGAGAAAGCCGGTTTTCTGGTGACCATCTTCAAAGGCGGTCTTTGCTGCTCTTCGTGGATATACTGGGCCGGGATCAATCTCCGCCAGCTTCTCTATCGGGTCAGGCTGTTTCGGTCTCCTTCAATCACCGCCTGGGTCGTCAGCGTCGGCAACATAACCCTGGGAGGGACGGGAAAGACACCGGTGGTGGAAAGGTTGGCCCGGCTCCTTCATTCCCGCGGCCGGAAGGTGGCGGTGATCAGCCGTGGTTACCGGCGAAAGACCGGCCCCAGGCTGAGGCGTCTGCGCGAAAAGATCTCCGGGGCTCCCACCACCCGGAAGGTTTCCGACGGGGAACGGATCCTTCTCACCGCCCGTGTGGCGGGGGATGAGCCGTATATGCTGGCTTCCAATCTCAAGGAGATCCCGGTGCTGATAAACCGGAACCGGGCCAAGGCGGCCCATTACGCCGAAAAGAGGCTCAAAGCCGATACCATTATCCTGGATGATGGTTTCCAGCATCTGGGGCTGAAAAGGGATCTGGATATTGTGCTGATCGACGCCAACCATCCGTTCGGTTCCGGACACCTGTTTCCCCGGGGTACGTTGAGGGAACCTCCCCGTCACTTGTCCCGGGCCGACATCATCCTGGTGACCAAGTCGGAAAAGGCCGACCGGGAACGTCTCCGGGAACTCCTGTCTCAATACAACCCTACCGCCGATCTTCTGTTCTGCCGGCATCGGCCGCTTTATCTCCAGGATGTCCGCACCTCGCTGCGGGCCAGCCTTGACTACCTCAACAAGACCAGGGTCTATTCCCTGGCGGGGATAGCGTCGCCCGAAGGATTTGAAAACCTGCTGGAAGAGCTCGGCGCCGGGGTCGTGGCCCGGAGGAGGTACGCCGATCATCATTTCTACAGTCAGCAGGACCTGCTCGACATCCTCGATCACGCCTGGAGGGTCGACGCCCAGGCGTTGGTTACCACGGAGAAAGACGCGGCCCGCTTCGGCCGGCTGCCCGCCTACGGCTTGCCGGTTTATTTCCTTCGGGTGGTTATCGACACTCTGGAGGGAGAGGACGACTTCGATCAGGCGCTTCTGGACCTGCTTCGCCGCCGGGAAAAACGGAAAAAGTCCCTATGAGCTCCACCTCCCGCGCGCGCGCGCGGGAAGTCTTCGCGGCCGCCTTGAAGGCGGCCGATCCCGCCGCCGCGGTTGTCTCCCGGGTCAGGATCGGCAAGAAGACGATTGTTATCGGGGGACGATCCGTTCCATTGCCATCCGGAGGGATCATCGTGCTGGGTGCGGGAAAGGCCGCCGCCGGACTGGCCCGCGGGCTTGAAAAGCTCCTGAAAGACCGGATCGCGGACGGAGCCATCGTGGTTCCGGAAGTTTCCAGCCCGCTTCCCCGGACTGTCCGGGTCTATGCCGCCGGCCATCCCCATCCCGATTCCCGAAATCTCCGCGCTGCCCGGGAGGTCTTAAGAATCGCGGAATCCGCCGGTCCGGACGACCTGGTGATCTGCCTGATCAGCGGCGGCGGTTCCTCGCTTCTCTTTCTTCCCCACGAAGGCGTCGGGCTCCGGGAAGTTCGAAGGCTCAACACCCTGCTGCTTAAATCCGGCGCCTCCATTCGGGAGATCAACGCCGTCCGCAAGCGCTTGAGCCGCCTGGGCGCCGGAAGACTGGCCCGGACAGCTCGCCCGGCCAGGGTTTTAAGTTTGATAGTATCCGATGTGGTCGGAGACGAGATTGCCGCGGTCGCTTCCGGTCCGACCTCGCCCGATCCGGTGACCTTCCGGGAGGCCCGGCAGGTCCTTGTCCGTTACGGTTTGAACGGTAAAATCGGAAGCGGCCTTCGGAGATATTTTCAGCGGGGATTGAAGGGGAAGGTGCCGGAGACCCCCAAGCCGGGCGACCGGATCTTTCGGAGAGTTGAAAACCATCTCATCCTCGACAACCGGCGGGCGTTGTCCGCCGCCGGCGCCGAAGCGAAAAGGCTTGGTTACCGACCCCTCCTGCTTTCCTCAACCATCGAGGGCGATACCCGTCAGGCCGCGCTTTTTCACGCGGCCGTGGTCCGCGAGATTCTGACTTCCGGCCGCCCGGTCTCCCCTCCCGCCGGTCTGATCTCCGGGGGTGAGACGACGGTGGAGGTTAAGGGGAAGGGTAGGGGAGGGCGAAACCAGGAGTTTGTCCTGGCCCTCGCCGCGGAACTGGGGGGCCTTGATGGGGTAACTATCTTGAGCGCCGGCACCGACGGGATCGACGGCCCGACCGACGCGGCCGGGGCGGTTCTGGACGCGGCGCTCTGGAAGAGGGCGGCCGGGCTCGGAATCGACCCGAAAAAATATCTGGGAAACAACGACTCCTACAACTTCTTCCGTCCCCTGGGCGCCCTGCTCAAGACCGGACCCACCGGAACCAACGTCAACGACGTGAGAGTGATCCTGATCGACAAATCAAGCCGCCGGCCGGGTAATAATTGTTAACGAGTTAATATTCAGGCGATATGAAAACAACTGAATTGAAACCCATTGGAATCATCCGGAGTCCGTTTACCAAACTGAGCGGGATGCCGATTCAGCCCGCCGGCGCGGCCGGCGTCAAGGGCGCGGTCGAAGTCTTCAAAGAATACCGAGCCGGGCTGCGGGATCTCGACGGGTTCTCTCATATCATCTTGCTGTACCGGTTCCACCGCAGCCGGGGTTTCCGTCTCCAGGTCGTGCCTTTCCTGGATTCAAAGCCAAGGGGGCTTTTTGCCACCCGCGCGCCCAGGCGTCCGAACCCGATCGGGCTTTCCGTCGTCCGGCTGGACAAGATCGAAGACGGTGTACTGCGTATCCGAAACGTGGATATTCTCGACGGAACCCCGCTGCTGGACATCAAGCCGTTCGTCCCGGAATTCGATGCCCCCGGCAAGGTTCGCGCCGGTTGGCTGGAGAAAGCCGGGAAAACCGTCTCAAAACGAAGGTCGGATGATCGATTTAATCGTCACCGCGCCGCCGGTTCCGCGTCGAAGATTGAAATTGGAGAGGAACTCTGATAATCTCCTAATAAGATGAGCAAACTGGCTAAAGCCAACGTATTGAGCCTGAGCGTTCCCGAGCGTATCCAGCTTGTCGAGGATATTTGGGACACCATTGCGGAAGTCCCTGAAAAAGTCGAACTGACCGACGAGCAGAAAGCGGAACTCGATCGTCGACTGGAAGCGTACCACCGGAATCCCGACGAGGGATCCCCGTGGGAGATGGTACGGGAGCGTATCAGGGGCAGGCGATGAGCCGTCGGCTCATCGTTCGCCCGGAGGCCGAAGCTGAGATCACGGACGCGTTCGACTGGTATGAAGCCCGTGTCTCCGGTCTTGGTTCCGAGTTTCTGCTCTGCGTGGCCGCGGTTTTCAACTCCATCCTTCGCGCCCCGCAACAATATCCCCGGGTGCATAAGACCGTTCGTCGCGCGCTTACTCGCCGATTTCCTTATGGGGTATTCTTCGTGGAGAATGACGAACGTGTTGTCGTTCTGGCCGTCTTTCACGCCAAGCGAAACCCGAAACGCTGGCAGGATCGGATCTGAGGACCGGCAACCCACGGAAAAACCGAGATGGACCTTGACAGCCGACAAGATGCTTCTCGGCGACAGAGAGGGCTTTGTTAAATGACCCGGGCGGGTTGAACTCGCCCGGGTTTTTTTCGGTCCCGATGAAAACGAAATTTACCTAACAAATCTTCAGGCAAGATCGGGAGACGGGAAGATGGACAAAAAAAATACGCGAAATATCGTGAGAGAAGCCTACGGCAGGATTGCTCAGGAACAGGCAGGTTGCGGGTGCGGCGCTTGTGGGCCGGACTCTAAAGAATTTGCCAAATCAATCGGCTATTCGGAAAAAGAACTGGCAGCCATTCCCGATGCCGCCAACTTGGCGCTCAGTTGCGGGAATCCGACGGCCTTGGCCGGCCTGAAGAAAGGCGAGGCCGTGCTCGACCTTGGCTCGGGCGCCGGATTCGATTGTTTTCTGGCCGCCTCGATGGTCGGCCCGGGAGGTAGGGTTATCGGAGTTGATATGACCCCCGAGATGGTTGAGAAAGCAAGAGACAACGCAAAAAAGAACGGAGTTGAAAATTGTGAGTTCAGGCTTGGCGAGATCGAGAATTTGCCTTTGGGGGACAGCTCGGTTGACGTGGTTATAAGCAACTGCGTTATCAACCTTTCCTCCGACAAGCCAAGGGTTTTCCGGGAGATCCATCGGGTCTTAAAGCCGGGCGGGAGAATAGCAATCTCCGATATCGCCCTCCGCAAGGAGCTTCCCAGGGGCATTCGGGAGAGCATTGAGGCTTATGTAGGTTGCGTCGCGGGGGCGATCCTTGTTGACGAGTACGAAAAGATGATCTCGGCCGCCGGTTTGAGGGATGTAAGAGTTTCCGTCAAAGGTTCTTCCGCTTGCATCGATCCCGATACCAAAGACCCGATGGGCAGGGCCATTTTAGAAAGCCTGGGGGAAAACGAATCCCTGGAAGCGTATGTGGCAAGCGTTCACGCGGAAGGCTGGAAATAAAATACGGCCATACAGCAAGGAGTTTTCGGGCAACAAACAATCAGTTCCCGCAAAATCACGTGAAACGAAATTTAACCTCACAATTCATTGGGCGAAGTTTCAGGGTTTTTAGAGGGGGTTCATAGTGAGTACTCATCACGATCACGAGCACCACGGATCACGTCCGGGTCACGCTGACCATAGCGCCCACGACAAGCACGCCGGCCACTCGCCGGAGATGTTCCGCCGGAAATTCTGGCTGAGCCTCGCGCTGACCGTGCCGGTCGTCTTCTGGGCAGAGCATATCCAGATGCTCCTCGGCTACGAGGCTCCGCGGTTTCCGGGTTCCGCGTGGATCGGGCCGGTACTGGGCACGGCGGTTTTTATCTACGGGGGGTGGGTCTTTCTCCAGGGCGCCTGGCGCGAGCTGCGGAATCGCCTGCCGGGGATGATGACGCTCATTTCGCTGGCCATCACGGTGGCCTTCGTCTTTTCCTGGGTAGTGCGGGCCGGGATAATCGACGCGTTACCGTTGTGGTGGGAGCTGGCCACGCTGGTGACGATTATGCTGCTCGGCCACTGGATCGAGATGAAGTCGATCGTGCGGGCGCGGGGCGCCCTCCGGGAGCTGGCGAAACTTCTGCCGGACGAGGCCACGCGCGTGGCCGACGGCCGCGAGGAGCGAGTCCCGGTCGATCAACTGCGGAAAGGGGAAGTCGTGCTCGTTCGCCCGGGCGAGAGCGTGCCTGTCGACGGCATAGTGAAGAAGGGTTCCAGCTACCTCAACGAAGCGGTGATCACCGGAGAGTCGCGGCCGGCAAAGAAGGGGGAGGGGGATGAGGTGATCGCGGGCACGATCAACGCCGAGGGCTCCCTCCGCGTCGAAGTCACCGGCACCGGCGCCGAGACGAAGCTTTCGGGGATTATGCGGCTTGT
>PUNC01000148.1 GCA_003551625.1 PVC group bacterium | reverse complement strand
TTCTGCGAGTATTTATAGTCATGTAAGATACATCTAGTTCTTCAGATATTTGTTTATCGTTTTTCCCCTGCTGGTAAAGGTCTATCCACCTGCTGCAGTCAACATTGCTACGTCCTCGTTTCCCCAGGTTTTCTTTTTTATATCTATCAACCTCTGATTCCTCTACATACCATTTATTCTTAATCTTAATACCAGACATAGCACCGTTTCTTATTGAAGCCCTGACTGAGCCTTCTGTAATTCCAAGTTCCTTTGCAACCTCTTTTACTTTAAGTTTTCCCAATATCAACCCTCCATTAAACATCAGGTAGATTAACGTAATAATTTGTTGCAGGTGAACATAATATTAATGATTCCCTAGCTCTAGTCATACCAACATAAAACTGTCTTATAATAGCATCTTTGCTTTCACCTTCATTTAACCACTCTTGCATACCTGACATTGACAAATCAGGGAACAAGTATACCACGTCTGATTCTCCACCTTTAACACTATGTATAGTTCCTATTGTAATACTAGGTTTGCTATTTAAAGATTCTATCCCATTGTTATTTATTATATTAGAGATATATTCTATCTGATTATCCTTACTCTTTAATACGTTTTGTGCAAACCACTCAAAATCCAAATTCAAGCATTTGCTTAATGCTTCATCTTTTATATATTCTTGTAATTCCTTTATTGATAAAGGTCTGTTTCCTGTTAATTCTTTTAATTCTGCTTTTGCTCCCCTCTTTAAATTCCCTTTAGACTTCAATAATGGAACCCATTTTTGTAAATCTTCTATAGTCCACATTCTAGTATCTGTACCCCATACGTCTTTACTAATACGATAGAAAGCTAAAACCCTTTCCATAGTAGATACTCCCGATGTATGACCTAGAGGGTTCCAGTCACCCCTTTGTCTGCGATAAGGGTTGTGAAAAATTAACCCCTTATCTCTCAACTCTGATTTAAGTGGATTTAGCATATACCCACAAGTAGTAAGCACCATAACAGTCTTATCTTGCTCTAAATACTGTTTCATATCATCTATAATTATATCTGCATATTTCCAGTTTGCTTCGCTGAGACTTCTTACTTCCCCACCTTTTATTCTGCTTTTATACTGCTTTTTTTCCCTATAACTTACCTGGGATATCCACCTTTGTGATACTTTTCTGATTTCTTCTGGAACTCTAAAAGACTGAGATAATATCCTTTTCTGATCTTTAGGAAGTTCAGGATTTAAGAAAGCAGAGGGTGAAGCACCTTTGAAATGATATATACATTGGTCATCATCCCCTGCTAGTATTGTATATTTCATATGTTTATTCCATTTACGAATAACTGATAATTCCAAGGGTGTAAAATCCTGGACTTCATCAAAAAATCCTATCAATGGATTTCCTGGTGCAGTATCTACTTTCTGTAATGCTAACTCAATCATATCCGTAAAGTCTATAAGATAATTTAACCTTTTGAACTGCTCCCATTTATCATAAAAACTTTTCACCCTGCTAGGCCACATATCCTTATCTACCATCTTGGATCTTAGAGTTTTCATTTCCTGATATATCTCATCTGATTCTGTACCATGATTATCGCTTGATAGTGGATCGTCTATATCTATTCCTGCTCTAGCTGAGAGTCTATACTCTGGAGCAAATTCGTTCCATTCCTTTATCTTAGTTTCAGCAAGCTCACTATCACAACCGATTGACCTGTAACAATGTGAGTGCAATGTTCCTATCTGTTCCTCTTTGATAGGTAGTTTCCTGCTAATCAATTCTTGTGCGGCTGAATTAGTAAAACTGGAAACAATGACAGCAGTACTACCATATTTCTGGACTGCTCTTTCAATCTGCTTTGATAAATAAGTCGTCTTTCCTGTTCCTGGAGGACCAAATATTCTATGTTCCAAGAATATCATCCCCTTTGCTATCCCTAATTAGTAGGTTTAATCTTTCTTCTTCGAGTTGTTTTTCCTGTATTAGTATCTCTGCATACCCTGGATCTGCAACATCTATATTATTATTTAATGTTTCAATACGTGATTTTGTATCTTCTATAGCCTGTGAAATATTAACCCTAGCATTATTCATTATTCATCCTTTCCCCCTTCCTTATCAGGTACTTCCCATACACTTCTTGTAGTCCTTCTTCCATCTACTTCAACATTAACTTTCTTCAACCTACAACCGTAAGACCTTAATATAGCTCCCATCTGTTTAGCTGATAACTTCTCCATCTCACTCATCTTTAACCATTTTCTTAGACTGCTACCAAAAAGACAAACATTCCCTTCATGCATAAAAGGTTGTCTAGTTATAGCTGCATCATTTGGATCTTCGAGGACTTGTCTACTATTCAAGTAATCAGATATCCATGCACGAGCCATACCGTCGGTTGTGGCTTCATCACCTAGTTCTTCTTCAACACAAGTATTTCCTATAGCTTGAACTATCCTATCCCATCTATCACCCTTGAATCGTGGTATCACAATATTAGTCGCGGCGAATACAGAATTCCTAAAACTGTTTTGATTCATTATAGTATTAGAGCCACCTAACATTATATTCCCTGCTTCCATTTCCAATCGATACTGTGGAGGGTCTGATAGATACTTCACTATCCTGTTTATCTTAACCCCGAATAATGCTGAAATGTTTTCTAATAATGCTTCCCTAGCTTGCTCAATATCTTCCTCGTCACCTGTAACAGCTACTTCTTCAGCAACCTCAGTTACTTCATCTATCTGTTCTTCTGCTTCCTTCTTCTCCCACCAACTCCTTGATTTTGCTATAGTTCTCAAATAATAATCTTCCCTGAGTTTCAAATCATCCCCATGATGTCTCCTGCTTGCTATTAGAAGGTCAACTATCTCTTGATCATTCCACCCTGCCATCACAGCATAATTGCACAAACTCTGGTCATACGCTGAAGCTGACTGGTCTTGCAGGTCTTTACGTTCTCTGTTCCATGTTTTCTCTATTTTGGGTTCTATCTGTCTAAGAGCCATCCATTTGTCAAACGGTGGTGAAGCATCAGGAGATAGGTTTAGCTTGTCCCCTTCATGTGATTTTTTGTATTTATCCAGCAGGTTTTTTGTTTTCTTCATAGTAGTATTAGCGTATCTATCATCTATAAAAAACTTATTAAAGTATTCAGGGTTATACCTGTTATCATTTTTCTTAACTATTGAAACTGGTACTGGAGTAGATTTATAGTTAATAGTTCCTGGAACTCTGAATACCCTGGAAAGGTCAACAGTTGAATCAATATCCCATCCTTTTTGCTGTGCTTTTGCTCTTAATGTATGATTCCATTTATATACTAACTCGGAAGCTTCTTGCCCCTCATTCTTATCATCAAAAATCCATGTTTCCTTAAATAACCACCACACTTGTATTCCGTGTCCGCTATGTATAATATATGAAGGCTCCACAGGTATATCTTGTTTAACGAACTTTATTGCTGAATCATAATCGGGTGGGAGGTTATCTTTCTTGTGTGCTTCTTTATCTTGATAATCTATATCAGCCCATAAACCTGGTATTCCTATTATATCTTCAGCCTTACATCTCTTGTTTGAACCATAATCTTTTGGTGATAGTCCTGTGCCAATATAAATATCCTTTTCCATGCCATCATCTTCAACAAAATCCATAACACACTTGCTCACGCTATCAAACCAATATGATCTCTTGTCTGGTAAAGTCCAAAGAAGAATATAAGTTCCCTCTGGTTTATCTCTATATAAATCCTCTATAAATGTTTTATGCTCCATTAGGCCTACCCTCCTGTATAAAAAAGCAGGAGGTATTACTACCCCCTGCTATAATATATATATTATTCTTGACCTCTAAAGTCATCTTCTACCTTCACGCTTGTAAGGCTGGGCTTTATAGTTTCTGAATACTTTTCTATCCTATCTTGCTCTTTCTGCGATAATCTTTTAACCATCTTAGGTGCTACCTGAGCGTAGGCGATACCACCTGAACTTTTTACTTCTTCCAGTGATAGTTCAGTTACTACTCCATAATAAGGTATTCCCTTAGAAGCAAGCCTGAGAAAATACATTCTTATAGCTTTCAAACTTCCAGGAGTTAACCTTACTACAATCGGCAAGAAATCATCTTTACGTAATATGAACAACATTCTAAGTTGATTACAAGCTTGTCCATCACCTTTATCAGCACTACCAAACTGAGCCATAGGACAAGTGTTGCAGTCTCCACCTGGCTCTCCTATCCCCATTTCTCCATTATCAGAATAACAATCAGGAGGGTTATTAGAACCATCATATTCTGTCGCCCAATATACTCTAGGTGACTTCCAGTAAACAATAACTCCAGTGATAGATTCTGTTTTTTCTTCACCATCCAGGGTAGGAACTCTCCATGTTGTAGAACCCCCTGCTGGAATTCCTACACGGTCTAAATCAGACTCGTTGATCTGGCTACCTCCGAGATTAGCCCTCATTGTCTTAGTGAAATTCTCCATATCCATCTGAGCAATAGCATAATTCTTAACTTCTACTAAATCATTAGACATTATTATTTACCCCTTTCATCTTATTATTTTTTTCTGCTTCGTAAAGAGAACCTTTCATGTATGTTTAAGTTTTCCTCTAGCTGTTCTGGTAAATCTTCACCCTGCTCTTTTATTTCTCTCACGAAAGCAGAAACTTGATGTGTATTAAACCTTTCCCTAACATAATCATCTAGTCCTGCATCTTTTAAGGCTTTACATGCCCTCTCATAATCTCCATTAATCGGATTCGCCCATAATTGGCTGTGCAAATACAATGTAATTCCATTTCTGTTAATAGAGCTTGTTCCTGTCTCCTCGAAATATTCTAGCAAGCCACCTTCAAGTTTGTTCAGTTTTTTCTTAACCTTATTAAGTTCTGATTGAAGTTTCTTCTTCCTTTTCTCTAACTCTATATAAGTATTAATCTTTTCATCATTAGTCATATCCTTTTTATCATTCATTCTTTCACCAACTTTAGTTCTTCATCTTTTTTCCCCGAAGCTTGCTTATTCAGTGCATCATTAAATTCCTCAGTAGTGGTCTCTCTTGACAACACCTCTGATAGATACTTGGCTTGTTCTGGATCAGTGAATAGTGTAAACTCCTGATCTACTCCCTTTTTTAAAGAAATCACCACATAAGGCTCGGAAAGGATAGACCTAGGATCTTTACGCTCCCTAACATTAAACTCTATATCAAACTTATCATTTTTCCTCTCTGTATAACTATGCATATTGACATCCATATTAAAATCCCCTTTCGATTTTTAAGCAATTATTTAGCATTATGCATCTTTGGCCTTTCTTCAATCCATTTATTCCATTTGTTTTCTATATCACCCCCTGCACCCATTAATATGTCAATCTTGCTCATATTATTAGAATCAGGCTTGAAACCACCTGTCTCCCACATCTGTACTGTCATAAGAGATACCCCTAAGCAAGAAGATACCTCATTTAATGTATAATCATTCTTCCTTCTCCATATCCTTAAAGGATTACTGCTTATCCATTTTTTCTGTTCCTCTCTATAATCCATCAATCAACCCTCCTTTTATTCCTATTCTTATTATAATAAAAATCAGTGGTAATGTCAACCTATGCAGGAAGATTTTTCTGCACTATTATATAATTACACCTTGACATAATTAAAATAGTATAGTAGAATATAAAATAAGATGAAAGAAATCCCCTTTCGTCTTAGAATATAAATTCTTATCCCTAGCATTTAAAAACTATATAACAAGCTTCAGAATTAGAAATGATTATCCCTCTCTCACTCCTGCCCTGGATCAGAGGGGGATAATCATTTTTTTTTATCGCTTCAAGTCCTCTAATATATAATCAACTACTTTCTTCCTGCTCTTAAGAGCATTATAAACTTTCTCGTCTACAGTATTCTCACATAACAAATGTATAAAGGTTGTAGTTTGCTCTTGTCCTGGCCTATGTATTCTAGCAAGAGATTGTTCGTAGTCTCCTAGTGAGAACCCTAAAGAATAATATATGGTATATCTTGCTCTGGTCAAGTCGATTCCAACCCCACCTGACCTTATCTGAACAGCTAATAAATCATATTCTCCATCCTGCCATGCTTCAAGTTGATTGTATCTACCTGATAATTCTGCTACTGTCCTTCCTTGTTTATTCCCTGCTTTACGAACCTGCTCTATATCATGTGTAAATCTACAGAATACAACTACTGGCTCTTTCTGGTCTAAATCGTTTAAGGTGTCTTGAAGCAAGTCAGATTTTGCAGTAGATACTTCTCGAACATTACCTTCATCATCACCAATATGCCCTGAAGTTATCTGCTGTAGTCTGAGCAATTTCGTTAAAGCGTTTAAAGCTGTTACTTCCCCACCTTCTACCTCAGTGATGAAAGTGTTTTCCATTCTATTATATATTTTCTGAGCTTTACTCTCTAGTTCCGTTTTCCTATATACATGAACCTGTTCTGGCAAGTCCAGTATATCTTTAGTAACACGATACGCTATAGAGTACATCTTGTTATGAAGTTCTTGTTCGTTTTGATACCCTAAAACTTCATAACCTCCATACCCACCCATGATAGCGTACCTATTCTTAAACCGATTAAAGCTTGTCCCATATATGCCTGGATCTAAAAACCTATATTGTGCATATATATCAAGAGGTGAATGTGGCATTGGAGTTCCTGTTAATGCTATCTTGTATGGTATACGCTTTCCTAATGTCGATAAGTACATTGAACATTTAGCCCCAGGTGATTTAATCCTGTGGCTTTCATCTAGTACGATTAAATCAAAACCTGCCTTCTTAGCCCATTCCCCGAATGGTTTTCTCCATACGGATTCATAATTTATAACCCCTACAAAAGGCTGTCCTAACCTTTCAGCGTTGTTCATCTGCTTTTCTGCTTCCTGCTTCTTACCTTTAACCCCTCTCCTATTGAGCTTAACCAATCTAACATCTTTAATGCTGTGCTTCTTAAATTCTCTCTCCCATACATCTATTACACTCAACGGTGATACTATAAGCACTTTCTTGTGGTTACGATTAGATACTAAATCCACAACCACCTTAGATTTACCTGTTCCCATATCCATTGCTAACATACACGAATGAAGTGGATATGCAAAATGATAGGCTTGTCTCTGATGAAGCCAGCTATCATTCTGAGAAGGTGGGCTTTCAAGGTTTTCAGCATTTTTTATGCTCTGTATTTCTTGTATCTTGTCTGCTTTATCCAACAAACTGTCAAATTCTTCATCTGTGGTTATATCGTAATCATGAAAAGCTTGACTTACTTTTTTAGCTGTGAAAGGTGACTTAGGATATTTCCATTTCTTCTTATTGCTATCCCACCTCCCACCGTCTATAGACTTACATATCTCTTTCAACCTATAAGGTGTGTCAACATATATATACTTGTCTCCTGTTTCAACTTTGATTTCTTCCACATAATCACCATTCTCTATGATTTCAATTTGTGCTATGCTCTTTGGAAAGAACATTTCTACCTTAGTGTTCTCAATCAATTCCTTCTTTATATCCTCATATTCTCCAGTTTCAATATCCCTGGATAATCCTATTTTTTTACTGCACTCAGGACCTATACCATATTTAATTGATACAGGATTAGTAATAGTACGACCACATCTAAGACACTTTTCAGAACTGCGTATATTAGCATTACCTGTAATCTTGACTGCTTTATTAGTAACAACTTCTACATCACCTATAAGTTCTCTAGTTTCAATATTTTTATCCTTAATAAACCAGGAAGGTAATAATACCTTTATCCTATCCCCCTTGTTTAATTCTTCCCCTTTCGCCCCCATAATCAATCCCCCTCTTCGATATATTCTTTCATTTTATTTCTTATAAATTCACTTAGATTTAACTTTTCTTCCCTGAGCAGAACCTCCCTCTTAAATTTTCTCATTAAACTACTAGGTACATATACTGAAGTTTTCATCATATCATCTTTATCTGGCATGAACATTCACTTCCTTTCTGTTATATTATAACATAATTATTCTATAGTTTCAATTATTATTGCCTTCTATTATAGCTGTTGCTTCCTGGTCTGCTGTCGATAGTAATGTTAAAAGTGGGTAATCATCTCTTGCCCTTTGATATGCATAACCTAAAGGATATTTAAAATATGAACCAGGTCCAGGGTTATGCCACCTAATAGCAACCTTTTCCTCAATAGTAAGGTGCATAAAATCCTGCAAAATAGACATTGAACGTTCACCGTGTCCTAGAGGTATAAGGTCATCTACACCATAGCCTATATAAGATTCCCACCTACCATTATCGTCTTTTCTCCACTTCTTTTGCTCTACATAAAAATCAACCTTACATAAATCATGAAACAGCCCACATATTGCCATAGTCTCCCTTGATACGTCTAGTTTAAACTTATCCACCTTCTCAGTTAGCAGGTAATATACATTCAAAGAATGTTCTGCTAATCCACCCTCTCTATTAAGATGAAACCTTGTTGAACACGGTGCTATGAAGTAATCACTTTGATTTAAGTATTTTGCAAACTTAATCTTGCCTTCCCTCTTAATATCATCATAGATTATCTTTGTTATCTCTTTCTTTATACTCATTAATTCATGTCCTCCTTTAAATAATTTCTATTGTTAAAAAAAACAAAACAATCAAACCAATAATAAATAACAGTGGCGATATTATACTTGAATGATACATTTCTAATAAATTAATCATCTTTTTACATCAACTCCTTAAACAGTTCTCTTTCATTTATTAATCTCCATACTTCTTGCTGTAGTCCATCATAGCAGATTGTAAGTATTATACGGTCAATATCTGTTTCCCCCTCATATAATCCTGAATCATGATGCTCTACATATCTAGCTATCTCGTAAGCTTCACCTGAGCAGTCTAATCTTATTAACTCAGAATCTATTATTTCATGTATTACTTGATGCAAGTCATCGCTTGTCTCGATATAGTCAATTTCATCCATGATGTATAACTCCAGTATTTCTTCTGCTTTCTTCTCTAGTTTATTCATTTTCAAACCTCCTAATATCTATTCCTGCATTTCCATTTATAAGATATTCAAGTTTACCATCATACAATAAGTTAGCCATAGGAAACGCCTGTGAACCTTCACCTGTCCTTATTCTGCAGTGTATTTCTCCATCCAGTTCGTATAACTCAATACTTACAGAGCCTTCCCATGACTGTGCAGTTGAAACAACTCCACTCTTGCTACTACCATTCCTTGTTGCTGGACCTGTATTGCCTACAGTAAAACCTCTGAACTTTGCCATCTTAAAATCCCCTTTCGGTTTTT
>PUNC01000016.1 GCA_003551625.1 PVC group bacterium | reverse complement strand
GCCCGCCACCGGAGACGGTATCTCGTTCTCCATCTTCATCGCCTCCAGGACAACCAGCGCCTGGCCCAGTTGAACCGTCTCCCCGACCTTGACCCGCACCGAGATGATCGTTCCCGGCATCGGGGCCTTCACCTCGGTCTTCTCCTCCTTGGCCCGGGCCCCGGAAGAAGGGGGCTCGGGGGCCGGAGGACGGGGGGCGGAGCGGGGGCGATCGGTTAAGACCTCCTCCACGTCGACTTCGTAAGCCTTGCCGTTGACCTTAATCCTGAACTTTCTCATCAGCTCGCTCCTGTTGAACGCTCGAAAAATCCACTTCTCTCCCGGATCCGCTCCCACCTGCCCGCCCTCGCCCAGGCGGTGGTGTCGTCGGAGAGCCTTCTGATAACCTTTACCCGGGCCGCCGGCGCCGGGGGCGGACGAATCGCGGCCAGGACCGCGGCGAACACCGCCGCCAGCTCCTCTTCCTCATCGGCCTTCGCGGGAGGAGGCGAAGAGGGGACGGAAACCGCGCGCGGGGGCGCCGGGGGGCGGAACCTCCGCAGGCCGAGCACGGCCAGCCAGACCAGGGCCAGGACCAGAAAGATCAAGGCCATCCCGACCGCGGTGACGCGCAGCGAATCGAGGATCGCACTCAGCGTCGAACCGGCAACGGCCGCGAAGACGGTTAATGTCCGAAATAAACTCATTCTTCTCCCGCTTTCCGATACCGGCCCGGACTATGAATAATCCGGGCTATAGCGGAATGTTCCCGTGTTTCTTGCCCGGGCGGGAATCCCGCTTGGAAGCCAGCATCGAAAAAGAGTCAATGATCCGCGGCCGGGTGGCGGCGGGCTCGATAACGTCGTCCACGTAACCCATCTCGGCCGCCTTGTAGGGGGTCGCGAACTCGGCGTTGAACTCCGCGATCTTCTCCGCCCGCGTCTTCTCCGGTTCCGACGATTCCGCGATCTCGGACCGGAAGATGATATTGGCGGCCCCTTCCGGCCCCATCACCGCGATCTCGGCCTGGGGCCAGGCCAGAACCACGTCCCCGCCGAGATGGCGGGAACACATCGCGATGTAGGCGCCACCGTAAGCCTTGCGCAGGATCAGCGTGACCATCGGCACGGTGGCTTCGCTGTAAGCGTAAAGCAGCTTGGCGCCGTGGCGGATTATCCCTCCGTGTTCTTGGTCCACCCCGGGAAGGAAGCCGGGAGTGTCCACCAGGGTCAGCAGGGGCACGTTGAAGGCGTCGCAGGTGCGCACGAACCGGGCCGCTTTGTCGGACGCGTCGATATCGAGGCAGCCGGCCAGGACCCGGGGCTGATTGGCGATCACGCCGACCGCCCGGCCGTTCATTCTCGCGTAGCAGGTGACGATGTTGGGGGCGTAGAACGGCAGGTATTCGAGCAGATCACCGTCGTCCACTATTCTGCCGATCAGGTCGCGGACGTCGTAAGCCTTGTGGGGCTCTTCCGGAACCAGACCTTCCAGCTCGGGAATGATCCGGTTGGCGTCGTCGCGCGCGGGGAAGATCGGCGGAGACTCCAGATTGTTCGAGGGAAGATAGCTCAAAAGCTTCCTGATCAGCTCCAGGCATTTCTCCTCGCCGGAGGAGATGAAGTGAGCCACGCCGCTCCTGGTGGTATGAGCCCGGGCGCCGCCGAGAGACTCGTCGCTGACGTCCTCTCCGGTGACCGCCTTGACCACCGCCGGACCGGTGATGAACATCCGGCTGGTCTTTTCCACCATAAAGACGAAATCGGTGATCGCGGGGGAATAGACCGCTCCGCCCGCGCACGGCCCCATAATCACCGATATCTGGGGAATAACCCCCGAGGCGCGGGTGTTGCGGGAGAAGATCTCCCCGTAACCGGCCAGGGAGTTGACCCCTTCCTGGATCCGGGCGCCGCCGGAGTCGTTTATCCCGATGACCGGCACCCCGGTCTTGAGGGCGTTATCGAGAACCTTGCAGATCTTGGCCGCGTGCATCTCGCCCAGCGACCCTCCCATCACGGTGAAATCCTGGGCGAAGGCGTAAACCATCCGACCGTTGACCAGCCCGTAACCGGTAACCACCCCTTCCCCGGGCGCGGCGGTCCCGGCCATACCGAAGTGCTGGCAGCGGTGCTTGACGAACATATCGATCTCGACGAACGACCCTTCGTCAAAAAACAACTCCAGCCGCTGACGGGCGGTCAGCTTGCCCTTGGCGTGCTGCGCCCCGATCTTCTTCTCTCCGCCGCCGGCCCGGATCTTTTCTTTTTCCCGACGCAGTCTTTCGATCTTTTCTTCGGCCATACCCCCCCCCTTTCGGGCCGCGGATCTTTCCGGCCGAACCGGAACAGAAGGCCCTCGGGTTCAGGCTACAGTATAGGGTAAGTATCCCCGTCCACGCCAGTTAAAACGGATACCTCAAACCTCACTCCCGATTTTAACTACGAAACACGCGAAAGACACAAAATGCTCCGCACCCTATCCCGCTTTTAAACTACGAATCACACAGATTGACACGGATTCGGACCGGTTTGTTGCTCCGCACCCGATGCCCCTTATTTTTGACAGGATTACAGGATTAACTGGATAAAGAAACTCCGCACCCTATCCCGCTTTTAAACTACGAATCACACCCGCCCTCCATTACTTCGTGCAGAAGAGGCGGGCAAGCAGATGGGCACAGATGGGACCGGTTTGTTGCTCCGCCCTCCCGCCTGCCAAAGCCTTGTGCGGCGGGCAGGTCGGCTTCGCTCAGGGTCTTCGACACCCGATACCCCTTTTGGGGAACACGAATTACACGAATGCGCTAATGACACGAATATTGGAAGATTCAAGACTTATCAACTTATCATCTTATCAACTATCGAAGGAGCCGCCCTCGTTTAAGCTCCTGTCCATCCCGTACTCTTACACGTAATCGAACACGTACTCTTACACATACTCTTACACGTACTCTTACACATACTCTTACACATACTCCCGGTCTCTATTCTTCTCCCTCGCCAGCCAGATTCCCGCCGCCATGAGAGCGGCGCCAACCAGCAGACCGGGCCAGTAAGCGGTCTCCCCGAAAACGATCACCGCCGCGGCGACGGCCAGGGGAATCTTAACATTATTGAATACCGCCAGCCGGCCGGGATTGACGATCACCGCGCCCAGATTCCACCAGAAGAAACACAGGCCGCTGGCAAGGACCCCGAGGTAGATTATCACCAGCACCTGCTCCCCGCCCAG
Organism: PVC group bacterium; assembly: GCA_003551625.1. GTDB lineage: Bacteria > Auribacterota > Erginobacteria > Erginobacterales > PUNC01 > PUNC01. The sequence goes on along the minus strand of PUNC01000016.1, from coordinate 6,151 downwards.
GTCGGCCGGACTCACCCAACCTCCCAGCAATGAGGTCCCGGCCGCCGTCACCGCCGCCGCGCCGAGATAGAGCAGGGCGTAAACCTCCCGGTCGGCAAAAGCCGCGAAACGCGGACGGATACGCTTGTATTCCACCTGCCCGAAGGCGAAACAGAGGTTCGAGAACTGCATCAGGAAAAACCCCTTCCATCCACCCTCCCCGGCCCCGCCGCGATAGATCACCACCGCCGCCCCGGCCACCGCCAGGACGGCGGAGACCAACCAGACCGTCCGGAAACGCCGGGAAAAGAGGGCGGCGATCAGCCCGACATAGAGGGGAGTGAAGATGGTGAAGAGAGCCACCAGGTAGGCGTCGAGGTAACGGAAGGCCCAGAGGTAGCTGACATACATCAGGCCGTATTGAACGGCGCCGAGAGCGGCCAGGTGGAGGGCGAGCCGGGGCGGGAGCTTTTTCAGCTTGAGAAAAGGAAGAAAGAGGGGCAGGGCGATCGTCATCCGCGCCCAGGCCACAAAGGCGGGATGAACGCCGCCGAGGTAGCGCTTGATCAAGCCGAATGAAAACGCCCAGATCAGAGAAACCAGCGCCAGGTAGAACACTTTTCCCGATCAGGAAGCTCCGCCTTCCAGTTCCCGGTAGATATGAACGTCCCGCTGCGGGAACGGGATGGTGAAGCCGGCCTCCTCCAGAACGGTCTTGGCCCGGACATAGAAATCGTTGAGGAGCGATCCGAAGTCGGAAGGCTTACAGTAGACGAAGATCTGAAAGTTCACCCCGGAGTCGGCCAGCTCGCCCAGGCGAATGAAGGGGGCCGGCTCCTTGACGATCCGCTCGTCGCCGGCGACCAGCTCGGCCAGCAGCTCGCGGGCGCGCTGCTGGTCGTCCCCGTAACTGATGGAGACGGTGAAGATCTGCCGGCGGAAATCGGCCCGGGAGATGTTGGTGATCTTGCTGCCCCAGACCATCGAGTTGGGCAGGAAGATCAGCGGGCCGGCGAAATCCTTTATCGTCGTGTTGACGATCGAGAGATCGATCACTTTGCCGAAGTTACCGCCGATGTCCACCACGTCGTCGAGCCGGAAGGGCCGGTAGATCAAAATCAGCAGACCGGCGGCGAAGTTGGAGAGCGAGTCGCGGAAGGCGAAGCCGAGGACCAGCCCGCCCACGCCGAGGCCGGCGATGAAGGGCGCGATCGAGATCCCGATACGGTCGAGCGCGACGATGCCGGCCAGGATCATTATCGACGCCCGGACCGCCCTCAACGTCAACCGGATCAGCAGTTGCTCGTCTTTAAGCTTGCTCCGGGCGAAAACCCGCTTGACCGCCCGGACGGCGAGACGGGCCAGCAGACTCCCGGCCAGGACGATAAGGAGCGCGGCGACGAGATTGGCCGCCCAGCCCGGCGCGGCGGAAGTAAACCATTCCATCCATTTGTTCATCTCTCATTCCTCCCGATGAAGTTTATGGTTTATTTCATCTTGGGAAATCAGATACGGAGAGATTGCTTCGTCGGCCCGAAAGCTTTCGGGCCCCCTCGCAATGACAGTTAAACTATTTGGTTTACTTTGCAATACCCAAGCAATTTGGAAGAGAACCAAACGGCAAAACACAATAATCGGCCGGCGGCGAAGGTTCAAGCTTGAAAAATCCAGACGGGTTGATTACTGTCAGGTTTTCGTTTCACGGTTGTCAGGAGATTCGCCGGAGATGAACCGCCGCGCCGAAGAGCTGATCGAGAGACTGCGCCTGCTTCCCCACCCGGAAGGGGGCCATTACCGCGAGATCTTCCGGGCCGGGAAAAAGGTGACGGTCGCCGATCGCGGCTTCGATCGTCCGGCACTGACCACCATCTACTTCCTGCTCGGCGCGGGCGACCGCAGCCGCTGGCACCGGATCCTGGCCGACGAGATCTGGCACCACTACGAGGGCGATCCGCTCCAGATTTTCTGGATCGAAGGCCGGAGCGGCAAACTGAATAAAAGCGCTCTCGGACCACTCTCCGGGGAGTCGGAACCGGTGGCGGTGGTCCCGGGGGGCTGCTGGATGGCGGCGCGGTGCGACGGTAATTACTCCCTGATCGGATGCTCATCGGGGCCCGGCTTCGAATTCGAGGATTTCGAGCTGGCCGCCGACAACCCGGCCGAGGCCGAATACATCGCCGGCAATTTCCCGGAACTGGCCGCTTTCCTTTAGCCCGGATTGATTACAATCCGGGCTGTTTTTGAAGACCGAGCAAAGAGGAATCCTGAATAAATCAGATCAGCCTGCGATCACACGGATTATGGTTCAACGGGTTGCGGAAATAACTCCCGCTTGGTCTCGGAGTATTTTTTATTAAGACGCGTTTGCCCGCTTTCTTAGAACAAAAAGCAGGGTTGAGATTACTTCGCCTCCGGCTCGCAATGACAGCAAAAGCGTCAGCGCAAGGAGCGGAGCCCACGATCTGTTAGAGAACAAGGAGCAAAATGAAGGAGATTAAGACCGTCTTTCAGCGTTCCCTGCCGCGGACGGAAGGCGTGATCAGCTTCCGCTTCGACGACCCGGGCGGGATCGCCTTCCGCCCCGGACAGTTCTTCGAGCTCTTCCTGCCCGGCGACGGGGGAGAACTCGCGCACTATTTCTCTTTCTCCAACTCGCCCACCGAGAAAGGATATTTCGAGTTCACCAAGCGGATGAGCTCCAGCGCCTATTCCCGCGCCCTGCTCGAACTCCGCCCCGGGGACGGGGTCAGGATGAAGCTGCCGCTGGGCCGCTTCATTTTCGAGGGGAGAGAACCGAAGGCGGCCTTCCTCTCCGGCGGAATCGGGATCACGCCGATCCGCAGCATCTGCCGCTACCTGACCGACACCGGCTCCGATTCAAAAATCTCCCTGCTCTACTCCTCCCGGACCGACCGGGACATTGTCTTCCGCGAGGACTTCGAAGAGATGGCGGGAAGAAACCCCAACCTCTCGCTCTTTTACACGTTGACCGACTGCTCCCGGCCGGAAGGCTGGGAGGGGCTGATGGGGCAGATCGACGCGGCGATGGTCCGGAAGACCATTCCGGACTACTCCGAACGGATCTTTTTCGTCTGCGGGCCGCCGGGAATGGTCAAGGCCATGGTCGCCATCCTCGAAGAGGAACTGGGGCTGCCGTCGGAAAAAGTGAAGCGGGAAAACTTCGCGGGATATTGACATTCCGGAGAAAAAAATGGCTGAACTCGAAAAGATCAACCAGGTGATTAAAGAGTGTGAAGATTTTAAGGCCGGCGCTGACCTGTCCGATAATTTTTCAAAAGGGCAGCAGGTATTTTTAGGGCTTCAGCACACTCTGGCCATGTTCGGAGCGTGCATATTGATTCCCATCATTACCGGCTTAAGCGTTTCCGCGACTTTGTTCGCGGCCGGAGCCGGCACACTATTGTTCCATCTGATGACCAAAGGCAAAGTTCCCGCGTTTCTGGGTTCTTCATTCGCTTTTGTCGCCCCGCTGCTCCTGGCGGGAGAGAGATTAGGGCTTCAGTACGCGCAAGCGGGCATAATAGGCGCGGGTATTGTCTATCTTGCCGTAGGCTACCTGGTTAAGAGAATAGGCCCGGATAATGTGGCCAAGATATTCCCGCCTATAGTTACCGGACCGATAATTATGATAATCGGCCTGGGCCTGGCGCCGATAGGAATACAATGGGCGTCGGAAAACTGGCTGGTGGCGATCGTCACTTTAGGAACGGCGGTAGTGGTCAACGTCTGGGCGAAAGGGTTTATTAAAGTCGTCCCCGTCATATGCGGCCTGGGGGTGGGATATATCCTGTCGGTAGTTTTAGGGCTGGTTGATTTTTCTACGGTGAGAGAAGCGAGCGTATTGGGATTGCCGGGATTCACGGCCCCGAAGTTCGGCTGGACGGCTATCCTGATCGTGACCCCGGCGGCGATAGTCTCTCTTCTGGAGCATATCGGGGATGTTTTGGCTATCGGGAGCACCACCGGCCGGGACGTAAAGAGAGATCCCGGCATCGACCCCACCCTTTACGGCGGGGGCCTGGCGACGATTCTGTCCGGCCTGGTCGGCGGCCCGTCGTTGACGACTTACGGCGAGAATATCGGAGTATTGGCTTTAACCCGTATTTACGCGACTTTTGTCGTCAGTATGGGCGCCGTATGGGCGATTTCATTATCGTTCATACCCAAAGTCGAGGCGGCTATTCATTCGATTCCCATACCGGTTATAGGCGGCATCTCGGTTCTTCTATACGGTATGATAGCGGCGGTAGGCGTCAGAACCGTGGTCGAGAACAGAGTCAATCTCGTCAAGCCGAGAAATCTTATCGTGGCCAGCGTCATCCTGGTTCTTGGAGTCGGCGGCGCTTCCTTCACGATAAGCGAAGGAATAGAGATGAGCGGAATGGTGGTCGCGGCTTTAGCGGGAGTTATTCTTAATCTGATACTCCCGGAATAAGTGACCGCTCTTCGGGGGCTCGGCGGGAAGGACCGGCTGAAGCCGGAGACGACACGGAAGGGCTACTTTTCGGCCCGGAAGGCGAAGAACAGCTCCGAGCCATCGGTCTTGACCAATCTCTTTCCCGCCCAGGAAAAGTCTCTCGCCTCTTCGCGGGAATAAGGAGTTGAATCGGCCAGCAGGGGCTCCGGAACCCCCGGACCTGTCAAAAAATCGGCGTCGATCAGCTGAGGATGGACGTAACCCCAGATCCGGCGGTATCCGGCGGGGTCGCGCCGGCGGCGGGCCTCGTCCCCGTTGGGGGTGAACGCCACGAATAGGCCTCCGGGCCGGAGCAACCGGACAGCCAGGGCCAATAAATCCGAGACCGAGGGCACGTGCTCGATGACGTGGGAAGAGAAGAATATGTCGTAAGACGAATCCGGGAGACGGAACGGATCGACGATATTGACCTTGAGGTTGCGGCGGGCGTAATCGGCCCGGGGGCGCGACAATTCATAGCCGTCGACGGCGAAACCGGCGCGGGAGAGCTGCCAGCTGCCGTATCCCCAGGAGCAGCCGAAATCCAAAAGGCGCCGGCCGGGACGGCAGCCGAGAGCGAACAGAAGCTCGATCCACTCTCCGTAATCCTTCCCCGACCCCCGGAACCCCGTCTTCTGCAGGTTTTCGAGTCCCTTCGAAGACGGCGGGGTGGTGGTGATGCCCGACCGATACTCTCTCTGGTAAATCCGGGCGTATTCCCGGGCCGATGTGGTCGGCGCGCGGAAAAGCAGCCGGCAACCCGAGCAGCGCCGCAAGGTCGTGACCAGGTATTTGCGATCGATCACCTTCTCGGGCCGGCCGCCGCAGGAGGGGCAGGAAAGCCCCAGCCGCAGCAGGCTCTTCAGTGCCGATTTGGTCAGGTAGGCGGCGCTGCGCATAACAAATCCTTTCCCGGGCTCTTCCCGACAACACCCGGAATTTTAACCGCGGGGACGGTAACGATCAAGACCGGCGGAGGAGGGGCCGGTCCGGGGAGGACGCAGATACAACTTCAAGGCGGAGGCCAGCAGTATCGTTCCCAGCAGGAGATAGAGAAGAGTTCCGGGCGTAAAGGCGAGTAGGAAACTTCCCGCCCCGGCTCCCGCGACCGAGCCCAGGGACATCCAGGCCACCAGGGCCCGGGAACGCCCCAGCTCCCGCAGTCTCCCCTCCCGGCGGTAGCGCGCCAGGCCGACGATCATAGTCGGGGCGCTGATCATCAGGGCGAGGCTGCCGGCCAGCTTGATATCCCGGGCGAAGAGAAGAACGATCACCGGGATCAGCAGTTCCCCGCCGGCCACGCCCAGAAGCCCGCTGAAGACCCCGATCACCACCCCGGCCGCCAGCCCCGCCGCCGCCCGCGCGGGAGCGGAGAGCGCGAGCGTTCCGATACCGGCGATGAAGCGGTGGCCGATTATGACCAGCCCCAGGGAAAACAGGAAGGCGGCCACCACCCGGTTCAGCCTCCGCTCGCCGGTCGAAGCGGCGAAGCGCACCCCGATCAGCACCCCCGCCAGCGTTCCCGGCAGCAGGACCGCCGCCACTTCCAGGTTCGCGAAGACCTCCGAGTGGGGGACCACCCGGGCGCGGAAGAAAAAAGCGAAGACTACCGTCACCACGCTGACGGCGAGATTGACGATCACCGCCGGCAAGGTCTTATAACCGAAGAATTCGATCAGGACCGGAAGGCGGTAT
>PUNC01000062.1 GCA_003551625.1 PVC group bacterium | reverse complement strand
TCCGAAGAGACCCCCGTCGGCTGCGTGATCGTTCACGAGGGCGAGATAATCGCCCGCGCCCACAATCAGGTTGAAACCCTCCGTGACGCGACCGCCCACGCCGAGATGATCGCCCTCACCCAGGCCGAGGAGTATTTCGGCGACTGGAGGCTCAACGGCGCCACGGTCTTCGTGACCAAGGAACCCTGCCCGATGTGCGCCGGCGCCCTGGTTCTGACCCGGGTTAAGAAGGTGGTCTTTGGCGCCCGCGCTGAACGCGACGGCGCCGCCGGTTCGGTGATCGACCTCCTCAACCATTCCGTCCTGGGCAGCTCGATCGAGTGCGTGGGGGGCGTTCGGGAAGAGGAATGCCGGGAACTTCTGCGGTCCTTCTTCAAGAAGCTCCGGGAGTGAATCCGACAATGGCTCGCCGCGGCGCGGTGTTGACGATACAGTAGTTTTTTCGCCCCCGCGGCGGCTTAATTCGTTCCGCCCGAAGTCCCGCTTCCATATCTTTTCAAGGCCGCGGCCAAAAAACCCGCGGCCAGGCACAGCCCCGCCGAGATGATGAATACCATTCCGTATCCGCCGGTCGCGTCGTAGATACTGCCGAACAGGACCGGTCCCGCGAATCCGGCGAAGCCGTAACTGGAGAAGAGCAGGCCGTAGTTCGTGCCGAGGTGTTTGGTGCCGAACAGGTCGGCCGCCAGGACCGGGTAGAGTATCAACAGCGCCCCGAAAGCCAGCCCGAACAATATCCCGGTGGCGGAGAGCGGGAGGAGGTTTCCGCCCGCGGCGATCAACAAAACCGGGACCGCCGCCATTCCCCAGCAGGCTCCGGAGAGAACGCGAAACCGGCCGATCCGGTCGGAGACCGCGCCCAATATGACCCTCCCCGCCCCGTTGAAGATCGCGACCACGCTCAGAATTAAGGCGGCGGCCAGGGGCTCGATTCCCGTTTCCACGGCGTAAGGAACGATGTGGCCCATAGTGCCCAGTCCCACGGCCAGGGCGAGAAACCAGACCGACCAGGCCATCCAGAAAGCGGGGGCCTTGAGAACCGCGAAAGGGGGGATATCGGCTACTTTCGGTTTGCCGGGGTCTCCGGGCCCGTCTTCGGGTTTTCGCGGCGGGGGAACCATCAGCCACGAGGCTGCCGTCCCCAGGAGGATGAAGAGCAGCCCCAAAGAGAAGAAGGCCCTCGTCCAGCCGAAGGATTCGATGATCCGGCTGACCAGGGGGGAAAAGACGAAGGCTCCGAACCCGAAGCCGAAGATCACGACTCCTCCCATCAAACCCTTCCGACTTGGAAACCATTTCACGACCGTGGCCACGGGAGTAACGTAGGCGAAACCGGTGCCCAGTCCCCCCACCGCTCCGTAAACGACGCATAGGTAGGTTAACCCGCTGGCGAAACCGCTCAGGAAATATCCGGAACCGAACAGGGCCGCCCCCGCCAAACAGACGCCGCGCGGTCCGTATCGATCCTGCAGCCGCCCGCCGACTATCATACCGGCGGTGTAGGCCAGCAGAAAAACCGAGAACGGCAGCGAGGCTTGAGCCCTGGTCCAGCCAAAAGCGGCAATCAGCGGGTCCACGTAAACGCCCCAGACATAAGCCACCCCGAGCAGGAGCATAATCAGGGTGCCGCCGGCCACCACGCCGGCCGCCCGGCGAGAATTGAACTCGGAAAGAGATTCCGGCATCGAAGATAACTCCGGATTAAAAGTATTTCAGTTCGGTCGGCTCCTGTGAACGCCCTGAGGTTTTTCGGGGCGGTGTCCTTCCTTCGCGGAGCGGAAAAAACGGAATTATGACCGATCCGGGATTCTTCGGCAAGCCTGGACCGGGCGTCATCCGTTTTCAACGGGCGGCGCCGGCCGGCCGGAAAACAGGCCGGTTTTGAAAAAAATCAAAATAAGGGTTTGCCCGGGCGGCGCGGTATGTTAGTTTAGTGGACATAGTTTAGTTGAATCTAACTTATCGCTCCGGTTTGAAACTATGCCAGCTGTTGAAAAATTAAGCCCCGCGATGGAGGATTATCTCGAGGCGGTCGCCCTGCTCAAACGCTCGGAGGACGTCGTTCGGGTGAGCCGGATCGCGCGGCTGCTGAAGGTGAAGAACCCCAGCGTCCACGCCGCCATTGAGATCCTGTCCGCCAAGGGTCTGGTCCGCCACGAAAAATACGGCTGCGTGGAGCTGACCGCTTCCGGGGAGAAGGCGGCCCGGGGAATTCTCCGCCGCCACGACGCCCTCTTGAAGTTCATCACTTCCATCCTGGGGGTGGACGCGGAGACGGCCCGCCGCGACGCCTGCGGGATGGAGCACGCGGTCAGTTCCGAGACGCTGGAGCGGCTGACCAAGTTCATCGAGTTCGCCGGGGATGGGTTCGGCGAAGACGTTCCCCGCTGGCTCGAAAACTTTCGAAGATACCTGAAGACCGGCAAGAGCAATCCCTGTCCCCGACGGAAGGGAAGAAGCGTCGCGGCGAAAAAAACCAACGCGTGAAACTGTTTTCCCAAAATACGGTCCGGCGGCGAAAGGGAGCCGCTTTGATCTTCCTGTTCGCCGTCGGGGTATGGTTGATCCCTTCTCTTCATCAGGCCGACTGTGAAATACATCCGGTTAATTCATCGATCTGTTCTCACGAACACGCTTCTTCCCCGCTTCAGGCAGGCGTGTGCGCGGAAAATCACGATCAGTCCTCCCCGGGCCACGATCGCCATAGCTGTCTAATCTGTAAAATCGACTCCCTGCCCCGGGTTCCGGTTCCGGTCTTTGCGGCGCCGGAGACCGGTTTATCGCCGGTTTTTGTCTGCTTTATATCTTCCGGGCGCGTGCCGTTCGGCCGGCCGCTGCGCCTGCTTCCCTCCCGGGCGCCTCCTTCCCGTCAACTGTCCGCGGCTTAAGCACTGCGGGAGTCCACCGCCGGGGCTCTTCCCGGCGGACGGACGACCGGTTGACGGAAAACCAGGAGACGTCCATTGAAGATCAGGAATTTAGTGTTTTTCGGCTGTATTCTATCCCTCCTCGCCGCCCGCTCCGCTCCCGCCCAGGTCCCGGCGGGGAGGGGCGACCGTCCGGTGGTCAGCTTCAACCCCAACATCTCCGTGGTCATCGATACCGCCTACTACTGGCACAGCAGCGACGAGGAACTGGATCACGTTTTGGAGGAACTCCGGGGCTTCGGCCACCAACACAACGACGGGAACGACCACGACCACGGTTTCGAATCGGGCTTCAACCTCCGGGAGATCGAGCTGATTTTCGAGGCCGACGTCGACCCTTACTTCAAGGGCTGGGCGATTGTCGGGATCGACCCGGCCGGGGCCGAGCTGGAGGAAGCGGTGGTGCTGACCACCGCCCTCCCCTGGGGGCTCCAGGTCAAGCTGGGGAAATTCTTCAGCGATTTCAGCCGCCTCAACGCCCAGCACGCCCACGAATGGAACTTCACCGACCAGACCCTGATCTACCAGGTCCTGCTCGGCGACCAGGGCCTCAACGAGATCGGGGTACAGCTCTCCTGGCTGACCCCGGCGCCGTTCTTTTTGCTGGCCGGACTGGAAGTCCTCCAGGGGGATAACGAGGTAGCTTTCGAGTACCACGGCGACGGACCGCTGCCGGAGCGGGACGGGCCGCGGCTCTTTCTCGGCTGGCTTAAGGCGGCCCCCAACCTCACCGGCAACCACGCCTTCCAGGCCGGTCTCTTCGCCGGCCGCGGGGTCCGGCAGGAGGAGCACCTCGGCCCCGAGGGGCACTCCGACCCGGGCAGCCACTACCTGGACGGTCACCAGTGGATCTGGGGCGCCGACTTCGTTTACAGATACACCCCGCCCCGGGCCTACGGCCGGGGGGCCTTCACCCTCGAAGGCGGTTATCTGGGCCGCCGCGCCGATATCGAACTGACGGCTCACAACAACCCCGCCCGGCACCATTTGCTGGGCAACAGCCTGGTCAGGGAGCAGGACGGCCTCTACCTGCAGGGGGTTTACGGTTTCGCGCCCCGCTGGCGCTTCGGGCTCCGGGGTGAGACGCTCGGGCTGACCAACCGGGAGAAGAAACCCTCCGGGGTCGAGGAGAAGTTCGACCCCAGCTGGCGGGCCTCGGCGATGCTCGACTGGTCGCTGACCGAGTTCTCCCGGCTCCGCCTCCAGTGCAACCACGGCCGTTACGACACCGCAGAAGGGAAGGAAAACGTCAGCGAGGTATTCGTTCAGGCGGTCTTCTCCCTCGGGGCCCACCCGGTCCACCGTTTCTAACTTAAATAGTGCTCGAACGAAAACCCCAAAAACAAGTCATTGCGAGGAGCGAGATCCCTCGCTACCGCTCGGGACAGGCTACGCAATCTCTCCTTGTGTAATCGGAGATCGCTTCGGTCGTTCCTCCCTCGCGATGACATACAAATATACTTTTCGTTCAGACACCAAGTAAATTTTTCAAGAAGGAAACACCGATGAAAATCATACTTAATACTCTGCTGATCGTAGCGTTGGCCGTTTTGACCTTCTCCAACGGAGCCCGGGCCGGATCGCAACGGACCCTCAACATCGTGGCCACCACTCCGGAGCTGGCCTCGCTGGCCTCGGCGATCGCCGGGGAGCGCGCGTCCGTCCGTTCAATAACCGCCGGGCAAGAAGACCCTCATTTCCTCAACGCTCGGCCGACCTATATGGTGATGGCCCGCGACGCCGATCTCTGGATCCGGATGGGACTGGAGCTCGAGGTCGGCTGGGAGCCGGTCATCCTCGACGGATCCCGCAACCGCTCGATCCGGGTGGGGCAGCGCGGCCATTTCGACGCCGGGGCGTTTATCCCCTACGTGCTCGAGGTTCCCGACGCCACGGCGACCCGGGCGATGGGCGACGTCCACCCCTCCGGCAATCCCCACTATATGATCGACCCCTATTGCGCTCGGGCGGTCGCGATCGCCCTCGCCGACCGGCTTATCGACCTCGATCCGGCCCACGCCGACACTTACCGGGACGGTCTCAAGAGCTTTCTGGCGCGACTGGACCGGGCGATGTTCGGGGCCGGTTTGGTCGAACGGTTCGGCGGCGACCGCCTCTGGGCGGCCGAAGCGGAAGGAAGACTGTGGGAGCTGATCGAGGAGGAGGGCGCCGAAGACGACCTGGGAGGCTGGCGCGGCGCGATGCGGCCCTGGAAGGGCAAGCCGATCATCACCTTCCACAAGAGCTGGAGCTACTTCGCCAAACGCTTTGAACTCGTCCTGGTCGCCGAACTGGAGCCGCTTCCCGGCGTCCCCCCCAGCCCCGCTCACTTGGCGCGGGTGATCGACCTGGCCCGTGCCCGTGACGTTTCGCTGATCTTGAAGGAGCCGTTCTATCCCGTCCGCCCGGCCCGGTTCGTATCCCGGGAGACGGGGGCCCGGGTGGCCGTGGCTAACACTTTTGCCGCGGACGCCTCGGCCGACGGCTTTTTCAAGCTGATGGACCAAATCGTCGGGGCCTTCGATGAATGATCTCTGCGGGATGCCGGCGGGGGCGGGGGGCGAACCGCTGATTGTCTGCGAAAACCTGGCGGTCGGTTACGGCGGCGATATCGTCCTGGAAAACGTGGACCTGTCCGTCCCGCGGGGAGTCTTCCTGCCCTTCGTCGGCCCCAACGGGGCGGGAAAGACCACCCTGCTCCGGGCCATCCTGGGAATAATCCGCCCTCTCCAGGGCGCGATCCGGACGCCGTTTGCCGCCCGCCCCCCGGGATACGTTTCCCAGGTCAAATCCATCGATTCCCTCTACCCGGTCTCGGCCCTGGAGATCGTCTTGATGGGGGCCTATCACCGGATGAGATGGCACGGACGGGGAGACCGGGAAGCCAGCCTGGAGAGGGCGGTGGGGATCTTGTCCAACTTCGGCCTGGCCGGCCATATGCGCAAGACTTTCCACGAGCTTTCCGGCGGGATGCGCCAGAAGGTGCTGATCGCCCGGGCCCTGGCCGGCTGCCCGGAGGTTCTGATAATGGACGAACCGACCACGGAACTGGACCACCAGACCCAGGGGGCGGTGCTGGAGATTCTGCAGTCCGCCGCTCGGGACGAAGGCCGCACGGTCCTGCTGGTTCACCACGGCCTGGACATTATCGGAGGGATCGCCCGCGAGGTCTGCCTGGTCCGGGACGGCCGGGTGCGGGTTACGCCGGTGGAGGAGGCGAGGTTCTGATGGAAAACCTGAGAATACTCTTAGAACTCTTCCCCTGGTCGCTGATCGTCGGGACGTTGATCGCGGCGGTCTGCTCGGCGCTGGGGGTTTACGTGATCTTGAAGCGGGTGGTCTTCATCGGCGTGGCGCTCTCCGAGGCCGCCGCCCTGGGGATCGCCGCCGGTATGGTCTTCGGCTTCCCCGCCTTCGCGGGCGCCTCGGTCATAACCCTGGCCTTCGGGCTGGGGTTGGCGCGCCCCTATGAGAGCGGGCGGCTGCCCCGGGACGCGATGCTGGGAATCCTTTTCGTGACCGCGGGCGCGCTCAGCATCCTGCTGGTCGCCCGGGCGGGCCTGGGACTGGAAGAAGTGAAGGCGCTGCTTTACGGCGACCTGATCCTCTCCCGGCCTGACGACCTGGGGGTGGGCCTGGCGGTCTTTGTCCCGGTGGCGGTCCTGCTGATCCTCTTCCGCCGGCCGATTCTCTACACCTTTCTCGACCGGGAGGCGGCCCGACTGCTGGGGGTGAGGGTGGCGTGGTGGGAGGCGGCCTATTTCGCCGCCCTCTCCCTGGTCGTGGCCGCCTCGGCGCGGGTGGCCGGGGCGATGCTGGTCTTCGCCTACCTGGTCGTCTCCCCGGCCGCCGCCCTCCTGGCCAGCCGCCGGCTGCCGGCGGTGATGGCCCTGGCCGCCGGGATCTCGGTCGCCTGCACCCTGGCCGGAATCTACGGCGCCCTGATCTGGGACCTCCCGGCCAACCAGTTCATCGTGGCGCTGCTCGCCCTGGTCTTCGTCCTGGTCAGAATCGGCCGTTTGCTGGGTCGCGCTTACGCGCGGCTGAAGCATAGCGGCTGATTCTTTCGACCGCTCTTCAGCCGGTTTTCGCGAACGGTAATACTTCGGCAGCTATAGTGTTGCGACGCCTCAAACACTCCGACTGAAGTCGTTCCTCCTCGTTGGCCGCTCCCAAACTCTTCCTGCCGCGATGGCCATTCGCGGCGGTCTTTAAACCCGCGCGCTATTTTTCCGTTAAATGTATGACAGGGTTGAACGCCGAAAGCCCGCACTCCGCATCACGGGTAAAGGAGACGGAAATAATGAAAACGCTTTTGGGAGGGTTTGCCGGAATAGCGGCGGTTCTGTTTACCTGCGGTGTTTTTGGGGTTCCCGGTTTGGTAGCTCACGCCGCTTCGCCGTCGTTGCCGGCCGCTGAGCTTGCCGACTGGGAGATTGTCAGGCTTGGGAGCCTGATCACCCTTACCGGTTCATTGCAGGCTGATGGCAACAGGTGGTTCCTGCAGGCCGGCGACAGGGTTTTTCGGCTGCATATCGGGAACAAGGAATACCGAAAAGAGATCGGCCTGTCGCTTGAAGCCGGCAAACCGGTGACGATACACGGCTTCGTTTACGGTGGTGATGCCGCGGTGACTGTCCTGGAAATGGGGGGTCGGGAATATCGTTTTCGCAGGTCTGACGGCACGCCCTTGTGGGCGCTCTCGGCGGAAGAAGGTGCCAGAACCGCCCGGGACGCGGCCGGCGGCGGGGCTGAAAGATCCGGACGCGGCCGGAAGTAGCAATGAGGTTTATTTCCCCGAACAGTTAAACCTTTTTCTCTTAACTTCGTTTTAACCGTGTCGCGACATCAGCAACCCCAAAGAAAGGAGGGTAGGGAATGAAAATGAAAACCAGGTATTTGTCGGCAATTACGTCGGCGGTCTTGGCCGTCGGCTTCCTGGTTGCGACCGCCCTGGTCGCGCGGGCGGGTTCTCACGAACCCGAGGCGCGGCCCCGCGGCCGCGAAATCGTCAGGATCGGCACCCGGTCCACGCTTTCCGGTCCCCTGAAGCAGGACCGGGGCGAATGGTTCGTGGTGATCGGAGAGCACGAATACGAGCTTCACCTCGGCAACCACGAATACCGCCGCCGCATCGGGCTGGAGCTTGAAGCCGGCCGGGAAGCGGTGGTTGACGGTTTTGTTTACGGCCACGATGTCGCCGTAATCCGGTTGACGGTCGGAGACCGGGAATACCATTTCCGAAAGGATGACGGCACTCCCCTGTGGGCCGGCTTGTCCGAGGGGGAAGGCAGCGGCAAGGAAGGCGGCGGTGGAGGTGCCGGTGGAGGCGGTGGCCGCCGCGCTGGAGGCGAAGGCGAGGGTGAAGGCCGCGGCCGCTCTCAGTAATCGGAGGTGTTTCTATTGATTAACCAGCCTCCACCGGCTTTTAAGGGCCGGTGGAGGCTTTTTCTTGGAGAGAGGAGGTTGAAGATGAAGTTCGGTATCCCGGGTATTTCGATAATGATTCTTACGGCCGGCCTCGTCCTTCCGCCGGCGGCAAGACCGGGCATATGGTTGTGCGGCGGAATCAGCCTTCCGGTCCACAGCGCGTTCGTGGATCGCGGGGAGGTGGTAAATTCCCGGGGAGTCCTGCAGCCCGAGGCGTGGATCTCGGCTTTCGGGTTTGAAATGGCGGTCTGGGGAAATATCGACCTGACCGATCACGATGGCCGACGGGGCGAATTCACCGAGGTGGAACTGGAACTGGCCTACTGGCGTGAGCTGGGTTCGTTCGAAGCCGGGTTGGGTTATGAATATAGCCACCATCCTTTTGAAAGCGACGAGAACTCCCAGGAAATCTTTTTCGGTGTGTGCTGGGGTGAGCCCGTCACTCTTTCCCTGAAGGCCAACTACGATTTTGACCTGATAAAGGGATGGTATCTTCGCGGGTGTCTGTCCTGCTGCCGAAAGGTCGGCATCTTCCGGTTGACGCCGACGGCGTCTATCGGCTGGGGTTCGAAGAACTTCAACCAGCATCTTTTCGAGACCGCCAAGAACGCGCTGGTGGATCTGGAGCTTGAGCTCAAGGCTTCCGTGCCGCTGGGAGAAGGCTTCTCCCTCTTCAGCCGGGCGGCCTTCTTCACGCTTCTCGACGGCGATCTGCGGGCAGAGGCCGGCGGCGACCGCGACGGATTTCTTGCCGGCGGCGGCCTTGCCTTTGAATTTTAAGGGCGGCGTTTACGGGGGCTGATGAGAAGAAGGGTCGGGCAAAACCGTTATCCAGGGAGGGTTTGCCGATGAAAAGCTTCGGCGGCTGGGTCTTTGGAATACTGGCGGCAGTTTTCGCGGCCGGCCTTTTGATAACGTTTATCCTGAGATCGGGCACCGGGCCGTCAGCCCGCGAATCGCGGTCCCCCGGGCGGGAGGTCGTCAAAAGGGGCGAAACCGCGACGAT
>PUNC01000207.1 GCA_003551625.1 PVC group bacterium | reverse complement strand
TAATCCGCCTGGTCGGCCGGGGGTGGGAAATCCACCCCGGGCTGAGGGATATCCACCTGAGCCTGATCTACGTCTCCGACCTGGCCGAGGGGGTGACGGCCGCGCTCAAGCCCCGCCGGGAAGGATTCCGCCTCTACTATCTCGCCGACGGCCGACACTACCGGAGCGGCGAACTATTGGCCCTGGCCCGGGAGCTGATCGGGCGCCGGACCCTTCGAATCAGGTTCCCGCTGGGGCTGGCCGCCGGCGCGGCCGGATTGGCCGCCCGTCTGCGGCCGAACGCCGGCTGCGCTTTTTATCTGGACAAACTTAAAGAAATGAGACACAACTATTGGCTATGCGACATAGCGAAGGCGCGGCGGGAGCTGGACTTCCGGCCCCGCTTCGATCTTCGCCGCGGGATGACCGCCGCGATCGAATGGTACCGGCGGGAAGGATGGCTGAAATAAGCGGACCAACCGGGGGAACTCAAGCCTTGATCGAAGTCACTGCCAAACAGGATGCCGGCGCCGGCATCTTCACCAAATGCCGAGACTTCACCCGCGCCCGGGAAGTGATGGCGGCCGGGATCTATCCCTACTTCACCGAAATCGCCTCCGCCCAGGAGACCGAGGTGATGATCGAAGGCAAGCGGGTGCTGATGTTGGGCTCCAACAGCTACCTCGGTCTGACCTGTCATCCCCGGGTAAAAGAGGCCGCCAAGCAGGCCATCGATAAATACGGGACCGGCTGCGCCGGTTCCCGTTTCCTCAACGGTACCCTCGATCTTCACCGGCAGCTCGAGGAGCGGCTGGCCGACTTTTTCCGTATGGAAGCCGCCCTGGTCTTCTCCACCGGCTTCCAGTCCAACCTGGGCACCATCTCCGCCCTGGTGGGGAAGAACGACCAGGTCGTCATCGACCGCCTCGACCACGCCTCCATTATCGACGGCACCCGGCTGGGTTTCGGCAAGATCCGGAAATTCCTTCACAACGATATGGAGGATCTCGAACGGGTGCTGGACAACTGCCCGCCCGGACCGAAACTGATCGTGGTCGATGGGATCTTCAGTATGGAAGGCGACATCGCCCGGCTTCCCGAGATCGTCCGCCTCGCCCAACGCCACGGGGCTCAGGTGATGGTCGATGACGCCCATTCCGTCGGCGTGCTGGGGGCTCACGGCCGCGGAACCGCCGAACACTTCGGCCTGGAGAAGGAGGTGGACCTGATTATGACCACCTTCTCGAAATCCCTGGCCTCGATCGGGGGCTGCGTCGCCGGCAAGGAAGAAGTAATCCACTACCTCAAGCATCACTCCCGCGCCCTGATCTTCAGCGCCAGCCTTCCCCCGTCCGCCGTCGCCACGGTCCTGGCCTGCCTGGATATCATCGACGAAGAGCCGGAACGGCGCGAGCGGCTGTGGGAGATCACCGCGAAAATGAAGAAGGCCTTCGTGGAGTTGGGTTTCGACACCGGAAAATCCGAGTCGCCGATCATCCCGCTCTTCATCGGCGACCTTGCCCGGGCCTTCCAAATTAGACGGATACTGTTGGATCGGGGAGTCTTCGTCAACCCGGTCGTCCCCCCGGCGGTGCCCCCGGACGAAGCGCTGATCCGGACCAGCTTTATGGCCACCCATACCGACGATCAGCTTGACTTCGCCCTGGAAGCCTTCGAAAAAGCCGGCAAGGAACTGGGGCTGATCTGACGGTAAACCCGTGCCCCCCGGCGGAAATAACCAGATGGCCCGGGAAGAGGTCCAGGTCAGGCGGGTGGACGGGGCCCGGGAGTTCAAGACCTTCCTCACCTTTCCCCGGCGGATCTACCGGAGCGACCCCCTCTGGGTCCCCCCCCTGCTTCGCGAAGAGAAAAAGCTCCTCTCTCCCGGCGCCGACCCCTTCTGGCGCCACGCCGCGCGCGAACTCTTCCTGGCCTGGCGAAACGGCCGCCCGGCGGGCCGGATCGCCGCCGTCCGCGACGAGAACTTCGTCCGGCATCATCAAAGCCCGACCGGGAGTTTCGGCTTTTTCGAATGCGAAGACGACCCCGGAGCGGCTCGCGCCCTGCTGGGGGCCGCGGAAGGCTGGCTGAAGAATCAAGGCGCGCGGGAGATGATCGGCCCCCTCAACCCCTCGACCAACCACGTCTGCGGCCTGCTGCTGAAGGGGTATCACTCCCCCCCCAAGTTCCTGATGCCCTACAACCCCCGCTACTACCACCGGCTACTCGCCGACGCCGGGTTGGAGAAGGCCCGGGATCTGCTGGCCTACCGTTTGCCGGTCCCGGACCGGGTGGACGAACGGTTGGAAAGGCTGGCGGCGGCGCTGAAGAAACGCGGGCTGAAGGTCCGGAAGCTCGATCTGAAAAACCTGCGCGGGGAGCTCAAGCTAGTGCAGAAGATCTACAATTCCGCCTGGAGCGATAACTGGGGTTTCACTCCGCTCACCGACGCCGAGATCGAACATATGGCGTCCGCCCTCAAACCCCTGGTCGTTGCCGACCTGGCGCTATTCGCCGAGTTCCAGGGCCGGGCGGTCGGTTTTTTCCTGGCCCTGCCCGATTACAACCAGGTCCTGATCAAGCTCGGCGGAAGACTGGGCCCGATTCAGATCGCCAAGTTTGTTCTGCTCAAGAGAAAGATCACGGATCTGAGGCTGATGATGGCCGGCATCGAGAAGGAGGCGCAGAAGAAGGGGCTGGACGGACTGCTCTACCACGAATCGGCACTGGCCGCCCGGCGGCTGGGCTACCGCTGCTCGGAGATCTCCTGGCTGCTCGAGGACAACCTGCTGGTGATCCGGGCGGCGGAGATGATGGGCGCCCGGCTCGACAAGACCTACCGGATCTACCGGAAAAACCCGGTCTGAAACCCGGCGGAAAGGATTGGCGTCACCGGATGACAGGCGAACGATACGATACGATCATCGTCGGCGGCGGTCCCGCCGGCCTGACCGCCGGGATCTACACCGCCCGGGAGCAGCTGCGAACGCTGCTGCTGGAAAAAGCGATCTGCGGGGGATGGCCCCTCCTCACCGCGACGATCGAAAATTATCCCGGCTTTCCCGAAGGTATCTCCGGAGCGGAGCTGGCCGCCCGTTTCAAGGCCCAGGCGGAAAGGTTCGGGGTGGAGATCCGCGAGCGGGAGGAAGCGGTCGCCCTGGATCTTTCCGGCGGAAAGATCGGAGTCGAGACGGCGCGAGGGAGTTGGCGGGGACGGAGCCTGATCCTGGCGCCGGGCTGCCGGATGAAGAAGCTCGGTCTTCCCGGCGAGGAGGAGCTGGCGGGCCGCGGAGTATCCTACTGCGCGGTCTGCGACGGCCCGCTCTACCGCGGCCGGGAAGTGGCGGTGATCGGGGGCGGAAACGTGGCCCTGGAAGAAGCTCTCTTCCTGACCCGGTTCGCCGCCCGGGTTCACCTGATCCACCGGCGGGACCGTTTCCGGGGAGAGAAACTGGTGGCCGCCGAGCTGGAAAAGACCGGTAAGGCGCGGTTTCTTCTCAAATCCGTCCCGGTCGCGATCGGGGGGAAGGACGGGGTGGAATCGATCACCGTCCGCCGGACCGAAACCGGGAAGGAAGAGACGGTCCCGGTGGAGGCGGTCTTTGTCTTCGTCGGCGTCGAGCCCAACACCGGCTTCATCCGGGAGACGGTCAGGCTTAACGGGGACGGGTTCATCGTGACCGACCCGGCGGGGAAGACCTCGGCGGACGGTGTCTTCGCCGCCGGCGACGCCCGGGAGGGAAACGTCCGGCAGATCGCGGCCGCCTGCGGCGAAGGGGTCGCCGCGGCGATGGCGGTCAGAAAGCTGCTGGTGGAGTATTAAGTTATAGCCTTGCCCGAACGGCATCTCAGCAAAAGCGCGGCGGGTTTTCGAGTATGCTATAATTACTCTTAAATTGATGAATAATCCGGGATAAGGGAGGAACAAATGGAAATCACGGTCAACGACGCCAACTTTGAACAGGAGGTCCTCCAGGCCGACCTGCCGGTGCTGGTGGACTTCTGGGCCCCCTGGTGCGGACCCTGCAAGGTTCTGGCCCCGACGATCGCCGAACTGGCCGGGGAGTACGCGGGCCGGCTGAAGGTCTGCAAGGTCAATATCGACGATTCACCTTCCTCCGCGGTCCGTTTCGGTATCCGCTCGATCCCCACGCTGGTGATCTTCAAGGCCGGACGGGAAGCGGGCCGGGAGATCGGCGCTTTGCCGAAAGCGGCCCTGGAAGAGAAGATCAAGGCTCACCTGGAATAAACCCGGCCCGGAGGAGAGCCGGGCCGGACGGCCCTTCAGGAAGCGGAAAAACCGCCGGAGACGGGAATAAGCCGAATTCTGTCGTGGATGGTCATCTATCTGGGCCCGGGGTTGCCCCCGGGCTCAAGCGACCTACCCGCCCCGCGCTTGAACGGGCCGCTCTTCTCCCCTTTCGGGGAAGCGGGGCTGCTTGGTCTTGCTCCGGGCGGGGTTTGCCCTGCCCCGTCGCTCGCGCTCCGGGCGGTGAGCTCTTACCTCGCCTTTTCACCCTTGCCTGTGCCCCGATCCAAGGATCGGGGCCATCGGCGGTATCTTTTCTGCGGCACTTTCCGTGCCGGAACGGTCTCCCGTCCCGGCCCCCCGATATTCTCGGGGCGCCCTGCCCTGCGGAGTTCGGACTTTCCTCCCCGCGCCGAAAGGCGCGGAGCGACCATCTACCCGTCTCCGGCGGTCTTTCCGCGGTTAATATAACGCGGGCCGGAGGCGGGCGCAACATCCGCGTCCGCCGGAAGAAGACGGGGACCGGGGAGAGAATGGATCGCGATCCGCGCTCTCGAAGGATAGCGGCCGTCCGCAAATTTCAAAGAACCTGACCGTGAGACTTAACCCGGCCCCCCGCCATTGCCGCCGCTCTTTATGCTGGACAGAAAGAGAAGCCGCGGTTATAAATGACTGCGCGGGGGCCGACTTCCGGCTTCCCGAGGCTGAGAACGCCAGCGATGAATAAAGACCGGGAAACAATCGACCTGCTTACCGGCGCCTCCCTTCTGGCCTCGCGCAATCTTTCCGCGCCCGCCGGACACTTCGCCCGGTCCGCCCTGCAGAGAATGCTCGCGGACGAGTTCCCGGACCGGAGCCTGCAAGAAGCGCTGGAGTCCCTGGCGGCCGGGGACGGCCACCCGGCCGCCGAGGCCGGCCGGATCGCCGGCATGCTGGCCGAGCTTTCCCCGTACCTGCAGCCGGCGAACACCTATCTCCCGGGATTCATCCAGGTCAAAATCCGCGAACTGGTTGACCGGATCTGCTCCCTCTTCAACGCCCGGGGAGGCCCGAAGATCGAAGCCGACCTTGAAAAGCTCGGCGATGAGGACTGGGAACGGCTGGAGGCGGTCCTGGGAGAAATCGCGCGGCGGTTGAGGAGCTCCGACGCGCTTCCTTTTGAAGAAACGGATTTCGAGAACCTGGTGGTCCTGCGGGAGAAGGTCCAGATTTGGGCTCCCGCCCTGGGCGACGGGTTCCGCCGGAGAGGGATCGAATACAAGCTCGACTCCATCTCCAGAGTCAACAACACCTCCGGCTACATCTGGGTCGCTTTTCTCAAGGATTTCGCGCTGAAAAAGGTGGAGCAGGGTTCCTACTCCTTGACCTTTACCCCCACCCACCTCCGGGCGGGGCTGGAGATGGGCGGGCGAAGCCGCCCCTGGAGGGAAAACTACTACCAGGCGCTGACGGACGGGGAAATCGACGATATCCTCGAGGATTTCGCCCGTCTCGACTGTTCCTTCCTGGATACATTCTGGTATTTCAACATCAGCGGCTCGCTTCCAGTCCGGGAGTACCTTCAAAAATCGAAATACTCCAGGGAAATCGTACGGAAAAAGATCGAGAAGGCGCTGACGCGGCTGCCGGAGGAAAACCTGTATTGCTGGAACATCCTTCTGCCGGCCCGTCCGATCCCGCCGGAGGAGTTGGTCCGGGACAAGGCGGCGAGCGCCGGACTGATCGAGGAAATCGGAGAAGTCACGGGGCGCCTCCTGGAACGGATCCGGCCCTGAGCCGCTCCCGGCCGCGCGCGCAAAGGGCCGGCCCGAGGGTTTCTCGTTCCCCCGGGCCGGCCCATCGGTCGCTGATGAGGGTTTATTCCTCCTCGGAATCGTCTTCGGAACGGTCCCTTGTCCTGCTCCGTTCCTCAGCCGCCCGGGCGGCCCGGGTTCTCCTCGCCGTTCCCACGCGGGCGTGCTGCTCGGCCGTCAGCACCTCGCGGATGGCGATCTGGCGTTCCATATTAAGCTGGGTGATCCGGGCCTGAAGATCAACGACCTCCCGGATCAGGGTCTCGAGCTCATAGCGGTTCAGGTCCTGCTGCCCGATAAGAGCGTTGAACTCGCCGCGGGCTTCCCGGAGTTCCGCCTGGAGTTCCGCCGTCTCCTCCTGGAAACGTTCCGCGATCCCGTCGAGCTGGGTCCTCTGGGCCGGGGTCAGCCCGAGCCGGGCGATCATCTCCTCCTGCTGCCAGAAGTTTACCGCCTCCCTCCGCCAGGCGCCGCGATCCGTCCGCTGCCTCGGCGCTTGGGCGAACGTCCCGGACGCGAAGGCCAGCGCCAGAAGGCAGGCCGCCGCCAATATAAGGCTTCTCTTCATATCCTCACCTCCTTTTGATGTTTTCACGGAAAATCATTATAATGGCCACGCCCTTCAATAATTAAACTTAATTGCCCGAAAAAGGTTTAACCCGTATCATCCGGGAATACGGGGCAGTTCCCATCCGGGATAACCGGTAATCCCGCGCAGCAATAAAAAAGAATGGTTCTCTTCCAGATTGTGTGGGCAGGAAACTAATCTAATATAATGACACTTAATAAGCCCCTTTAACCCTCACTAAACGGAAGAGAACCAAAATGATTATGAAACCCGGCCCGAACTACAAGGACCTATTCCGGGTCGTCTATGGAACGCTTCGACCCGCCAAGCTGATCTCCCAGGCGGCCGTCCTGGCGGCGGCGGGCCTGTTTCTTTTAATCTTCCTCTCGCTGGGCGACCTTTTCCAGTCCTCCCTGTCTTTCTTTCCCGTCACCCTCCGCCTTCTGGGCTGGATAGGCGCCTACCTGATCCTGATTGCCGGGGCGGGGCCGCTGGCGCGCCTGAATCTCGAGGAATGGCGCCGGCAGAGAACCCCGCCCCTGGCAAGCGCCTGGTCGGGCGGCCTTAAAAGCAGCCCCGCCCTGCTGCTCTCCACGCTGGGACCGCTGTCATTCGCCCTGGCGATGACGCTGGTCCTGGTATTCCTGAATCTGCTGGCAAGAATACCCGGGGCGGGGCCCATCCTGTGGGCGATAAGCATCATCCCCCAGTTCTTCGCCGGCATCTTCCTGGCGGCGGGCTTGCTCACGCTGCTGGCCGGAACGATTCTTCTGCCCTCGATCGCGGCCGCCAACCCCGGTGCCGGAGGCGTCGATCTCTTCCATCGCCTGGCCTCATTGATGCGGCGGGATTTCTTTCGATTCTGGGGATACCTGGCCACCACCCTGGCCCTGGGGGCGCTATCGTTCGCGCTGATGACCCTTCTCTTTATGGCCGCCGCGCGCCTCGTCGGGTTCTTCTCGGTATGGGCGGGCGGGGAGAGCGCGGGACGGGTTCTGCTTTCGATCCCGGAGCTTTTTGAGAACCTGCCCTCGGGATGGCAGGCCGTCTATCCCTTCCCGGGGGGGCTGCCTCCGGGGGGGCTGGCCTATTCTCTCGGCGGGGCGCTGGCGGGAGCCTCTCTCCTGGGCGTTTACGTGCTCTGGCTCTCTTACCCGGTTCTCTACCTCTTCAGTTCGGGAACCGTCATCTACCTGGCCGTTTCCGGCCGGCGCGACTCCTGCTGAGACCGGGCGGCCGGTTTTAAGACCGGACCCTGCTTGCTTATCTTGTTTCCGGACCGGGATTCGGATATTATTCAAACCTGACACCGGACAAGGACCGCCCAAGGCGCGGAGACGGCCGGCGTTTTAACAGCATCGCGGAACCAAAAACCTTATCGCGACAGGAGGAAAAGATGATCATTACCAACACCCGCGATATTCCCGGAAGGGAGATCAAGGAAGTGATCGGCATCGTCCAGGGCAACGTGGTGGGAACCAAGAAGATCGAGGCCAGCGTGATCGAGGCCCTCAAGAGCGCTTTTTCCAGCGCCCTCTCCTGGGGACCGAAGATCGTGACCGGCCAGGCGCTGGGAATCCCCGATATCGACGAGGAAGAGAAGGATAAAAAGGGATCGAAACCCGGGGGTGTCGACAAGATGCTCCTTGACTACTCCAACCTTCTTCACCAGCTCCGGGAACTGGCGCTGGAGAAACTGGAAGAGGAAGCCGTCAGCAAGGGCGCCGACGCCGTGGTCAACGTCAAGTTCGGCGTCGACGTCTTTATGCTTCACACCTTCGAGGTCTACGCTTACGGAACCGCCGTCAAGCTGGCCTAAGAAAGTTGATAAGTTGATAAGATAATAAGTTGATAGGTGAAACCGGATTGCAGATTTCAGATTATAGATTCCGGTTACTTCCCGCCTTTCCCCTTATTCATCGTATTAAACTTTTTGGTTTTTAGATCTTTTCTTCGTGTCTTTGTGCCTTCGTGTGAGACAAAAGGGGGGTGCGGCTGCGGAGCAATTATCGTGCCTGCCCCGATGGTTTTTTATCGGGGTCCATCCTGTTATCGTGCCTGCCCCGATAGTCTTTCATCGGGGTCAAATAATTGGGGGCGAGGGATTGGGCCTTTTACTGATCACGGATAACCGATCACTGATTACGAGTCTTTTCCAGGGTGCGGAGCAACAAACCGGTTCGCATCTGCGTAAATACGCGTGATTCGTAGTTTAAGAAGAGGGGCCAAGGCGGTGGGCTTTTCCCGGATCACTGGTTTCTCAGGTATTCATCGATCGCCCGGGCGGCGCGCTTGGCCGCCCCCATCGCCTCGATCACCGTGGCCGCCCCGGTGGTGATATCCCCCCCGGCGAATACCCCCGGGATGGAAGTTTGACCGGTCTCGGGGTCGGCCTCGATATTTCCCCAGCGTCCCTGCTTCAGATCCGGGACGAACCGACCGATCAGGGGGTTGGGGTCGTTCCCGATCGCCACCACCGCCAGGTCGGCGGGAAGGGTGAACTCCGAGCCCTCGATCGGCACCGGCCGGCGCCGGCCCGACTCGTCGGGTTCTCCCAGCCGCATTTCCAGGCACTCCACCGCCTCCACCCTTCCCCGGTCGTCGGAAAGGTAGCGGACCGGAAGGGTCAACAGGCGGAACTCGACTCCTTCCTCCTCCGCCCTCGCGATCTCCTCGATCCGGGCGGGCATCTCGGCGCGGGAGCGCCGGTATATCACCGTCACCTTCTCCGATCCCAGCCGGGCCGCCACCCGGGCCGCGTCCATCGCGACGTTTCCGCCCCCGATCACCACCACCCTCTTTCCCCGGGCCACCGGGGTGTCGTATTCCGGAAAAAGGTTGGCCTTCATCAGGTTCACCCGGGCCAGATATTCGTTGGCGGAATAGACCCCGATGAGATTCTCCCCGGGAACGCCCATAAAGCGGGGCAGGCCCGCCCCGGTGGCGATGAAGAAAGCCCGGAACCCGCGCCGGCGCAGGTCCTGGAGGTCG
Source organism: PVC group bacterium (assembly GCA_003551625.1). Lineage (GTDB taxonomy): Bacteria > Auribacterota > Erginobacteria > Erginobacterales > PUNC01 > PUNC01. The sequence continues at coordinate 157 of PUNC01000207.1, read as the reverse complement.
AGCGAGGGGCCGACCACCCGGTTGAGTTCCAGTTTTACCCCCAGCGACCGGACGGTTTCGACCTCCCGGCGGACGATCTCCTTGGGAAGGCGGAACTCCGGGATCCCGTAGGAGAGAACCCCCCCGGCCTCGTGGAGCGCCTCGAAGACGGTGACCC